>CBRG010000099.1 GCA_000470535.1 Streptomyces sp. AW19M42
TCCGGCTGCCCGGGGGCGGGCCACACGGGGTCACCGCCGCCCGAGCCCGCCGACCGCGCGGGCTGGTATGACGGCGGCGGCGGATAGGCCGCGTCGCCGTTGCCGTACGAGGGGTACATCGGGTACTCGCCGCTCGGGCGCTGGCTCTCTGTCATGTCTAGAAGAGTGTCCAGCGAAGATGAGAGGAGCGTGAGTACGCCCTGAGAAGCCCGGCAGAACCTCGTATGCCCGATATAAAGGCCGGCCGGCCGCGTGAGGGACGGGGGCCGGCGCGATCGGCTACGCGGGCGCCGGCCGGGCCGCCGGGGGCTCACCGCAGCCGCAGGAACGCCGGACCACCAGCGCGGAGGGGAACTGCTTCAGCCGCTCCCGCCGCGAGCCCGACACCCGGAGCGAGTCGTCGAGCACCAGGTCCACGGCCGCCCGTGCCATCGCCGGGCGGTCCGAGAAGACGGTGGTGAGCGGAGGGTCGGTGAGACCGGCCTCCTTCACGTCGTCGAAGCCCGCCACCGCCAGCTCGCCCGGCACGTCGATCCGCAGCTCGCGGGCGGCCCGCAGTACGCCGATGGCCTGGTCGTCCGTCGCGCAGAAGATCGCCGGGGGGCGGTCCGGGCCCGCGAGGAGCTCCAGCGCCACCAGGTAGGCGTCGTAACGGTTGTACGGGGCCTGGAAGAGCCGGCCCTCTGTCGTGCGGCCCGACTCGTGCATCGCCCGGCGCCAGCCCTCGACGTGGTCGGCCACCGGGTCACCGACCGCCGGGGTCGACTCGACGCCGCCGAGGCAGGCCACGTACGCGTTGCCGTGCTCCAGCAGGTGACGGGTGGCGAGCTGGGCGCCGCCGACGTCGTCCGTGACGACCGCGACGTCGTCGATCGCCTCGGGCCGCTCGTGCAGCAGCACGACCCGGGCGTCCCACGCCTCTATCTCGGCCGCGGCCCGCTCGCTGGGGCCCTGGCTGACCAGGATCAGCCCGGAGACCCGCATGCCGAGGAAGGCCCGCAGGTAGTGGACCTCGCGCTCGTCGCGGTAGTCGGAGTTGCCGACGAGCACCATTTTTCCGCGTTCGGCGGCGGCCTGTTCGACCGCGTGCGCCATCTCCGCGAAGAACGGCTGCCGCGCGTCCGGCACGATCATCCCTATGAGATCGGTCCGCCGCGAGGCCATCGCCTGGGCGACCCGGTCGGGCCGGTAGCCCAGCTCCTTGATCGCGGCGAGTACCCGCTCGCGCGTGGCCGGGGCGACCGGCCTGGGTCCGTTGTTGATGACGTAGCTGACGACCGCGGTCGACGTCCCCGCCAGTCTCGCCACATCGTCCCGCGTCACCTTGGCCACGCGCGGCAGTCTACGCGGATATAACTACCTCTTGGCAGGCTGGACCGGGCCTTCTTCCGTTACCTCGACGGCCTCCGGCTGCTCCGAACGGGGGAGGGTTTCGGTGGCCGCCTTCGCGGCCGCCGACTTGGCCTCTCCCGCGGCCCGCTCCACCTTCTCGGGTGCGACGAACCGGTAGCCCACGTTGCGGACGGTACCGATGAGCGACTCGTGCTCGGGGCCGAGCTTGGCCCGCAGCCGCCGGACGTGCACGTCGACCGTCCGGGTGCCGCCGAAGTAGTCGTAGCCCCAGACCTCCTGGAGCAGCTGGGCGCGGGTGAAGACCCGCCCCGGGTGCTGCGCCAGGTACTTGATCAGTTCGAATTCCTTGAAGGTCAGGTCCAGGACCCGGCCCTTGAGCTTGGCGCTGTACGTCGCCTCGTCGATGGACAGATCACCGTTGCGGATCTCCATCGGGGAGTCGTCGGAGGTGATCTGCTGCCGGCCGGTGGCCAGCCGCAGCCGCGCCTCGACCTCGGCGGGTCCCGCCGTGTCCAGCAGGACGTCATCGATTCCCCAGTCCGCGGTGACGGCCGCGAGGCCGCCCTCCGTGACGACGAGGATCAGCGGACAGCCGGGTCCGGTGGACCGCAGAAGCTGACAGAGGGAGCGGACCTGGGGCAGGTCGCGCCGTCCGTCGATGAGGATGACGTCGGCACCGGGGGTGTCGACGAGAGCGGGGCCTTCGGCGGGGGCCACCCGCACGCTGTGGAGCAGGAGGCCGAGGGCGGGAAGCACCTCCGTCGACGGTTGGAGGGCATTCGTCAGGAGCAGCAGTGAACTCATCGCCGCCCACCTGCCTGGGTCGTCGGTCGATGATCGTGCACGGTTGGCTCGCCCATTACGTCGGTCCTCCTCGTTCCCTGCGAGAGGGGCACTCCCGGGCCGGGCCCGGGGGAGTATGCGGCACTGCTTCGTACGCCTATTCGTGTTGTTCCGTACGACGTTCGTCATACGGGTTTTACCGGTACGGCCCCGCGCCCAGGGCCGCTGAGCTTGTTGAAACGTCTCCGTAACAACGCGCGGAAAGCACAAAAGGACCCGGGGGCTGCTTTGCCCGGATCCTCTTCCCAGCAGAATAGCCCACATGAGTTCTGTGTCCGAGGGGCGATTTCGGAGTTCTTCTGTTTCCTTGATCACGCGTGGGTCGTCGCGGACCACGTTGCGCGCCGATGACGGCGTCCTGATCGAGGCGGTGTACGACCCGTGTACGGCGGATGACGGCGCACGCGCGGGTGCGGACGACTCCGGTACGGCGATCGTCGTCGCGCACGGTTTCACCGGTTCGGCCGACCGCCCTGCGGTGCGGCGTGCCGTGGAGGTGTTCGCCCAGCGTGCGGCCGTGATCACGTTCTCGTTCCGGGGGCACGGCGGCTCCGGCGGGCGGTCCACGGTGGGCGACCGGGAGGTGCTGGATCTGGCGGCCGCGGTGGCCTGGGCGCGGTCGCTCGGGCACCGGCGCGTCGTTACGGTCGGGTTCTCCATGGGCGGTTCCGTGGCGCTCCGGCACGGGGCGCTGTATACGGATCCGGCGGCCGAGCGCGAGGGCGTCCGGTCCGTTCCGTTGCGTGGGGGGCGCACGGAAGCGCGTTTGGGGGCGTGCGCCGATGCGGTGGTTTCCGTGAGCTCCCCGGCGCGCTGGTACTACCGGGGCACGGCCCCGATGCGTCGGCTGCACTGGATGGTCACCCGTCCCGGCGGCCGGCTGGTCGGGCAGTACGGCTTCCGGACCCGGATCGCCCGCGACGGCTGGGACCCGGTTCCGCTCTCCCCGGTCGCGGCGGTCCCGCTGATCGCCCCGACCCCGTTGCTGATCGTGCACGGCGACCGGGACCCGTACTTCCCGCTCGACCACCCCCGGATGCTGGCAGAGGCGGCGGACGGGGCCGCTGAGCTGTGGCTGGAGCGCGGGATGGGGCACGCGGAGAACGCGGCGGACGCGGCCCTGCTCGGCCGCCTCGCCGACTGGGCTGTGGACCGGTGACCGCGGTGCACGATGATGGACAGCCGAGCCCGAGCCGACGTGAGACGAGAGGAGCCGCCGCCATGCCCGCGGGAACGATCCGTTACTGGGCAGCCGCCAAGGCCGCTGCCGGAACCGCGGAGGAGCCGTACACCGCCGCGACGCTCAAGGAGGCGCTCGACGCGGTGCGCGGCCGGCACCCCGGTGAGCTGACCCGGGTGCTGCAGAGGTGCTCGTTCCTCATCGACGGTGACCCCGTCGGGACCCGGAGCCATGAGACCGTACGCCTTGCCGAGGGCGGCACGGTCGAGGTGCTCCCGCCGTTCGCAGGAGGGTGAACCGCAGAACATGAGCAGCAGCGATCAGCAGCATCCGTACCCGGACCAGCCGTACGGTCAGGAGCCACAGCCGTACGGGAACCAGCCGTACGCGGACCAGTCGTACGGGGACCAGGGCTACCCGGACCCCGCTTACGGGCAGCAGCCCTACGGTGAAGCGTCCTACGGGCAGCGGGCCCCCTACGCGGGCGAAGCGGCCCCGTACGCACCACAGGCTCCACAGGCACCGCAGGGCACGTACGAGCCGCCGCGGGCCGCACCGCAGCCGTACCGGGCCGCACACCCGACCCACCAGTCCGTGCAGCATCCGTACGAGCCCCAGCAGGCGCACCAGCCCCAGCAGGCGCACCAGGCGCACCAGGCGCACCAGCCCTATCAGGATCCGCAGGCCGGGGAGCAGGTCGCGCAGACCTGGGAGGGCCAGACCTGGGACACCCAGTACCAGCCCACCCTCCGGCCGGCCCAGCAGCCGGCGCAGCCCGTGCAGCAGGCGCAGGGCCCCTCCGGCGCGTACCCGCTGCCGCCGGAGGTCCAGGCGGCGCCCGCGGCTCCCGGGCCGGTGGCCGGCTCCCCGGACGCCGCGCAGGACGACGACGGATACAGCGCGCCCACCACGCTGGGTAACAGCCGTGTCACGGACGCCCAGCGGGCCCGCGCAGAGGGCCGCTCCCCGATCATCGCGCCCGGGATGCAGCCGGCCGCGATCACCGCGGGACTCGGGCTGCTGCTCGCGCTCGGTGCGGCCATCGGCTCGTACGCCCTGGCCGTACCGCTGGTGCTGCTCCAGGCGGTGACCGCGGCCGGGTGGTTCCGGCTCAACGGCATGTGGCCGGCCCGGCAGGGCATCGCGCTCGCGTTCGCCGGTGGCCTCGTCGCCGATGTGGCGCTGCTGGCCGCGGGCCGGGAGAACGGTCCGGCCGCGATCCTCGGCACGCTCGGCGTCTGGGTGCTGCTCACCGTCGTCCTGCAGCTGCGCAGCCGGGCGGGCGCCGACGAGCGGATGGAGGGCCTGATGGCCACCGTCGCCTCGGCCGCGCTCGCGGTCCTGGCCGCCGGCCACCTCGCGGCGGTCCCGGACGCGGTGACGGTCGGCGGCGTCGCGGTGGCCCTCGCGGTGCTCGCTCGGGCGCTTCCGCTGCCCGGACCGGCCTCGGTCGTGGCGGCGCTGGTCGTCGCGGCGGCGGCCGGCGGGGCGGTGGGAACCGTCACGGACCTGGGGGCGAAGGGCGCGCTGCTCGGCCTCGCCGCCGGTGGCTGCGCGCTGATCGGGCTGCGGGTGGCCAGCTACGACTACCCGTCGCGCTTCGTGCACATGACCGCCGGAGTGGCGCTGCCGCTCACCGCGGCCGCGCCCGCCGTGTACCTGATCGGCCGCGTGATCGCGTAGCCGGCCACCCCGCGCCCCGTCACTCGTGACCGTCGCGCCTCACGCGTCACAGAGATGCCGAAGCCCTCCACGGGGAACCGATGGGGGGCTTCCGCTCGTCGATCACCCGGGGCGTGACGTGCGGCCGCAGTAGGCTCACGGGCGCCGAGCGGTCCGAACGGACGCGGGCGGGGGAGGACAGGCATGCGTGCACTGCGAATACTGCTGGTCATAGTGGTGGTTCTGGCCGGCGTGTTCATCGCCATCGACCGCGCGGCGGTGTATTTCGCCGAATCGCAGGTCGCGGAGCGGGTGCGGGTGCCCGGGGCGGAGATCGGCTCGACGGACGTCTCGATCAAGGGTTTTCCGTTCCTGACGCAGCTCGCCGGATCGGAGCTCGACGAGGTCGATGTGAAGATCACCGGCCTGGAGACCAGCGCGAACGGCCGCACGCTCCGGATCAGCGAGATGAACGCCGACCTGCACCAGGTCCGGCTGACCGACGGTTTCTCCGGCGCCGTCGCCGCACGCGCGACCGGGACGGCCGTGGTCTCGTACGCGGACCTCACCAAGGCGGCCAACGCGGACGTCGCCGTCGCGTACGGCGGCAACGGCAAGGTGAAGGTGACCGGCACGGTCGAGGTCCCCGGTCTCGGCCGCGAGATCTCGCGCAGCGTCCTGTCCAGCGTCACCCTGGTCGACGGCCACACCGTGCGGGTGCACGCCGACAAGGTGCCGGGCGAGGGCATCCCCGGGCTTGAGGGCCTGGTGCGCAAGAGGACCGACTTCGAGCGCGAGGTCGGCGGGCTGCCCGAGGGCCTGAAGCTGGAGAAGATCCAGCCGACCGCCGCGGGCCTGGAGATCTCGGTGACCGGCACCGACGTCACGCTGGCCGGCTGACCCCCCGCCGTGCCCGGCCTGTCGCGCCGCAGGAAAGACGTCCGCGCCACATACTGAGACGGCTGCGTCCGTTCCGCAGATGTCCGACAGGCACGGCGCTCCCGGGAGCGGCTCCGGAGAAGGCCCGAACCCGCTCGCGTCTCACCCTGTGGATGATCGTGTCTCAATGGGCGACACGACGGTGACATGTCCGCCTGTACGTCCCTACGATCGGTCCCATGCAGTGCTCTATTAGCGGTCTCCCGCAGCGGGGACGGGCGGATCTCACGAAGCGGCGGGCAGTGGACCTGTGCCGCGTCGCCGCCATGCTCTGTCGCACTGTCTGAGCGGGAGCCTCGATTTCCCGCGTTCCCGGCCGTCCGACCGTTCGTCGGGGCCATCCTGATGCCTCTGTGCACGTGCCGAATTCCGCGCCCCGTACATCCGCATCCCGCACCACCTCGCATCATCTCGCCGCAGACTGCCCCGGAGGAGAAACACAATGAGCCGCAGTGACGTCCTGGTAGACGCCGACTGGGTCGAGGCCCACATCGACGACCCGAAGGTTGCCATCGTCGAGGTCGACGAGGACACGGCCGCGTACGAGAAGAACCACATCAAGAACGCGATCCGGATCGACTGGACCAAGGACCTCCAGGACCCGGTCCGCCGCGACTTCATCGACCAGGCGGGCTTCGAGGAGCTGCTGTCCGGCAAGGGCATCGGCAACGACACCACGGTCGTCCTGTACGGCGGCAACAACAACTGGTTCGCGTCCTACGCGTTCTGGTACTTCAAGCTCTACGGCCACCAGGACGTCCGCCTGCTCGACGGCGGCCGCAAGAAGTGGGAGCTCGACTCCCGCGACCTGGTCGACGGTGACCAGATCCCGTCCCGCCCGGCCACCCAGTACAAGGCCAAGCCGCAGGACGAGTCGATCCGCGCCTACCGCGACGACGTCGTGAAGGCGATCGGCACCCAGAACCTGGTCGACGTGCGCTCGCCCGACGAGTTCAGCGGCAAGCTGCTCGCCCCGGCCCACCTCCCGCAGGAGCAGTCGCAGCGCCCCGGCCACGTGCCGAGCGCCCGCAACATCCCGTGGTCGAAGAACGCCAACGACGACGGCACCTTCAGGTCGGACGACGAGCTGAAGGCCCTCTACGAGGCCGAGCAGGTCGACCTGTCGAAGGACACCATCGCGTACTGCCGCATCGGTGAGCGCTCCGCGCTCACCTGGTTCGTGCTGCACCAGCTCCTCGGCCAGGAGAACGTCAAGAACTACGACGGCTCGTGGACCGAGTACGGCTCCCTCGTGGGTGTGCCGATCGAGCTCGGCGCGAACAAGTAAGTCCGCACCACCCGGACCGGCACGACCCCCGACCAGAAGGACAGAACGCCATGTGTGGAGCAAAGGCCGGCGGCCCCGACGCTTCGACGATCAAGCCCGGAGAGACCACCATCCAGGGCAGCGTGACCCGCGACGGCGAGCCCGTCACCGGCTACGTCCGCCTGCTGGACTCGACCGGTGAGTTCACCGCGGAGGTCCCGACCTCCGCGACCGGACAGTTCCGCTTCTACGCGGCCGAGGGCACCTGGACGCTGCGCGCGCTCGTCCCGGGCGGCAGCGCCGACCGCACGGTCGTGGCACAGACGGGCGGTCTCGCCGAGGTGGCCATCGCCGTCTAGGGCCTGTCGTCCTGGGCCAGGCACGAAGACCGGCCGAAGGGCCGTACCCCAGGGGGTTGGACGCCCTACTGAACCGGGGTACGGCCCTTCGTGCCGTCCGGGCGACGGTACCTCTCCTCCAGGACCGGCTGGGCGGGCGAATCAGGCCTACGCTGGACTTATGTACGCCCGACGCCGTCGCGCATATCTTCTGATGATGGGCGGATGTCTCGTCCTCTTCATCTCGGCCTGGGCCTTCGTGAGGCTCTGGTCGATTCCCGCCGCCATCAGCATGTGCGTGATCGCCATGGTCATCCCGCCCGTCGCGGCGATCGTGGCCAACCGGAAGGGTCCGGAGGACCGCTGGTGGGACGATCCGCCCCCCGACCCCCGGCAGCGGACGGACAAGGAGAACCCCACCGGTGACCCGGAGTCCGACGAGTGGTGGGACGAACTCGACGGCAAGAGGCGCCGCCGGTGAGCGACCGGCTCCGTCAGTAACCGGCTCCGTCAGTAGACGAGGGCCTGCACGCCGTCGGCCATGATCTCGCTGACGAAGACCTGGGCCCCGGCGATCCGTACGCCGTCCAGGACGTCCTGCTCCGTGATGTCGCGGCGGGCCGCGCACTGGGTGCAGAGCGTGATCAGGCCGCCCGCCTGGATCGACTCGATCAGATCCGGCAGCGGCGCCGAGTGCGGAAGTTCGAACTCGGCGGCCCGCCCCGGCAGGGCGAACCAGGCGGACTCCCCGGTCAGCCAGAGCGAGACCTCCACACCGCTGGCGACGGCGACCGCCGCCACCGTGAACGCCTGCGAGCAGCGCTCGGCGGAGTCGGCACCTGCGGTCACCTTGATCACGAGCTTCTTCGGCATACGCCGAACTGTAATCCCCGGGTGCGCGGCGGTGAGGGGAGCGCCCGGGGCGCCGCCCCGCGGCAAACCCCGAACCGACGGGCCGGGCCTCCACCCATTAGGCTGGGACCCGGCCCGTACTGCTGCCATACCGCTCGTTCAAGGAGCTCCCGTGCTTGAGGCATTCTTCACCACCCTGCTGGTCCTGGTCTGTGTCTGCACCCTCGCCTTCGCCGGTCTGACCGTGAAGAAGCTCTACCAGGGTCAGCGCTGACCCCTCAGCTCCACGCGCGCCCTCCCTGTTCCGCCCGCCTCACAGATCGTCTGAGCCGCTCATGATCGAGATTCCGTCCGACCTCCACCCGGACCTCGTCCCGCTGGCCTTCCTCCTGGGCAACTGGGCGGGTGCGGGAGTGTCCGACTTCCCCGGTGCCGACAAGTGCAACTTCGGCCAGGAAGTGACCTTCAGCCACGACGGCCGGGACTTCCTGGAGTACGTCTCGCACACCTGGGTGCTCGACGCCGAGGGCGAGAAGGTCCGGCCGCTGGAGTCCGAGTCCGGCTACTGGCGCATCGACAAGGACCGCAAGGTCGAGGTCGTCATGGTCCGCGACCAGGGCGTCATCGAGATCTGGTACGGCGAGCTGGGCCACCAGAAGCCGCAGATCGACCTGGTCACCGACGCGGTGGCCCGGACCGCGGCCTCCGGCCCGTACAACGGTGGCAAGCGGCTCTACGGCTATGTGAAGAGCGACCTGATGTGGGTCGGTGAGAAGTCCACGCCCGAGGTGGAGCTGCGGCCGTACATGTCGGCGCACCTCAAGAAGGTCGTCACCCCCGAAGAGGTCGCCGCGATGGCGAAGAGCCTCGGTGACCTGCCGGACGACGGGATCGCGTTCTTCAAGTAGCCGGCCCGGCGGTCCGCTCCCCCCGTTCCGCTGGGGGCGGCACCCGTACGGACCTACACTGGGGCCTGTGGTGAGCACCGACTGGAAGACCGATCTTCGACAGCGTGGCTACCGGCTGACGCCGCAGCGGCAGCTTGTCCTGGAAGCCGTGGACGCGCTGGAGCACGCGACGCCCGACGACATCCTCTCCGAGGTCCGCCGGACGGCTTCCGGCGTGAACATCTCGACCGTCTACCGGACCCTGGAGCTTCTGGAGGAGCTGGGCCTGGTCAGCCATGCCCATCTGGGCCACAAGGCACCGACGTACCACCTGGCCGACCGCCACCACCACATCCACCTGGTCTGCCGGGACTGCGGAGACGTCATCGAGGCCGATGTCGGCGTCGTCGGGGAGTTCACCGAGAAGCTGCGCGGCACGTTCGGGTTCGAGACGGACATGAAGCACTTCGCGATCTTCGGCCACTGCGCGGACTGCGCGGCGAAGGCGGCCGAGCGGTCCGCTGATCCGGCACAGTCCGGGAATCCGGGGAATCCGGTGAATCCGGTCGAGCGGTCCGCGAATCCGGCCTGAGGGCCGAGTCGTACGCTGGTCACATGAAGAGCCCCCTGCTGTCCCTGCCCGGTGCCGTCCCCGCCGAGGGCTGCGACGAAGGTGTCGCCGCGCACTACGGTGACCTGTTCCGCGAGCAGCGTGCCCTCGCCGACGGCTCCGGCCTCGTCGACCTCTCGCACCGGGGCGTGGTCACCGTCACCGGGAGCGACCGGCTGGCCTGGCTGCACCTGCTGATCACCCAGCACGTCACCGACCTCGCGCCGGGCCAGGCCACCGATTCCCTGATCCTCACGGCGAACGGGCACATCGAGCACGCCATGTACCTCGTCGACGACGGCGAGACCGTGTGGATGCACGTCGAGCCGGGCACCCAGGGCGAGCTGATCGCCTATCTGGAGTCGATGAAGTTCTTCTACCGCGTCGAAGTCGCCGACCGTACGGAGGACTTCGCGGTCGTGTACCTGCCGGCCGGTTCCATCGCCCCGGCGCCGGAGGGTGCCGCCGTGCGCGAGACGGCGTACGGCCGAGACCTGTTCCTGCCGCGCGCCGGCCTGGAGGCGTACGCGGCTGAGCACGGCCCGGCCGCCGGGGTGCTGGCCTACGAGGCGCTGCGCGTCGAGGGACACCGCCCGCGGCTCGGTTTCGAGACCGACCACCGCACCATCCCGCACGAGCTGGGCCTGATCGACACCGCCGTCCACCTCCAGAAGGGCTGCTACCGGGGCCAGGAGACCGTGGCCCGGGTGCAGAACCTGGGCAAGCCGCCCCGCCGCCTGGTCTTCCTGCACCTGGACGGCAGCGAGGTGCTGCTCCCCGGGCACGGCACCCCGATCCGGCTCGCCTCCGACGGGGCCGAGGGCCGTCAGCTCGGCTTCATCACCAGTTCCGCCCGCCACCACGAGCTGGGGCCGATCGCCCTGGCCCTGGTGAAGCGGAACGTGCCGGTGGACGCGGAGCTGCTGGCGGGCGAGAACACGGCGGCAGCCCAGGAGACGGTCGTCGAACCGTAGCCACCCGGCCGTGGCGCCGCCGGTTCAGACCTCGACGACGAGGGTGAACGGGCCGTGGTTGGTGAGCGAGACCCGCATGTCCGCCCCGAACCGGCCCGTCTCCACCCGCGCCCCCAGCGCCCGCAACCGCGCGACCACCTCGTCGACCAGCGGCTCGGCGGTGCCGCCGGGCGCGGCGGCGTTCCAGGTGGGCCGGCGGCCCTTGCGGGCGTCCCCGTAGAGAGTGAACTGCGAAATCACCAGAAGCGGTGCATTCACATCGGAGCAGGACTTCTCGCCCTCCAGGATGCGGACCGACCAGAGCTTCCTGGCGAGCTGGGCCGCCTTCTCCGGGGTGTCCCCGTGAGTGACTCCGACCAGCACACACAGGCCCTCGCCAATGATTTCTCCGACCACCGCGGGGCCGCTGCCCTCGCCGTCGGCGTCGGCCACCGTGACGGTCGCACCGTCCACCCTCTGTACCACTGCACGCATACAGACCAACCTATCTTGGGCTGAACGGGTACAGAGCACCTCCATCGGCACCCTCGGAGTGGCACGATGCTCGGAGGCGGTGCGCCGACGCACCGGTCGAGGGGATGGACAAGCATGAGCACCCATGGAGCCGGGCAGTCCCCGGGTACCGTGCCGGTCACGCGTGCCGGCGTCAACAGCAGTGCGGGTACGAGTACGAGCACCATGCGCCCACCTGTGCAGCGGACCGGGCAGGGCTCCGACGACGGCCCGGCCGCGCCCCCGCCCGAACTGGGCGCCCTGCGACTGCCGGAGCTGCGCACGCTGCGCCGCGACTCGCAGAGTGACGAGGCCGACCTCAGCTATGTGCGGCGGCTGGTCCAGGGGCGCGTCGACATCCTGCGGGCCGAGCTGGCCCGGCGGCGGGACCCCGAGTCGCCGGTGGTGGACCGGCTCTCGGAGATCCTCGCGGACGCCCCGTCACTGCACCGCTCCTCGGCCCGGCACGTCACGCTGAGCACCCCGCGCAGCGACGAGTACCGGCAGCTGGCGGCCGAGACGCTCGCGGAGGTCGAACTCTCCGACCTGGACGCCCGTACGGACGAAGAGCTGCACACGGCGATGGGCCGCCTGGTCCGCTACGAGCAGCAGGTGTCCCGGCGCCGCCACCGGCTCCAGCGCACCGCGGACGGCTGCAGCGCGGAGATCGCCCGCAGGTACCGTGACGGGGAAGCACAAGTAGACGACCTGCTCGCCTGAGGCAACCCTTCCGGGGGCGGGTCCCGCCCGTCCCCGGAAGGCCATCATGACCTCCAGCGCAGCCCCGTCCGCCAGGCCCGACGCCATACCCGAGCCGGTACCCGCACCACCGGTGCTCGCCGAGATCGTGCGGTCCGGCTTCGTCGAGGGCCACCATCGTGGATCACTGGTCGTCCTGGCCGCCGACGGCAGCGTCGAGCTGGCCCTGGGCGATCCGGCGGCGCCGGTCTTCCCGCGCTCCTCGAACAAGCCGATGCAGGCCGCGGCGGTGCTGCGGGCCGGGCTCGACCTGTCGGGGGAGCGGCTGGCGCTGGCCGCCGCGAGCCACTCGGGCGAGGGCTTCCACCTCGCTCTCGTGACCGAGATGCTCGCCGAGCACGGGCTGTCGCCCGACGCTCTGCAGACCCCGCCCGACCTGCCGCTGGACCCGGTCGAGGCGGAGGCGTACCTCGCCGCGGGCCATGTCCGGGAGCGGATCACCATGAACTGCTCGGGCAAGCACGCGGCGATGCTCGCGGTGTGCCTGCGCAACGGCTGGGACCCGGCCACCTACCTCGACCCGGCGCACCCGCTCCAGCGGCTCGTGCTCCAGGTGGTCGAGGAGGCGGCGGGCGAACCGGTCGCCTCGGTCGGTACGGACGGCTGCGGGGCGCCGCTGATGGCGATCTCGCTGGTGGGTCTCGCGCGGGCGTTCCGTACGTTCGTCACGGCGGCACCGGGCACGGCGGAGCGCCGGGTGGCGGACGCGATGCGGGCGCACCCGGAGTACGTGGCGGGCACCCGCCGCCCCGACACCTGGCTGATGCGCGAGCTGCCCGGCACGCTGTCCAAGATGGGCGCGGAGGCGGTCCAGGCGGTGGCCCTCGCGGACGGCAGGGCGCTGGCCTTCAAGATCGACGACGGCTCGACCCGGGCGCTGGGCCCGGTGCTGGCCCGTGTGCTCGGCCTGCTCGGGGTGGACGCCCCGGTGGTGACGCGGATCGGCCGGGCTCCACTGCTGGGCGGCGCCGCGGAGGTGGGGGAGATCCGGGCGGCGTTCTGACCCGCCCCGCCCTGTCCCGTACACCGGGAAAAGCGGGCGACAACCCGAACGGCCGTGTCTAGCGTGGAACGTATGAACAGCCTTGAGGCCCGTACCGTCACCGAGTCCGAGTTCGCCGACTGGCTGCGCGCCCTGAACACCGGTTTACTGCGCGCGCCGACCCCCTCGGACGAGGAGGTGGCAGGGAGGCTGCCCCATATGGATCTGGCCCGCGTCCAGGGGGTGTTCGACGCCGGGCGGTGCGTGGCGACGTTCCGTTCGTTCGCGCAGGAGCTGACGGTCGTCGGTGGCGCGACGGTGCCCACCGACGCGGTCACCAACGTCACCGTGACGCCCACCCACCGCCGCCGCGGACTGCTCACCCGGCTGATGGCGAAGGACCTGGCGGCGGCCAGGGAGCGCGGCGACGTGGCCGCCACCCTGATCGCCGCCGAGTACCCGATCTACGGGCGGTACGGCTTCGGCCCCGCGGCCTGGACCACCGAGTGGGAGATCGACATACCCCGGGCGGGCCTCGACCCCCGGCTCTCCGGGACGGCGGCCGCGGACGGCGGCCGGATCGACCTGGTGGACGCGCCGGAGGTGCGCAAGCTGGGCCCGGCCCTCCACGACCGGCTGCGGGCCCGGCAGCACGGGGTGGTGAGCCGCAGCGACCGCTGGTGGGACCTGGTGACCGGTGAGGTGCTCTTCCCGAACGACCCCTGGACCGAGCCGTTCTACGCCGTCCACCGCGACGCCGAAGGCACCGTGGACGGTCTCGTCGTCTACCGCGCCGACGACAACTGGGGCGACGCCAAGCAGCCGCTGAACCGGGCCACGGTGCGCAGCCTGATCGCGACGACCCCGGCGGCGGAGCGGGCGCTGTGGCACTTCCTCTGCTCGGTCGACTGGGTCACCACGATCCGCACGGGCCACCGCGCCCCCGACGACCTGCTGCCGCTGCTCCTCCCGGACCCGCGCGCGGCCCGCGTGGTGACGCACGCGGACTTCCTGTGGGTGCGCGTCCTGGATGTCGTCCGCGCGCTGGAGGCCCGCACCTACGCGGTCCCCGGCTCCCTGGTCCTGGACATCCACGACGCCACCGGCCTCACCGCCGGCCGCTTCCACCTGGACGCCTCGCCGTCCGGCGCCACGTGCACCCCGACCACGCGCAGCGCGGATCTCACGCTGGACGTGCGGGAGCTGGGGACGCTCTACCTGGGCGACGAGTCGGCCCTGCGGCTGGCGGCCCTGGACCGGATCGAGGAACTGACCCCGGGCGCGGCGGCGCTGGCGGACGGGGTGTTCCGGGCGGGGCGGCGGGCCTGGTGCCCGGATGTGTTCTGACGGGTCTGTTCCGGCCGGCCTGTCCGTGTCCCGGTCGGCCCCTCATGGCATGGGCGCGCCTCTCTCTGCGTATGACGCACGCGCGGCTGTGTAAGGGTCACGCATAACTAGGATGGCCGTCAAGGGAAGGCGGTTCAGGTGACGGAAGAGAACGGTCCGCCGGGCGGTACGGGCCTGCCGGCCAGCATCGAGGCCGCCTGGGGACTGCGGGCGCGCCCGGCGAAGGGGCCCAAGCCGGGGCTGAGCCTGGAGCGCATCGTGGACGCGGCGGTGGCGGTGGCGGCGTCCGAAGGGCTCGGCGGGGTGTCCATGGGGCGGGTCGCCAAGGACCTGGGCGCCTCGACGATGTCCCTCTACCGGTACGTGGCCGCCAAGGACGAGCTCTATGTGCTGATGCGGGAGGCGGCCATGGGCCCGCCGCCCCCGCTGCCCGCGCTCCAGGAGCGGGCCGGCTGGCGGGCGGCGCTCTCGCAGTGGGCCTGGGCGCGGCGCGGCGTCTACCACCGCAACCTCTGGATGCTCCGCATCCCCATCTCCGGACCGCCCGCGAGCCCGCACTCCGTCGCCTGGTGGGAGCTGGGCCTCCAGGCCCTCGAAGGCAGCGGTCTGGGGCCGGGCGACGCCGTCTCCGTCATCCTTCTGGTCAGCGGTTTCGTGCGGAACGAGGCGCTGCTGACGGGTGATCTGGACGCCGCCGTCGAGGCGCGCGGCATACCGGCGCAGGAGGTCATGGAGGGCTATGCCCGCACGCTCACCCGGCTCGTCGACCCCGAACGCCACCCCGCGCTCTCCCGGCTCATGGCCACCGATGTGATGCGGGTACCGGACGAGCCCGACTACGAGTTCCGGTTCGGTATCGAGCGGGTGCTGGACGGGATCGAGGCGCTGATCCGCGAGCGGAGGCGGGACGCGGCCGCGGAGGGGGCCCGTGACGGGGACCGGTAGCGGGGCCGGTCTGGGGACCGGCGGTGGTGGACGTCAAGTCCGGTTGAGATCAAGGGCGTACGCTGCATGGTCATGAGCGGAGAGAAGCCCAGGTCCGGCGTGGTGGCGGGTGAGGACGCGCCCCGTGGGCCGAACGCGCCGATGAGCCTGCGCGAGCGGAAGAAGCAGCAGACGTACCAGGCCGTCTCCGACGCCGCGATCGCCATGTTCATGGAGCGTGGCTTCGACAAGGTCTCGGTGGCGGAGGTCGCGGCCGCCGCGGACATCTCCAAGCCGACGCTCTTCCGGTACTTCCCGTCCAAGGAGGACCTGGCCCTGCACCGGTTCGCCGATCACGAGGACGAGTCGGCCCGGGTGGTCGCCGCCCGCGCGGACGGCGAATCCCCGCTCGACGCGCTGCGGCGGAACTTCCTGGACGGCCTGGAGCGGCGCGACCCGGTCACCGGCCTGTGCGACGTGCCCGAGGTGCTGGCGTTCCACCGGCTGCTGTACGGGACGCCGTCCCTGGTGGCCAGGCTCTACGCGTACCAGGGCCGCTCGGAGGCCGCCCTCGCCCGCGCACTGGGGGACGGGGCAGCGGACCGGCTGGCGGCGGGCCAGATCATCGCGGTCCTGCGCATCCTGGCCCTGGAGAACTGGCACCGGATCAGCGCGGGGCAGAGCGCGGACGAGGTGTACGGGGACGCGGTCGAGGCGGCGGAGCGGGGGTTCGTACAGCTGCGGTCGGGGCTCGGGCCGGGGAGGGCCTAAGGGCTGTCCTCGGCGTGCTGCACCGCCTCGGCTATCTCCCGTACCCGGTCGAACGTGATTCCGTTCCGCTGCTCCACCGCCAGTGGATGGTCGGTGGGCTCCAGCTCGATGAGCGGGCGCCGGCCGGTCTCGCGGGTGTGCGCGTTGGTCCTGAGGTTGGTCGTACGGGGGGAGTAGAGCCCCAACTCGGTGGTCAGCCAGCCGAAGTACGGCTTCTCGGACTCCCGGCCCGGGGTCTCCCACACATCGAGGGCGCGGCCGAAGTTCTCCCGGCTCAGTGACACCCAGACGCCCCAGGAGAACGGTTCCTGGCTGCCCGCCACGGGTATCTCGACCAGGCCCTTGATGAAGTAGTGCTCGTGTCTGACGATGCGCTGGTCCGTCGAGAGCATGCTGTCGGGACCGCTCTCCAGGCTCGCGTCCCAGACGTCGGGTGCCGTGGTCGAGTACCCCATCGGGAGTTCCGAGTGGTGTCCGCCGCAGCGGGAGCAGGTGGAGCCGGGGTCGGGTGCCATGGGCGGGATCCTGTGGCCGGAAGGGGCGCCAGAGCCTCCCCGCTGTCCGGCGCCTGCCCGCCCGGGGTCCGGGGCCCTGACTCTGACCCGGACGCGGGGTGGCGGCGCCGGGGCCGTTGGCCGGGTCCGGTGCCGCCGCGCCCTCGGTTACCGGCCTCGGGGAACATCGGTACAGCTGTTGGCGCTGAGAACGATCATGGCCAGGGCGTGAGCGTGCCGACCCGGTTCTCGTAAGACGGCACCTCCACCCCGATGCTGCCGGCCCGCTCCACGCCCTCCGCCCGCTCCCTGGGGCGATACGCACGGCCCGGCGTCGGCTCGGTCGCCCGGCACGGCGCCGGACGAGACCCCGCTGCACGGCGCCGCACGTGAAGCCGAGCGGATCACGGCTTCAAGATCATCCCGTTGCTCCTTTGGCGCGTATCCCGGTCACGCCGCACGGATGGACGCGCCTCCTTGTCCTCCCTGCGAACCCGCATCCTCACCGCGTCACCGCGTCACCTCGTCGTGATCACCGCTTTCACGGATTCGCGGGCAGAACCGTTTTTTGTCGATGTGTCCGCAGCCCGCGCCACGGGCTGCGCTCCCCGCGCCACCGGGTCTGTCAGGTCGCCTTCCGTCGCCCTGCGCGCCATGGCACACTCCTGTCGTCGTGGGCCGTGCGATCCTCACAGAGGATCACCGGGGAACGGGTCAGGTACGTGTGGGCCCGAGTGTCCTGGGTAACCACGAGCGCCCCGGCACTCACCCCGGACAGGACAGGCGAACGACGATGACGATGACGGACCCGCACGACAGGCCACCGGTGTCAGCCGACACCGACACCGGCCCCACGCCGCAGGACCGCCCGTTCCAGGTGGAGGCCCAGGGCCTCGAAGTCATCGCCGAGAGTGAGCGCAAGGGCAGCCCGCGCACCCTGTTATGGCCCTGGTTCGGGGCGAACGTCTCGGTGTTCGGGCTCAGTTACGGAGCGTTCGCCCTGGGCTTCGGCATCTCCTTCCGGCAGGCCCTGATCGCCTCCGTGATCGGCATCGTCTTCTCGTTCCTGCTCTGCGGCTTCGTCGCCGTCGCCGGCAAGCGCGGCTCGGCGCCGACGATGGTCCTCAGCCGCGCCGCCTACGGCGTCCGAGGCAACCGGCTGCCCTCGGCGATCTCCTGGATGCTCACCGTCGGCTGGGAGACCGTCCTCGTCGCGCTCGCCTCGCTCGCCACGGCCACCGTGTTCGACCGGCTCGGCTGGGGCGGCGGTACCGGCACCAAGGTCGTCGCCCTGGTCCTGGTCGGTGCGCTCACCGTCGTCGGCGGGGTGATGGGCTTCGACCTGATCATGCGCCTGCAGACCCTCATCACCGTGGTCACCGGCGTGCTGACGCTCGTCTACGTCGTCCTCGTCGCCGACCACGTCCACGTCGACGTGGTCACCGCGATCCCCGACGGCTCCACCCAGGAGTTCATCGGCGCGCTGGTGTTCATGATGACCGGATTCGGCCTCGGCTGGGTCAACGCGTCCGCCGACTACTCCCGTTACCTGCCGCGCTCCTCCTCCGGCACCGGCGTGATCGGCTGGACCACCTTCGGCGCCAGCGTCGCCCCCCTGCTGCTGACGGTCTTCGGCCTGCTGCTCGCCGGCTCCTCCGAACAGCTCTCCGAGGCCGTCGCCGCCGATCCGATCGGCGCCCTCACGACGATCCTCCCGACCTGGTTCCTGGTGCCGTTCGCCGTGGTCGCCGTCCTCGGTCTGGTCGGCGGCGCGGTCCTCGACATCTACTCCTCGGGCCTCGCCCTGCTCTCCGCGGGGCTGCGCGTCCCGCGCCCGCTCGCCGCGCTCATCGACGGCGTGCTGATGATCGCCGGATCCGTGTACATCGTGTTCATCGCCGACGACTTCCTCGGCTCGTTCATGGGCTTCCTGACCACCCTCGGCGTGCCCATCGCCGGCTGGTGCGGCATCTTCCTCGCCGATCTCCTCCTGCGCCGCCGCGACTACGACGAGGCCGACCTCTACCGGCCCCGCGGCCGCTACGGCGACCTCCCCGCCCTGCCGCTGCTGCTCACCCTGGCGGCCACCGCCCTCGGCTGGGGACTGGTCACCAACGCCTCCGCCGACTGGCTGACCTGGCAGGGCTATCTGCTCGGCCCCTTCGGCCTCGGCGGCAAGGACGGCTCCTGGGCCTACGCCAACCTCGGCGTCCTCGCAGCCCTGGCCCTCGGCTTCCTCGGCACGCTCGCCCTGGGCCGGCGCCGGGTGCGCGGACAGGAGACGCCGGACGCGGAGGAAATGCCCGCGTGACCGACGCGCCCGCCCAAGGGCCGTCATCGACATGCGGCACGTCTTCGCCGACCCGGCGAGCCCCTGGGCGGCCCCCCGCTACACCGAGGCGGCGGGGGGCGTACGGCGGCGGCTGCCGGCCTTCGCCTATCGGATCACCTTCACGCGTTCGTAGCGCCATGTCCGAATGACCGCTACGGGGAGTTCAGTTGCCCCTTGGTGTCCGAGCTGGGGTTCCGGGGCCGACCGGGCGGGGCGGCACGCATTCGCTGCGCGGTATGGGCCTGCTCATCAGGCAGAAACTCCACCGGCGCGAGCGGACCGTAGCCAGCCCCCGCCCAACCCCCGCCCAACCCCCGCCCCAGCCCCGGCCCCAGCCCGGCGGTCCTTCCTCGAAGGCTGGCGAAGCCCCCAGTCGGTGTGCTGGCCGACCATGATCAATCCCAGCGCCAACCGCTGTACCGATGTTCTCCGAGGCCGGTCACCGCGATACGGGTCGGGCCGCGGCGGCGGTGGCGTCGGTGCGGCGAGCCGCCTCGTGCTCCGGCCGGGCGGAGCGGGTGCGGACGCCGGGCCGCGTTCGCCCGAGGACCGTGAGCGCGACGACGAAGGCGGCCGCGAGCAGCCCGCCGCCGACCGCGAACGCCAGGTGGTAGCCGCCGGTCAGCGCCTCGGCCTGGCTGCTGCCCTCGGAGAGGAGGGTGTCGGTGCGGGAGGCCGCCAGGGTGGAGAGGACGGCGACGCCCATCGCCATGCCGATCTGCTGAGTGGTGTTGAACAGCCCGGACACGAGCCCGGCGTCCTCCTCGCCCGCCCCCGACATGCCGAGCGCGGTGAGCGCCGGGAGGGCGAGGCCGAAGCCCGCGGCGAGGAACATCAGCGGAAGCAGGTCGGGGGCGTAGCGCCCGTCGGCGGGGAGCCGGGTGAGCAGGCCGAGCAGGGCGACCAGCAGGGCGAGTCCCAGAAGCAGGACGTTGCGCTCGCCGAACCGCGCGCTCAGCCGGGCCGAGACGCCGAGCGACACGGCTCCGATGACGGCGGCGGCGGGCAGCATCGCGAGACCGGTGGCGGCGGCGCCGTGGCCGAGCACCCGCTGGAGGTACAGCGCGACCAGGATCTGGAACGAGAACAGCGCGGCCACCATGAGCATCTGGATCAGATTGGCGCCCGAGACGCTCCGCGACCGCAGGACGCGCAGCGGCAGCAGCGGCGTCCTGGCCGTGGCCTGCCGGACGACGAACGCGGCGAGCAGGGCGAGGGCGAGCGCGCCGAGGCCGAGCGTGTGCGCCGACAGCCACCCGTACGTCCCGACCTCGACGACCGAGTAGATGCCCAGCATCACCCCGGAGGTGACCAGGGCGGCACCGATGACGTCGGCCCCGGCGCGGAGGCCGGGTCCCTTGTCGGTGGGCAGGACGCGCACCGCGACGAGGAGCGTCGCGACCCCGATCGGCAGGTTGATGAGGAAGATCCAGTGCCAGCCGACGGCGTCGGTGAGGACCCCGCCGAGCACCTGGCCGATCGACGCGCCCGCCGCTCCCGTGAAGCTGAACACCGCGATGGCTCTGGTGCGTTCACGGCTCTCGGTGAACAACGTGATGAGGATGCCCAGGCCCACCGCGGAGGCCATGGCGCTGCCCGCGCCCTGGAGGAAGCGGGCGGTGATCAGCAGTGCGGGGGTGCCGGCCGCGCCCGCCAGTACCGAGGAGGCGGTGAAGACGGCGGTGCCGGTCAGGAACATCCGCCTGCGGCCGATGAGGTCACCGAGCCGGCCGGCGAGCAGCAACAGGCCACCGAAGGCGATCACGACCCAGCTGAGGCCTGCGGGTGAGAACCCGAGGTCGTTCTGTATGGCAGGCATGGCGACGGTCACGATCGAACCGTCGAGCACGGTCATCAGCAGGCCCGTGGCGATCACGCCGAGGGCGAGCCGCCGCGAACGGGTGCGGTGCGCGTGGGTGCCATGGCGGTCATGTCCGCCAGGGTAACAACTCGGTCTGTGGCGGATTGTCCGCAACCGGACTTTTCCGCGGGGTGCCCCCGGTGCACCCCCGGCCGCCCGGAACTATTCGCTGGCCGAGCCGTATCCGTCCCGGCAGGGTTGCCGTATGACCCACGCCGAAGCCGCCTTCCTGCCCGGTCTGGAGCTCTCCCGGATCCTTTTCGAGGAGGCGGTGCGGCCGGTCCTGGACGCCGCCTTCCCCGGACTGCCGTACGCCGCCGCGCGGATCGGGCCGGGCTCCGAGGTGCTCGGCTTCGACACGGCCCGGTCGGCCGACCACGACTGGGGCCCGCGGCTGGACCTCTTCCTCGCGGCGGACGACGTCGCGGCACACGGCGACACGATCAGGCGGCTCCTGGCGGACCGGCTGCCGAAGGAGATCCGAGGCTGGCCCACCCACTTCCGCCCCGCCGGCGATCCGCTCGACCCGGTCGGGCACCTGGAGGCGACCGACGGACCGGTCAACCACCGCGTGGCCGCGCACGACATCGCCGGCTGGCTGACCCGGGAGGCCGGCTTCGACGCGTCGGCCGCCGAACCGTCCGTACGGGACTGGCTCGCGATGCCCCAGCAGCGGCTCGCCGGGATCACCGGCGGCGCGGTGTTCCACGACGGCCCCGGACTCCTCACCGCCGCACGGCGGCGGCTGGCCCGGTACCCCGAACAGGTGTGGCGGTACCTGCTGGCCTGCCAGTGGCAGCGGATCTCGCAGGAGGAGGCGTTCGTCGGGCGCTGCGCCGAGGTCGGTGACGAACTCGGCTCGGCCGTGGTCGCGGCCCGGCAGGTGCGCGACCTCATGCGCCTCAGCCTGCTCCTGGAGCGGCGGTACGCGCCGTACAGCAAATGGCTGGGCAGCACATTCGCCCAACTGGACGCGGCCGAAGCGCTGTTGCCGTCCCTGCGCGGCGCACTGGCGGCGACTGGCCACCCGGAACGGGAACGGTACCTCTGCGACGCGTACCGGGCGGTCGCGATCCGCCAGAACGAGAGCGGCCTCGTCGACCCGGTGGACCCGGCCCCGCGCCCGTACCACGGCAGGCCGTTCCTCGTCCTGCACGCCGAGCGCTTCGCCCGCCCGCTGGCCGCGTCGGTCACGGACCCGGAGCTGCGCGGCCGGCCGCTGACCGGGTCCGTGGATCAATGGGCGGACAGCACGGACCTGTTGACGGGGGCGGACGGGGACGCGCTCCGGGCGGCGGAGGCGGCCACGGCCCGGGAGTGAGGCGGTGACGGGCCGTGGTCGGCCGGGAGTCAGGCGTCGTCCCTGAGGCGGTCGCGCTGGATCCGGTGGGCGAGGGTGCGGCGTACCGAGGGTGAACCCGCCGGGGCGGCGGTCCGGCGGGGTGGCAGGTCGAGGCCGCGGCCGATCTCGTCGTACGCCGCCCGGTGGGTGGAGAGCTCCTCGCCGTACCGGCGCAGGTCGTCCTCGACGAGCCGCCGCAGTTCGTCCACGTTCTCCGGGGTGAAACGTTTCCTGCCCCGGGTGAGGGCGGCGACGCAACGGGCGCAGCGGGCACTGTCGGCGTACATATCGAAGATGTCCTCGGCCAGGCCCCACAGGCGGCCCTCCAGCCACGGGGCGTCCCACTGGCCGAGGGAGAGGTCCATCGGGGGCTCCGGATCGGCGGAGCGGTACTTCGTCACCTGCTTGGACACGGCGGGCTGGCTCATGTCGGTGAGCCGGGCGATGCGGTCCTGCGTCCAGCCGAAGCCGACGAACAGCTTGATCATCTCGGAGCGCAGCTTCCGCATCTCCTCGCCCGCGCGGATGACGTCGTTCATCCCGGCGAGCATCCGCTCGGCCTGTTCCTCGGTCAGCGTCCCCGCGTCCCGGCCTCCGGGGGCACTCTCCCGCGCGTCCTTCCCGCCGTCTTCCATAACCCACTTATACACCCTGATCGTCGCCTCATAACCAGGTTGTACAACCAGGTTATGAGTGTCAGGATCACTCGTATGACCACCTTCTGCGCCCCCGACGGCACCCGGCTCGCCCACCGCACGTACGGGGACGGCGACCCGCTCCTCTGTGTCCCGGGCGGGCCCGCCGACTCCCGGTACCTGGGCGAGCTGGGCGGCCTGTCCGGGCGGCGCGGGCTGATCGTCCCGGATCTGCGCGGTACCGGAGGCTCCGCGGTCCCCGAGGACGCCTCCTCCTACCGCTGCGACCGCCTCGTCGACGACATCGAGGCCTTGCGCGCCCACCTCGGCCTCGCTCGGACGGACCTGCTCGCGCACTCGGCGGGCGCGAACATCGCGACGCAGTACGCCGCCCGGTTCCCGCAGCGCGTCGGCAGGCTCGCGCTGATCACCCCCAGTACCCGCGCCGTCGGCATCGGGATCGCCGGGGAGACCCGCCGCGAACTCGCGGAACTCCGCAGGGGCGAGCCGTGGTACCCGGCGGCGTCCGCCGCGCTGGAGGCGATCACCCGGGGTGCGGGCGGCGACCGGGAGGCCGTGGACCCGTTCTTCTACGGCCGGTGGGACGACGCCGCCCGCGAACACTGCGCGGCGAGCCGGCCGGACAACCCGGAGGCCGTCGCGGGCTTCGGGGCGGAGGGCGCCTTCGACCCGGACGCCACCAGGGCGGCGATCGCCGCCCTCGGCGCTCCCGTCCTGCTGCTGGCCGGGGAGTTCGACCTGAACAGCCCGCCCCGGGCGGTGGCCGAATACGCCGCCCTGTTCCCCGATGCCACGCTCGTCGTGCAGCCGGGAGCGGGGCACTACCCGTGGATCGACGACGCCGACAGGTTCAGGACGGCGGTCTCGGCGTTCCTCGCTTAGGGCCTCGCGTCCGAATCATGCCGGATCGCGGCGTACGGGCAGCTCTGGACGCCGCGATCCGGACGGAGCCGTCGGCGCCGTGTCCGGCGGTGACGGCCCGCCGTCCCGGTGCGGTGGGCCGTACGGGCCGCCCGGCTCGCCGGGACTCCGCCAGGTCGTTTGCCGGCACCACTGGGACTCGCCGCACTTCCTGAGAACGGACAGCGGCGGCTGCATGGGTGTCCTGTCCCAGAAAACTGTGGGCAGGGTGAGGCTCTGACCTGCGTTGCCTACGGTTGAGTGGGACAGGTTGGCGGTCGGTGTCCCGCTCAACCGTAGGCAGCGTGGTGGTTCACCCGCGGAGCCAAGCCAGCAGGCGCCGTGGCGTCGGTTGCGAGGTGCTGGCTGCCATGGGTCGGGGAGCCGCCTTGGCTCTCCTGGCTTGTCGGGCGAGTCGGTACTCGTCGGCTTCACGGATGAGTTCCTGAGAGCGGATCTGGTGCAACTCGAAGTGCATGCCGCTCGCTCCTACTGCTGGAGCTCCATGACGTCGGCGACCACGCAGCTGACGTTGTCGGGGCCGCCGGAGCCGTTGGCGAGGGCGATGAGTTCGCGGACCGCCTGCTCGGGCTCACTGATCTCGGAGAGCACCCGGTGGATCTCTTCGGTCGGCACGACGGTCGACAGGCCGTCGGAGCAGAGCAGATATCGGTCTTCCCGCTGGGCGTCGTGCAGGCGCATGTCGGGGGTGCCATCGGCTCCTTGGCCCATGGCCCGAATCAGCAGGGACCGCTGGGGGTGGGAGACGGCCTCCTCCGGGCTGAGGCGTCCTTCGTCGACCATCGACTGCACCATGGTGTGATCGTGGGTGATCTGGAACAGCTCTCCGGCGCGCAGGAGGTAGACGCGGGAGTCGCCGATGTGGACGAGGGCCAGCTGTGAGCCGGTCCAGAGCATCGCGGTGAGTGTGGTGCCGGCCTCCCCGGGCGATGAGGCGGGTCCGGCGACGCCGTTGACGGCCTGTTTGGCCTGTTCGATGGCGTCCTCGAGGAGGCTGAGGAGATCGCCTGCCGGGATGCTGTCGGTTTCGAGGCGCTTGAGCGCGTCAACAGCGGCGGCGCTTGCGGGGGCTCCTCCGCTGCCGAAGCCGTCGGCGACGGCGAGCAGGCGGGACCCTGCATAGGCGGTGTCCTGGTTGCTCTCACGGACAAGGCCCGTGTCGGAAAGAGCGGCGTAACGGATTCCCAGGGGCTTAGCGGTCGGAGACATAGCGGGGTCCTTCCAGGACAGATGGCCGATGAGGAAGGAAGCGAGGTCTCGCCGCGCGGCGGTGGCGGCCTCGACCTGGGCCCAAAACGCGCGGACCTCCCGGGCTGCCGGGCCTGCCTCCAGCGTGCAGACGTGCTGGATGCGGGCCAGGGGCATCCCCAGGCGCCGGAGCCAGGCGACCAGCCGGGCTTGCTCCAGCTGTTCCGGGGCGTAGAGACGGTAGCCGGTCACCGGGTCGACGCGAGCGGGGGTCAGCAGACCGAGCTCGTCGTAGAGACGTAGCGCCTTCGGCGACAGCCGGGACGCTTTCGCGAACGTCCCGATGGTCAGCAACCCCATGCTCGCTCCTCCTCATGCCAAGCACATCGCCCGGCCCCACCGATGCTGTGGCTTCCCCCAAGGTGAAGGTCAACTAGCGGCTCTCCGACCGAACAACAAACCCCAGATCTGCCTCCGGGCGATCGTGCTGCACGGCTGCTTCGATTCGCATGGCGGTCCGCTTGAGTTCAGTGAGGAACCACGCCCGAGCCGTGGTCCGGAGCGCTCGTTCCTGGGGCAGTCGTCGGTTGAACTCCGCTCTGAACTCTTTGAACTTCGTTTCATTGTCGGTGAGAGCGAGACTCCGCCAGTATGGGGATGCAAAGAGGGAGATGGCCTCGACGATTTCCGGGTAGACGGCGACATAGCGGCGTGGGTCGAAGGGGCGAACCTCCCGGGTGACCGGCGATAACTGGCGGAGCCGTTCCGCTCGGTCACTGAGTCGGTATCCGCGCTGGAACAGGCTGTGCCAGAAGTCCGAGCCGTACTGGTAGCACGAATCCATCACAAGGTGTCCGTGCCGACGCAACAGCCGGTAGTGACGACGTTGTGCTTCAACGATCTCGGGAAACTCGGTGAGATCAAGCTGGCGGACGGGGTCGTCGACAGCACGTCCGATCCAGAGGCGGTGTGGGATGCAGACCTGGTCGTGGCAGGACGTCCAGGTCCAGACACTGTGGTGTGTGCTGCCGGTCCGCCGCGCGACGCAATGGCGGCAGGCATAGCCACCGCGCTGCCGCGGGCGCCCCGGGTCGCCCTTGCTCTTGCCGAGGTGAGGAATCGCTTTTAGGAGGCTGGCGCGGGGCTGACCGCTGACGATGCTCAGTCGGCTCACGTAGTCCCGCTGAGACAGCAGCCAGTGACTTGGCGATGTCAATCGCTGGAGGGGAATCTTGTTCGTCTGACTCAGACGCCACAGATACGAATCCTCGGTCTCACGGGGGAAGGGCTTGACCGGCAGGGGAAGCGGACGGACGAGCCAGAAGCCGGTAGGTCCGCTCACTGCACCGCCCCTCGCGGCGAGGCAAGTTGGGAGGCGGACTCACTGTTGTGGTCGATACGTGTGCTCTTGAGTGTGGCGCGGGTGATGCGCTCGCTGGTGTCGAGGATCGCGGAGATGGATGCCGCGCGGATCAGGTGGGACAGGCTGCCGATGACGCCGCCGGTCCGCTGATGCAGGTAGTCCGAGAGCTTTACCAGCGTGCCTCGCTCGTGCCGATGCAGACGGAGGGTTGTCTCCAAGGAGGCGACCAGCGACCGCCATTCAGGGCCCAACGGGAATGGCCCGGTGCGGACAAGCACGCACCGGCCACCAAGCTGCTTGCCGCGGACACCGGTGAAGACACCGGACTGCTCGACGTCGATCCCGGCATAGACAAACGTGGCAGGCAGGTGCTCAGTGAAGTACTTCAGATGGTCGGAGAGATCTTCTCCTGCGAGCGTGGCGTGGTTCATGAGATGGATCTCATCGACCAGCACAAGGTCCGTACGGGCTTCGATCATCACCTGGCAGACGGCGCTGGTGATGTCGATCGTGTTGTGCCGGGGCCCGATGGCCGGCAGGCCCAGGAACCGCGCGAACTCCATAGCGAGCTTGCGCGGAGATCCTTTGGGCGGTGCGGTCAGGTAGACGACCGGGATCCGACTACTCCCCGGATAGCGCTGCCGCACCCGCAGCTCGTGGAGGCGGCCAAGCTGCTTGAGCGCGGTCGTCTTCCCCGTAGTCTGCTTCCCGGAGACGATCATCCCACGTCGAGCCCCGTGCTCGCGCTGGTTGAGCAGTGTCAATAGCCGCCCCTGGTGGGCGATCTCCTTCACTGCCGAGGTCCGCACCACCTGTAGCTCGGAGTGATAACGGATCCGGGCCTCGTCGTAGACTTCACGCCCCATGGCGCTCAAGGAGTGCCACTGCGGCTCGGGCAGCAGATCGAAAGCGGCCAGGTCCTCCTCGACGAACCGGCGCCAGCCTTCCAGACGCGTCGTCGGGTCAGGCCGGTCCTCTCCGAGGTCCGCAATGTCTTCCTCACCCGGTTCCGTCGTGGTCACCACCGCCTCTCGGCCTCCTTGCGTGCGTCGAAGATCTCCAGCGGGACGACCTTGGCGAGCTCCTCTTCGCCGTCCTCCGTGGGAGCGGGCAGAGCAGGCGACTCGGGCTCGTCAGCGGGGCGGGGCCAGGTCGGTGGGGAAGTCGTGAGGGTGCGGGCAGCGACCTTGCGGTCCCGGCGGCCTCGGCGGGAGGAGACGGCAGATGGTTTCACGGGTGCCTGCTCCGGCCCGTCGGCGGCGCGGTCCAGCAACGCGACGGCGGTCTGGGCGATCTCCTCCTCTGTCACGGCATCCGTGCCCCGCTGGGCCAGGATGCGGCGAGCGTGGTCCCAGGCCAGCTCGCCCATGGGCATCGGGGCGGTGCGAAGGTGACGCCAGATCGCGGTGATCCAACCTCCCTGACGGTGGTTGCGTACCCAGACGCGGGAGATGTCGTAGGGGTCGTAGTGCACGTCCCAGCCCCGGCCATCGTCTCCCGCACCGGAGCGCTGACGGCGGAAGGGGTTCAACTCCGCGCTGTCGTAGGTGCGGTGGTTGATGCGGACGCCGTAGGAGTTGATCGTCCGACGGTGCCGGGGCAGCAGCTCGATGTACTCCTCCGAGCTCAGCGCAACCGGGACGTGCCCGGCGGCCGCGACCAGGGCGGCGTACTTCTCGTTGGGGCTCAGCGCTTTGCCCGGCATCAGCGGGTCCCTCAGGCCATCGTGCGGCCGGTTCTGCCAGATGACGATCCATTGCTGGAGAAGTTCCTGAAGCTGATGGATCGACCAGACAGCCTCCGCCGCCGGATCAACACCACGGTGTTCAGTGCTGCGTCCCTTGTGACCGGAGAGGTACTGGGTGAACATCGTGGCCACCGAACCCAGAGTCTTCTCGATATGCGGTTTGTCGGTCGGGGTATCCGGGTGGGCGGGCTGGAAGGAGATGCCGAGCACCTGGCAGGCCGAGCGGAACGTGTCGGAGATGTATGCCTTGCCCCGGTCGCAGACGATCGTCTCCGGCGTGATCACCGGGACGGCCGCGGCGTTGGCCAGCCGTTCGTCGAGCGCGATGAGCGAGGCGTGCGGGAGGACCGAGCGGGACATCCGCAGCGCGTCCGCCCAGCCCGGCCGCATCGGCTCCGGGGTCATCGCCCGCGCCAGCAGCAGAGCGGCATCCACCGCCTTCGTCGAGGGCCGCAGCACCGCCGCGGCCAGCGTGCGGGTCGCGATGTCCACGATGCCGGTCAGCTCGACGGTGTCCACCGTGCCGTCGTCATGGACGACCAGCACGTCCAGGGGAGTTGAGTCGATCTCCATCACCTCGCCCGGCCGGGCTGCGGTGAGCTGGCCGAACATGCCGTCCGGCTGCTTGGCCAGCGAGCGGCGAGTGCGGGCCGAGCCCAGGGTGTGCCGCCCTGAGGAGAGTGCGGACAGCAGCCGGTAGAACGTCGTCCGGGACGGCAGTGCCACCACTCCCGGACCGTGTTCGGCCTCCAGCGCACGTTCCATCCGGCGCCGCAGGACCTGAGCGGACACCGTGGAGCGACTGGTCTGGTCCTCCACGACCTTCCGCAGGGCATCGACGACCCTCCGGTCGACGCGGCCGGTACCGTCCGAGACGGACCGCAGCCGCGGGTCGACCAGGCCCAGCGCGCCCTCGCGCTCGAAACGCCCCCGCATCCGCTGGATCAGCTTCAAGGACGCGGGGTGCCCACCCGCCTCAAGCTCTTCCGCCTTGGTCAGCTCCCGCTGCCGCAGCGAGCGGACCGCCGGATCGTATGCGGCCCGCACCGGCCCGTGCGGGTCCTCCATAGGACGGCCGGTGAGCATCTCCACCAAGTGCCGCTGCCACCACTCCGCCCGTTCAACGGCCTTGCGAGGAAACCCCTCCAGCACTCCGGCCGCTGGCACCACCGCCCGCACCGAGGACGGCGTGACCACCTCGAAGCCGGCAGACGACAACAGGTGGGCCAGGAACACCACGCTCGGAGACTGGCCCTCATCGACGATCCGGACCGCGGTCCCCTCCAAAGCCGCCACCGTGTGCAGACGGCCGTCAAAACGGACCAGGTCACCCGCTCGCAGAAGCCGCGGACGCGACGGCACCACCGCCCCCTTCCCGTACCTCTCCGAGCCCGACCCGCGTACCCGCCGACAGCAGTCCCGCGCGGAGATCCACGGCAAGGACGCGCTGCCAGAGCAAGTGGAAGAGCACCGGAAGCACCGCGATCTGATCGCCCACCCGTCTGGCCCCGGCCAGCAGCGAAGCACCCTCGCCGAACACCTCCATCAACCGTTCGGCGACCTGCGGGCGGTGCACGCGCGGATGCCGGTAGCCGGCCAGCCACCGCACGTTCTCCATCAGCACCGCATCCGGCGCCCCCAGCCGCGCAAAGTCCCACCCCACGAGCCCGCAGGCTGCGGCGGTCGTCGCGAACTTCATCGCGTCCCTCGGCTCGATGCGCTCATCCGGGCGCACGTCCACGACCAGCACCGTGCCGTCCGCGCGGCGTACGAAGAAATCCGGCGTGTGCCGCACCCGCTTCCCGTCCGGCCCCGACCACGACAGCTGAAAGGGCTGCGAGGCGACCGCCGTCACCCACGGGTCGAAGTCGAGCAGCATCAGATGATCGCGCTCCAGCCACGACTCATAACCCACGTGCCCGCCGCAGGTCGCTGACCAGTACCAGCCGCACCAGTTGCCCTGACCCCGGAAAGACGGAAACTGGCGCTCAGGCCGTACGCCCTCGAACCGCACCGACCACAACCCGCTCAACGACCCTCGATGACGAACGCCCGTCGGGTCGACGTACTCGATCTCGAAGTCCTCGGCCGACTCCGGGCCATCCATGTATGCAGTCATCCAGACCCCGTACGTACGCCGCTGACCACCTGTACCGACCGTAGAAACGGCGCGACTGCCCTGCCCACAGAAGACTGGAACACCTCAGAACTTGCCTACAGATGACCGGGACGGTGGTCCTCTTGCCCACAGAAGAGCGGGACTGCCCACACATCGCTGGGACCGGACAATGGGCCGCACGCCCGTACGAGTGGTTCGGAACACTTTTGCAAGCGGCTGCTTGCAAAAGTTAGCGCCGAGGGTCCACCATCGACGCATGGCATCACTCAACGTCGGCAGTCTCGGCGAGTACCTGCGTGAACAGCGGCGCACCGCGCAGCTGTCGCTGCGGCAGCTCGCCGATGCCGCCGGGGTGTCCAATCCCTATCTCAGCCAGATCGAGCGCGGGCTGCGCAAGCCCAGTGCCGAGGTGCTGCAACAGGTCGCCAAGGCGCTGCGGATCTCCGCCGAGACGCTCTACGTACGGGCCGGGATCCTGGACGAGCGGGAGCGGGACGAGCTGGAGACGCGGGCGGTGATTCTGGCCGATCCGTCGATCAACGAGCGGCAGAAGAGCGTGCTGCTGCAGATCTACGCCTCCTTCCGCAAGGAGAACGGGTTCGAGGACGGGCCCGGGGGTGAGGAGGGGAGTGCGTCCGGTGCGGATGCGCCCTTCAATGCCGACGGCAGTGCTGCCGATACAGCTTCAAAGCCTTCAGAACCCTCACACTGAGTCTGATGATCCGGGAGGACCACAGTCATGGCCATCACCGATGACCTGCGCAAGACCCTCACCGACCCGACCCCCCTCTACTTCGCCGCCGGCACGGCCGATCTCGCCGTGCAGCAGGCGCGCAAGGTTCCGGCGCTGATCGAGCAGTTGCGGGCCGAGGCGCCGGAGCGCATCGAGGCCGTGCGCAACACCGACCCCAAGGTCGTGCAGGAGAAGGTGACCGGGCAGGCCAAGGAGGCGCAGGCCAGCTTCCAGGCCAAGGTCACCGAGGTGATCGGGGCGTTCGACACCGATCTGAAGAAGCTGGGCGAGAGCGCCCAGGACCTGGCGCTGCGCAGCGTGGGTGTGGCCGCCGAGTACGCGGTGCGGGCCCGCGAGACGTACGAGAAGGTCGCGGAGCGCGGCGAGCAGACCGTGCGCACGTGGCGCGGTGAGACCGCAGAGGAGATCGTCGAGATCGCCGTCGTCGTCGAGCCGCGCAAGGAGGCCGAGCCGGAGTCCAAGCCGGCCGCCGCCCCGGCCAAGGACGGGACCAAGGCGGCGCCGAAGCCGGTCGCCAAGCCCGCGCCCGCCGCCGGGCCCGTCAAGGCGGAGGCCAAGCCCGCGCCCGCGGCCGGCAAGAAGGCGCCTGCCCGCAAGCCCGCCGCGAAGAAGACCCCGCCGCCCACCGCCAAGTAGCGCGACGTCGGCCGCAGTGCCGGGGACGGTCGGGCACGTTTCGGGGTGTCCCGGCCGTTGTCCCGGTACCTTGGCCGCGAGGCGCTCATCCACGTATTAGGCGGTGCACATCATGTTGCTCGAAGGCTTCAACTCAATCCTCGGGCTGATCTACACGGCGATGCTGGTCCTGGCCGTCGTCGCCCTGATCATGGCCGCGGTCGTCCGTGAGGACGCCTACCGGGCCGCCGGAAAGCAGACCAAGCCCTTCTGGCTGATCATTCTCGGCATCACGGTGGTGGTGAACCTCTGGGTGCCCATGCTCTTCGTGCAGCTCGCCGGACTGGTCGCGACCATCGTGTACTTCGTGGACGTGCGGCCGGCGCTCAAGGCCGTCATGGGCGGCGGTGACCGCCACGGCGGTTCGAGCAGCGACGGCCCGTACGGGCCCTACAACGGCGGGCGTTGAGCGCCTGCGGGTGACACCTGTCCGGGGCGGGGGCGCGGAATGCTCCGGCCCCGGTCGCCGTGGTACGCCTTGCGGCGCTCGGCGTCCTCGTCGCGGTCGAGCAGCAGGACCGCGACGTCGTCGGTCAGTTCGCCGCCGTTCAGCTCGCGGACGTGGGTGACCGCGGCGTCCAGCAGGGCCTCACCGGTCAGTCCCTCCGCCAGCTGACGGTTGATCATCGCGACCATTCCGTCCTGCCCGAGGCGCTGGGTGCCGGTGCCGACGCGGCCCTCGATGAGCCCGTCCGTGTACATCATCAGGCTCCAGGAGCCGCCCAGTTCCACCTGCCGGCGCGGCCACCGGGCGCGCGGCAGCAGACCGAGTGCCGGGCCGCCGTCCTGGTACGGAAGCAGATGCGCCGCCCGGCCCTGGCGGGCGATCAGCGGTGCGGGGTGGCCCGCCAGGCAGAGACCCGCCCGGCGGCCGTCGGGGGCGATGTCCACCGTGCAGAGCGTCGCGAAGATCTCCTCGCTCTCCCGTTCGTGCTCCAGGACCTGCTGGAGCGTGGAGAGCAGCTCGTCGCCGCAGAGACCGGCCAGGGTCAGCGCCCGCCACGCGATGCGCAGCTCCACGCCGAGCGCCGCCTCGTCCGGGCCGTGCCCGCAGACGTCGCCGATCATCACGTGGACCGTGCCGTCGGGCGTGCGGACGGTGTCGTAGAAGTCCCCGCCGAGCAGCGCACGGCTGCGGCCGGGGCGGTAGCGGGCGGCGAAGTGCAGATCGGAGCCGTCGAGCAGCGGGGTGGGGAGCAGGCCGCGCTCCAGGCGGGCGTTCTCCTGGGCCCGCAGCCGGGACTCGGTGAGCTGGTGCTGCGCGACGTCGGCGCGCTTGCGCTCGACGGCGTAGCGGATGGCGCGGCTGAGCAGCCTGCCGTCGAGTTCGTCGCGGAAGAGGTAGTCCTGCGCCCCCACCCGGACCGCCTCGGCGGCCAGCTCCGCGTCGTCCTGGGCGGTGAGCGCGAGTACGGCGTGCCGGGGCGCGATCCGCAGCACGTGTTTGAGGGTGGCCAGGTTGTCCGCCTCCTCGCCCTGGCCGGTGCGCGCCTCGCTGCCGGCCGGCAGGGCCAGGTCCAGCAGGATGCAGTCCACGTCGTCGGTGAGGAGCCGGCCCGCCTCGGTCAGGTTGCGGGCGCTGCGGATCCGGACCCGGGTGCCGGCCGTGGCGGGCAGTTCCGGGACGGTGAGGGTGCCCGCCGGGTCGTCCTCGATCACCAGGAGTGTGAGGTCGGCGCCATTGCTGGTCTCCGCAGCGGGAACGGAACGCTGCTGCGGTACGGGTACGGGCATCGAATCGGGTTTCCTTCCCTCCCCCCGAGGGCGCGGCGGAGCGACGATCGACGACCCGCCAGACGGGGACGATAGCGGTACGGGATGTGGGAACGGAATGGCGCCCGATGCGTGTCGGCCGTTCCGGGAACGGCCTTAAGCCGCGGAAGGCCGCAGATCCGGCGGGATACGGCGGGGGCGCGGCGGTTTCCGGCGCATGACAAAGGTCACGTGCCGGGGCGGGCGCCGGGTGGCGTGGGTCACGGCTGCGGGGCGGGAGGCGGACGGGGGCCCGGCGGCGGCGACGGAATCCGTTCCGTTTCCGTGCTCCGGGGACTCCAGAAGGACCTTAAGAGTCCCTTGAGGCTCTCTTAAGGTTTGCCGGAGGTCAGGCTTCCCGGAGCCGCCCCAGGTGCCGTCTGCGGCCGGGCCCTGGGGCGGGCGGGTCTGCGGCCGTTTACCTGTCCGGGCGTACGACTCCGAGGATCTCCATCGATCCAGCCCCCGCGATCGTGACGTCGCGGCCGGGGCGCGGGGCGTGCACGATCGCGCCGTCGCCGATGTACATCCCGACGTGCGTGGCGTCGCTGAAGTAGATGACCAGGTCGCCGGGGCGCATGTCCTCGACGGCGATGTGCGGCAGCTGCCGCCACTGCTCCTGCGAGGTGCGCGGGATCGGCCGACCGGCCGCCGCCCACGCCTGCGACGTCAGCCCCGAGCAGTCGAACGACGCGGGGCCCTCGGCGCCCCACTTGTACGGCTTGCCGATCTGTGAGGTCGCGAAGGCCACCGCCTTCTTGCCGCTCGCGCTCGCCCCCCGGTTGATCTCCTTCAGCGCGCCGGAACTCAGCCAGGCCGTCTGCGACTTGTACTCCGCCTGCTGTTCGAGCTGAAGGAGCCGGGCCCGCTCCTTCTTCTCCAGCTGGGACTCCAGCTTCTTCGCCGCCGCGATCTGGGCGTTGATCTTCTTCTTGGCCTTGGCCTGCTTGACCCGACTGGCTTCGAGCTTGGTCCAGTTGGTGCTCGCGTCCTGGGTGTACGTCTCCAGGTCCTCCTGGGTCCTGTTCAGTTCACCCAGAACGCCCTTGGCGGCCTGCTGGCCCTGGTGGGCCCGGCTGATCCCGTCCAGGAAGAGCTGCGGGTCGCCGCTGAGCATCAGCTGGGCGCCGGCCGGCAGTCCGGCGTTGCGGTACTGCTCCCGCGCCTGGGCACCCGCCCTGCTCTTCAGCTCGGCGATCTTCGCCTGGCCCTCGACTATGGCCTGCGCCAGCTTGACGATCTCGCCCGACTGCTTCTTGGACCGCTCCTCGGCGAGGTTGTACGCGTCCGTCGCCGCGCCCGCCTTGCGGTAGAGGGCGTCGATCTCCGCGCGCACCTCTTCGAGGCTCTTCTTCCCGGACGCGCCGGACTGCCCGGCGTCCCCGGACCCCGTCGGCTGTTGCGGGGGGCGCGGGCGCGGCGAAGGCCTGGACCGGCGCGGCCAGTACGGCCAGCGCGCAGACCAGTGTGATCGCCGCGGCGGCACTGTGGCGTCGGTTCACGAGCTCCCCCTCCGGACAGACCCGAACGGATCTGATTTACCGTCAGTAACTTATGGCACCGACGAGATCGTGCCATGCCGTACCGAAAAGCAACAGAGGCTCACACATCTCCGGCCCATTCCGGTCGAGTCGCCGGTGCCGCAGTCGTGCTCCCCCTACCGCTCCCGGTATTTGGGACGAACGGTGCCCGGCCGACGTTCCCGCCCGGATCGGGGAGTTTCCCCGATCCGGGCGGGACGGCTGCTACCGCGGCGGATCACCGTTCGGGCTTCAGCGCCGCCCAGTTCACCGTGACTTCGCCCTGCCGCCACCGCCGTACCCCGTCCGCCAGCGGCCAGTCGCCGGACAGTGCCCGTACCGCCGTGATCCACCGCTGCCGGGCGCCCAGCGAGGCGTACGGCGCCGCGGCGGCCCAGGCCCGGTCGAAGTCGCGCAGGAACGCGTGGACGGGCTCGCCCGGCACATTGCGGTGGATGAGCGCCTTGGGCAGCCGTTCCGCGAGGTCGGAGGGCCGGTCGAGGGAGCCGAGCCGGGTCGCGAACGTCACCGTGCGCGGGCCCTCCGGGCCGAGCCCCACCCACACGTGCCGGCGCCCGATCTCGTCGCAGGTGCCCTCCACCAGCAGCCCGCCCGGCGCGAGCCGCGCGCACAGGCGCTGCCAGACCGCGGCGACCTCGCCCTCGTCGTACTGGCGCAGCACGTTCGCCGCCCGGATCAGCGCGGGCCGCTCGGGCAGCGGGATCTCGAAGCCGCCGTGCCGGAAGGCGAGCCCCTCGCGCTCGTACGGCTTCGCCGCGGCCACCCGCTCCGGGGAGATCTCGATGCCGACCACCGCGGTGCGCGGTGCGGCGCCGCGCAGCCGCTCCAGCAGCTCGACGGCGGTCCAGGGCGCGGCGCCGTACCCCAGGTCGACCGCGACGGGGGTGTCGGCGCGGCGCAGGGCGGGGCCGTGGGTGGCGGCGATCCAGCGGTCCATGCGGCGCAGCCGGTTCGGGTTGGTCGTCCCGCGGGTCGCGGTGCCGATGGGGCGCATGGCACAGAGCGTAACGAGCGGCGCGGAGCGGATGGCGCAGTGGAGTCGTGGCGACGCGCCGGACACGTACCGTAATGATTTGGCAAAGCGGAAATGAAAAAAAGGATTCCACTGTTCCAGCCCATCGAAGGGACCGTGTGCCCCTTCGGTGCCATGCCTTGAACGAGTCGGTACCAGTGCCCTGAACGAGGAGGACCGGACGACGTGAGCCAGTACGTCTCTCGGCTCGGCAGCAGCCGTGTCGCACCGCGTCTCAGGTTCCCCGCCGGTCTCTCCGGCTCCTTCCCGGGCGGCCACCGCAAGCCCCGCCGGATCGCGATGCTCTCCGTGCACACCTCCCCGCTGCACCAGCCGGGTACGGGCGACGCGGGCGGCATGAACGTCTACATCGTGGAGCTGGCGGAGCGCCTCGCCGCGATCAACATCGAGGTCGAGATCTTCACCCGCTCCACCGCCGGCGCGCTGCCGCCCGCGGTCGAGCTGTCGCCCGGTGTGCTGGTCCGCCATGTCGACGCGGGGCCGTACGAGGGTCTGGCCAAGGAGGAGCTGCCCGCCCAGCTCTGCGCCTTCACCCACGGAGTGATGCAGGCGTGGGCCGGTCAGCGGCCGGGCTACTACGACCTGGTGCACTCCCACTACTGGCTCTCCGGCCATGTCGGCTGGCTCGCCGCCCAGCGCTGGGGCGTCCCGCTCGTCCACGCCATGCACACCATGGCCAAGGTCAAGAACGCGTCGCTCGCCGAGGGCGACACCCCCGAGCCCGCCGCCCGGGTCATCGGTGAGACGCAGATCGTCAGCGCGGCCGACCGGCTGATCGCGAACACCGCGGAGGAGGCGGACCAGCTCGTCCGCTTCTACGATGCCGCCCCGGACGCGGTCGCCGTCGTGCACCCCGGCGTGAACCTCGAACGCTTCCGCCCCGCCGACGGACGGGCCGCGGCGCGGGCCCGGCTGGGGCTGCCGCAGGACGCCCTGGTCCCGCTCTTCGCGGGCCGCATCCAGCCGCTGAAGGCCCCGGACGTGCTGCTGCGCGCGATCGCGGTCCTGCTGGACCGCGATCCCTCGCTGCGCTCACGCATCGTCGTACCGGTCGTCGGCGGCCCCAGCGGCAGCGGGCTCGCCAAGCCGGAGGGGCTCCAGAAGCTGGCGGCCCGGCTCGGCATCGCGGACGTCGTACGGTTCCAGCCGCCGGTCGGGCAGGACCAGCTCGCGGACTGGTTCCGGGCCGCGTCCGTGCTGGTCATGCCCTCGTACAGCGAGTCCTTCGGCCTGGTCGCCATCGAGGCCCAGGCGGCGGGTACCCCGGTCGTCGCGGCGGCCGTGGGCGGGCTGCCGGTGGCGGTACGGGACGGGGTGAGCGGCTTCCTGGTCCCCGGCCACGACCCGGCGGCGTACGCGGAGGCGCTGGCACGCTTCGAGGACGCGCCGGAGCTGGTCACCCGGATGGGTGAGGCGGCCGCGGAGCACGCCCAGCGGTTCGGCTGGGACACGGCTGCGGCGGCGACGGCGGACGTGTACACGGAGGCGATGCAGGACCACCGCCGACGGGTGCGCTCGCGCCAGGTCTGAGGCGTGGGCCACCGGCAGATGTGGTGCCGGCCCCGGGGCGACGTACGCTCGGATCATGGCTGATGCACCCGAGGAAGCGGCGACGACCCAGGCCGAGCAGGCGGCGCAGGTCATCGGGGCGACGCTCGACGACGCCGGGCTCGACTGGGAGAGCCCCGCGCCCGGCAGTTACGTCGTCACACTGCCCGGCACCCGCAAGCTCTCCACCACCTGCTCACTGCTGGTCGGCAAGCACTCGCTCTCCCTCAACGCCTTCGTCATCCGGCACCCCGACGAGAACGAGCCTGCGGTGCACCGCTGGCTGCTGGAGCGCAACCTCCGCCTCTTCGGAGTGAGTTACGCCGTCGACTCCCTCGGGGACATCTACCTCGTCGGCAAGCTGCCGCTCTCCGTGGTCACGGCCGATGAGCTGGACCGGCTGCTCGGTGTGGTGCTGGAGGCCGCCGACGGCGCCTTCAACCCGCTCCTGGAGCTCGGTTTCGCGAGCTCGATCCGCAAGGAGTACGAGTGGCGGGTGTCGCGCGGCGAGTCCACCCGAAACCTGGACGCGTTCACGCATCTGACTCAGCGCCCCACCGACTGACAGCCACCAACTGAGCCCAGCCACGCGCTGATTCCCCGGTGCACGACTCTTTCGCCGCACCGGGGGCCCGTGGCATGCTCACCGCCGACGCGGACATGAACGTCGTTCACATCCATGAAAGGCGGATCGGGCTCATGGCGACCATGGCGAACATGGGGAACATCAGCAGGCGTGGACTGCTCGGCAGCGCGGTGGCCGTCGCGGCAGCGGCGGCCACCGGAACGGCCGACGGCGGGACGGCGTTCGCGGCGTCGGGCGACGGTACCGCGGCCACCGCGACGCGGGGCACGACCGGTGCCGGCGGCAGACCGCAGAACACCCCACTCTGGCGGGAGTTCACCGCAGCGCCCCTCACCCACCCGCAGATCCCGTTCATCGGCAGGGCCGGCTACCGGGGCGGCTCAGAGCTGCCCCACCGCACCGGCCACGGCTTCACCGCCAACGTCCTGCACTACGGCGCCGAGCCCGACAACTCCGCCGACGCCGCCCCCGCGATCAACCGTGCCATCGCCGCCGCCGGAGAGCGCGGCGGTGGCACGGTGCTCATACCCGCGGGCACCTACCGCATCGACGACATCATCCGCATCGGCCACAGCAACGTCGTCGTGCGCGGCGCGGGCAGCGGCCGCACCAAGCTGTACGCGACCCGCAACCTCACCGAGCTGATCGGCGTCTACGGCAGCCGGTACGGCGGCGACAAGTCCAGCTGGTCCTGGGCGGGCGGCCTCATCTGGCTCCGCCCCAAGGACCGTTGGACCTCCCTCACCGACGCGATCAAGGCGAAGGACTGGCCCTTCGAGGGCTGGACCGGCAACAGGCGTGACGCGTGGCAGACCCTGACCACCGTCGCTCCCGCCCGCCTCGGCGACCGTACGATCACCGTCGACGACGCCCGGAAGCTGAAGCGCGGCGCACTCGTCCTGCTCCGCCTCGCCGACGACTCCGCGCACACGCTCCTGGAGCACATGGCGGGCGGCGGCCCGGGCCCCGAGGCGTACTACTGGGACGACAAGACGAAGCTGACCTCGTACGTCCCCTACGAATGGCCCGTCCGCGTCACCGCCGTGCACGGCCGCAGGGTCACCCTGGAACGCCCCCTCCCGCTCGACGTCCGCCCCGAGTGGGACCCCCGGCTCACCACCCTCGCCGCCCCGCTCACCGGCTCCGGCGTCGAGGGCCTCACGCTCGAAGCGGTCGAGACCCCGCAGTCGCAGCACCTGCTCGACAAGGGGCACAACGGCGTCGCGTTCCAGTGCGCGTACGACTGCTGGGCCGACGACATCACCGTCCGCCACGTCGACAACGGCTTCGGCCTCATCGGCGCCTCCGCCTGCACCCTGCGGCGTACGAGGGTCGCGGGGCGCGGCTCGCACCACCCGTACTACTGCCGTGAGGGCTCGCACGACAACCTGATCGAGGACTTCACCATCGAGCAGCGCACCGTCCCCGCGCCCGCCGGGACCCAGCTGCACGGCATCAACGTCGAGGGCCTGTCCAGCTACAACGTCTGGTCGCGCGGCGTGATGGAGATGGGCACGTTCGACTCGCACCGGGGCATGCCGTTCGCCAACGTCCGCACCGACATCACCGTGAACAACAACGGCCGGCACGGCGGCGACGCGAGCGCCGGACCCCTGTTCGGTGCCCGCTTCACCCACTGGAACATCCGGGTCACCAACGGCCGGGCCGGCCTGATGCGCATCGACGGCCTCGCGCCCTACAGCGCGAGCGTCGGGATCAGTGAGGTGACGGAGTTCGACCAGATCGACGTCCCCGACCTCACCGGCGACCTGCACACCCGACTGGAGGCGTACGGCACACCGGAGGCCGTCCGCCCGCAGAACCTGCACGACGCCCAACGGGCCCTGGGCCACTGAAGGACGGTGGCCGGCGCTGCGGCGGCCTTCAGGCCCGCAGCGTCGACTCCACCTCACCCAGGGCCGCTTCGAGCCGGGGCGCCACCTCGTTCCACGTCCACTCCAGGTCCTCCCCGCTCGTGTCCCGGGGCACCGTCTCCACCAGCATGATCAGGTAGAGGTACGAGCGGTAGAGGGCGAGGCGCAGCCGCAGCGAGCCGTCGAACTCCACCGGCCCGCCCGGCGCCGACTCCCCGTACCCGGCCAGGAGATCTTTGTCCTCCTCGACGTCCCCGAGAAGGGCGAGCGAGACGAAGTCGGCCGCCGGGTCGCCCCAGAACATCCGCTCCCCGTCGATGATCCCGCCGATCCGCCGCGCCCCCGGCTCCCCGGACACCAGGACGTTGCCCTGCCACAGGTCGAAGTGGACCAGGGCGGGACGCGTCACGTCGTCCAGTACGTACGAGGCGGCGGCGAGCAGCCCGCGTATGCCGGGGACCGTACGCGGCAGCCTCACCGCATAGGCCAGCGTGTCGTCCAGCACGGCGTCGGTCATCGTGGTGAACGCCCGCCGCCAGGTCGGCGCCAACGGACCGAGCGCCGCGGAGGGGTAGCCGAACCCGCCGGGCGCCGGGACGGTGTGCAGCCGGCCGACGGCCCGGCCGAGGTCCCGGCGCAACCGCTGCTCCTCGCCGTCGGCCATCGTGCCGGTGACCTCGTGCCAGGGCTGCCCGGGGCACGCCGTCATGACCACGAACGCGCCCCCGGGGGCGGCCGCGTCGAGCCCGCTGTGCACGACGCGGGGGACCGGGGTCTCCTCGGTCAGGCCGGCCGCCGCGTCGTAGAAGGTGACCTCGTTGACCAGCAGATCGCGCTCGTAACCGAGGTGCGCCCCGGCCTTCCCGGGCGGCGGTGTCTTCACCACCCACTCCCGGCCGTCGGTGAGCCGGACCCGGGTGACGGCGTTGTACGTGCCGCCGGTGAGCGGTTCGCACGAGGCGATCAGCTCCGACGGCACACCCACGGAACCGAGCACGGCGGACAGGACGGAATCGATCGGCATCAGCGGACCCCCTTGGGGTGGTCACCCGGGTACGTATCGCGGCCGGCCGGGGCGAAGGCCCAGCTCAGAGCGGGCTCGGAGTGATCACGACGTAGTCACGATCAGGGGCGATGCCCGGCCTGACGGATTGCCAAACCACAGCGCGCTCGTAGAGTTGGCGCACCCCCACGATCTCCCCCCGGCCGTGCCGAACCCGGCGACGGCTGCCTTCGTGCGGGCGAAACGACTTGATACAGAAGGATGGGCCATGCGACCCACTGCCATACGCCGGACCGCTGTTGCCGCCACCGTGATGTCCCTGGCCCTGCTCACCGCGGCCTGCGGTTCGGACGCGGCGGACAAGGACGGCGGCGACAAGGGCAAGGCGGACGGGGCCTCGTCGGCCAAGCCCGCCGCCAGGACGCTGACCGCCGCCGAGTTGGAGAAGGCCTCGCTCGCCCAGGGCGACGTCAAGGGCCACAAGGTCTCCAAGGCCGGTCCCGCCGACGCCGTCTCCGCCGATGACGTGACCGCGGACAAGGCCGCGTGCGATGTCTTCGGCGATGCCCTGATGGGCGCCAAGGCCGGTTCCCCCGCCGCGTCCACCCAGCGCAAGGTGATCAGCGAGCCGAAGAAGGGCGCCGACCAGGACAGCGCCGACCTCGACGAGGCGTTCGAGGCGGCCTTCGACATCACGACGACGCTCACCACGCTCTCCTCCTACGAGGGCAAGGGCGCCGAGGAGTCCCTGGCCGGCCTGCGGACGGCGGCGACCGGGTGCGCGTCCGGCTTCACGCTGACGGCGGCCGGATCGAAGCAGAAGATCCTCAAGATCGCGGAGGAGCAGGTCAAGGGCGGCGAGGACGCCGCCGGCTGGACGGTGACCATCGAGTCGGACGGCGACCGGACGACGATGAAGCTCGTACAGGTCCGACAGGGCGCCACAGTCGCCTCGTTCACCGCGCTCAACCTGGCCTCGGCCGCCTCCGGCGACAGCTTCGAGATGCCGGCCGCCGTGATCGACGCCCAGGTCGCCAAGCTGGCCTGACCACCGGTCAGGGCGGGTTCCGGCCCCCGGCCGTCCCCGGTCAGGGCAGCGGGACGAGCCGCACCACGGTGACGGTCAGCACCGATCCTGAGACGTAATAGAGCACGATCGCCCCGGCGACGGTGGCCTCACGGCGGTCGTGCTCCTCCTTGACGGCGGACGACCCGTGCCCGTACGGCTCGCACCCCAGGGAACGCGCCATCTGGTCCCGGAAGGTGTCGCCGTCCCGCATCTTGGCCAGGGTGTCATCGGCAGGTGGCGCATAGGAGATCCGGAAGCTCAAGCGACGCTCCGCCTCTCGGCCTCGTCCCGCGCCAGCCGGTCCAGAATCCGCTCGGCCTCCGGATCGGGCACGGCCTCCAGCATCCAGTGCCGCATCACGGCCTGGATCTCGTGCACCCCGGCCCCGTTGATGGCACCATCGAACTCCTCGCGTCTCGCCGCGGGCAGGGCGGCGCGGATGGCCGGGATGCTGTTGGGCACCTCGACCTCGGCACCGCCGACAAACGTCTTCAGGGGCTCACCCATAGCCGCTCTCCCGATCTCCCCGCATGCGCCACAGGGTACGACGACGAGTACGGGCCGTCACCTCCGTCCGCTCCACCACCGGGACTTGGCGGCCCGTGCGGCGGCGCCCGCTGATCGTGCGGGTCGCCTTCGGCGGTAGCCGCCGCCTCGGGGAGGTCCACCGTGCAGGAGGCGCGCTCGACGCGTCGGCTCCGCGACGGGCCGGTCACCGCGAGAGCCTGGGGCGCGACGCGATCAAGTCGCGCCGTTCGCGGCGGGTGAGGGCGCGAGTTGCCAAGGCCCACGGCGTCAGTTCCCTGCGCATCGCGGTAAGACAGTGTGGAGCTCCGGCACCCGGCGAGCGCAGCCAGGATGGCGCTGACTCCGGTGATCAGTGCGATCTTGGCGGACGTGTCCACAAGTCCGTCCCCTCGTTCCAGGAGGCACTTCCCGGCCGAACAAGGATCATCGCGGCGAAACCCCATGGCGTCGAGACGGTTCCAGGACTTTGAGGGGTCCCCGCTGTCCCAGGGAGCCCAGCGCTGAATCCCCAGGACATGGGACGGACCTGGGGGTTGGGGGTACGGTGCAGCCACGTTTGAGCGTTGTGTGCGGGGGAGGGGCCGTGGGAGCCAAAACCGGTCTGATCGTGTACGCCGACGGCGATGTACCCGGCCGACTGCGACACGTAGGCGCGGCGGACGTGGAGCGGACGTCCGCGATGATGCGGGGTCTCCATCCGGGGTGCGAGATTCAGGAGAGTGAGGGGTCCGCCCTGGACGCCGGTGTGTATCCGCCGGACGGAACCACCTATGCGGCGAGCTGGCCCGGCGTGGAGATCGTCTGCGATCGGCGCGTGATGATCAGCTCTCCGTCCCGGCTCCCCGCGCATCTCGTCGCGGCGAGTGCCGGCCGACGGCTGGTCCTGCACGCCATGCACAGCGTGATCGACTGGCTGGCGTTCGCCGTGTGGGAGGACGGCCGCCTCATCCGGTCCCTGAGCCTGGCACCGGACGACGGGATCATCGAGAACATCGGAGAGCCGCTTCCCTTCGAACGTCCCTACTGGGCCGGGAACCGGCCGGCGGACACCATTGCGTGGCCGGGGGAGGAAGAGGAGCCGTACGCGCTGCCGTTCCACCCTCTGGAGCTCGGTGAAGAGGCGCTGCGCGCGCTGTGCGGCTTCATCCAGGAGGGCATGCCGGAGCCCGGCGATGTCGACGCGGAGAACATCGCGCTCCATGGCTTCGTCGTGCGGGGCCCGAATGGTGCCGACCCTGCCGGGAAGGAAGGACATGAGGAGAGCAGTGGAAGTCATGGGCCGCTGCACTTCTGCACGAGGGGATCTGACGGCGTACTGATCGAGCGGAACCGTCCCTGGTAGAGGCCCTCCTCGGAGAGCCGGCGAGGGCGCCGATGCTGAGGCCCCGTACGGCATCGCCGCACCTTGACGGGCCCACAGAGGCCCCAGCACGGCCAAAGCCCCCTGCCACGCGGAGACCCGCAGGCAGGGGGCTTCTTCAGCTCTGCTTACTTCTTCTTGCCCTGGTTCTTCACGGCCTCGATGGCGGCCTTCGCCGCGTCCGGGTCCAGGTAGGTGCCGCCCGGCTTCAACGGGCGGAAGTCCGCGTCCAGTTCGTAGGCGAGCGGGATGCCCGTCGGGATGTTCAGGCCCGCGATGTCGGCGTCGGAGACGCCGTCGAGGTGCTTGACCAGAGCGCGGAGGCTGTTGCCGTGCGCGGCGACCAGGACCGTGCGGCCGGCCAGCAGGTCCGGGACGATGCCGTCGTACCAGTACGGCAGCATGCGGACGACGACGTCCTTGAGGCACTCCGTGCGCGGGCGCAGCTCCGGCGGGATGGTCGCGTAGCGGGGGTCGCCGCTCTGCGAGTACTCGGCGCCGTCCGCGAGCTCCGGGGGCGGGGTGTCGTACGAGCGGCGCCAGAGCATGAACTGCTCCTCGCCGAACTCGGCGAGGGTCTGGGCCTTGTCCTTGCCCTGGAGGGCGCCGTAGTGGCGCTCGTTCAGCCGCCAGGAGCGGTGCACGGGGATCCAGTGGCGGTCCGCGGCTTCCAGCGAGAGCTGGGCGGTGCGGATGGCGCGCTTCTGGAGCGAGGTGTGCACGACGTCGGGAAGCAGGCCGGCCTCCGTGAGCAGCTCACCGCCGCGGACCGCCTCCTTCTCGCCCTTCTGGGTCAGGTTGACGTCCACCCAACCGGTGAACTGGTTTGTCGCGTTCCATTCGCTCTCGCCGTGGCGGAGGAGGATCAGCTTGTACGGTGCGTCGGCCATGCGTCCGAGCCTAATCGAACCCGTGCGGGCCGCGCGCGCCCGGCCACAGGGCGGACAGCGGACGGACGGGGGAGCCGGGGCGGCTTGGATTGACGGCAGGCGTCAATTGAGTGGCAGGGCGGAATCCGTGGTTCGTAGTGTTCGGCTCGGTGGCGGGCCCGGGACTGGCGGGTCTCTCGCCGCCGCCGATCCGAATCCTTACGTCCCGGGGGGAACCCGCATGTCTGTCGCCGCTCTCAGGCGGGCCACCCGCGACACCGTCTCCGGGCTCCCCAGGGAGTTCTGGTGGCTGTGGACCAGCACCCTGGTCAACCGGCTCGGGGCGTTCGTCGCCACGTTCATGGCCCTGTACCTGACCCTGGACCGGGGCTACTCGGCCTCGTACGCCGGGCTGGTCGCCGCCCTGCACGGGCTCGGCGGGGTCGTCTCCTCGCTCGGGGCCGGAGTGATGGCCGACCTGTTCGGGCGGCGGCCGACGATGCTGGTCGCGCAGGTTTCGACGGCCGTCTCGGTGGCCGTGCTCGGTTTCATGGTCCATCCGGTGGCCATCGCGGGTGTCGCCTTCTTCGTCGGCATGTCGAGCAACGCCTCGCGGCCCGCCGTGCAGGCGATGATCGCCGACATCGTCCCGGCGAAGGACCGGGTCCGGGCCTTCTCGCTCAACTACTGGGCGATCAATCTGGGCTTCGCGGTCTCCTCGGCCGGGGCCGGGTTCATCGCGGAGTACAGCTATCTCGCCGGCTTCGTCGGTGAGGCCCTGATGACCCTGTTCTGCGCGGTCGTCGTCTTCATGAAGGTGCCGGAGTCCCGCCCGGAGAAGGCCGCCGCGCGCACCGGGGCCGGTGCGTCGGGCGGCTCGGACAACGACGACGTACGGCTCGGCACCGTGCTGCGCGACGGGCGGTTCATGGGGGTCGTCGGGCTGTCCTTCGTCATCGCCCTGATCTTCCAGCAGGGGTACGTGGGGCTGCCGGTGGCCATGGGGACGGACGGGTTCAGCAGCTCCGACTTCGGTACCGCCATCGCCGTCAACGGCGTGCTCATCGTGGTTCTCCAGATCCCGGTCACCCGCTTCATCCAGGACCGCGACCCGCGCCGGCTGCTCATCGTGTCGTCGCTGCTGGCGGGGTACGGATTCGGGCTGACCGCGTTCGCCGGGTCGGTCGCCGTGTACGCGCTGACGATCTGCGTGTGGACCGTCGCCGAGATCGTCAACGCGCCCGTGCAGAACGGCTTGGTCGTCCAGCTCTCCCCGGCCCACGGGCGGGGCCGCTACCAGGGCATGTACACGCTCTCCTGGGCCGCCGCCGCGCTGGTCGCCCCGCTGCTGTCCGGGGTGGTCATCGACCATTTCGGGGCCGGGTGGCTCTGGGGGATGTGCGCGGTCTTGGGCACCGTCGCGGCCCTCGGGTACCGGCTGCTGATGCGGAACCTGCCGCAGCCGGGCGTGACGGTGGAGAGCGGGCACAGCAGCACCGTTGCGGAGCCCGCCGCCGAGCAGCCCGCCTGACCCGGGCCGCCTGACCCGGACGGCCCAACGCGGTGGGCGCCCCGCACCGGGGGCCCACCGCGTTCCGCGTCCGTCAGCCCGAGCAGCCGCCGCACTGGCACGGCGCTCCGGACTGGCATCCGCACCCGCAGCCCGAGCCGCATCCGCAGGCACCGAGGACGGCTCCCCGCGTGACGTCGGCGGATGTCTCCTGCTGGGGTTCGGTCGTGGGGGAATCGGCCATGGTTCCTCCTCAAGGCGTACGACAGGGCCGCACGCCCGCACGGGGCCCACGACCGGGGCGTACGGACAAGTCGTGCCGCCCCACCCCATTGCATGCCCACCCGGGCAGGCGCATCAACGGCGCACGTGCGCAGGAACGCATGTACGAGAAAACGCGCCGTCGTACGCCCGTTGCCTCCCGCTACGCGCCCTCCACCGGCGCCGCCTGCTGGATCTCGTCCGCGTGCTCGCCCGTCACCAGGTACACGACGCGCTTGGCCACCGACACGGCGTGGTCGGCGAACCGCTCGTAGTAGCGGCCCAGCAGCGTCACGTCGACGGCCGTCTCGATGCCGTGCTTCCAGCGGTCGTCCATCAGGTGCTGGAACAGCGTGCGGTGCAGCAGGTCCATCTCGTCGTCGTCCTGCTCCAGCTGGAGCGCCAGATCGACGTCCTTGGTGATGATCACCTCGGCGGCCTTGGCCATCAGGCGCTGCGCCAGCTGCCCCATCTCCAGGATGGTGGCGTGCAGGTCGTGCGGCACCGCCGCCTGCGGAAAGCGCAGGCGGGCCAGCTTGGCGACGTGCTGGGCGAGGTCGCCCGAGCGCTCCAGGTCGGCGCTCATCCGGAGCGAGGTCACCACGATCCGCAGGTCCGTGGCCACGGGCTGCTGGCGGGCCAGCAGCGCGATGGCCCTGGCCTCCAGGTCGTGCTGGAGATCGTCGACCTTCTGGTCCGCGGCGATCACCGTCTCCGCGAGCTTGAGATCGGCATCGAGCATGGACGTCGTCGCCCGGCCGATCGCCGACCCGACGAGCCTGGCCATCTCGACCAGCCCCTCGCCGATCGAGTCGAGTTCCTCGTGGTACGCGTCACGCATGGGAAGTCCCTCTCCAGTCCTTAACCGAGGCCGGGGCCAGCTCTGAACCCCACGTTGCCACCGTGACGGCCGTACGCGTCGGGTTCCGACCGGCCAAGTGAACCGGTGCTTGCTCCTCGGTGAACTCTGGGCGACGAGTGTTCGAGTAGGCACTCGGATGGCTGGGAGAGTGTCCGCCTGGCCGCATAACCTGGAGCTATGGACGTGAACGCGGCGGTCGCCGCAGCTGCAGCGATCGCCGGGCTGTGTACCGGTGTGATCGCGATGCTGGCGTTCCGCTGGAGCGAGCGCGACCAGAAGAAGCCGACGCGTACCTCCCTGCGGCCCGACAGCGATACCCCCCTGCCCCCCGGGGTCGACACGGTCCTGTCCGTGCTCAGCTCCTCCGCCGTCGTGCTCGACGAGAGCGACAGCGTCGTCAAGGCCAGCTCCGCCGCGTACGCGCTGGGGCTGGTCAGGGGCGGGCGGCTCGCCGTCGAACCGATGCTGAACATGGCCAGGGACACCCGTCGGGACGGCGAGATACGCCAGGTCGAGCTGGACCTCCCGAGACGCGGTACCGGCCGGGGCGAGGCCCTTGCGGTCTCCGCCCGGGTCGCCCCGCTGGGTTCCCGGCTGGTGCTGCTGCTGGTCGAGGACCTCACGGAGGCCCGCCGCATCGAGGCGGTACGGCGCGACTTCGTCGCCAACGTCAGCCACGAGCTCAAGACCCCGACCGGAGCGCTCTCCCTGCTCTCGGAGGCCGTGATGGACGCCTCCGACGACCCGGAGGCGGTGGAACGGTTCGCGGGCCGGATGCAGATCGAGGCGACCCGGCTCACCAACCTCGTACAGGAACTCATCGACCTCTCCCGGGTGCAGAACGACGACCCGCTGGAGGACGCGGAACCGGTCCGGGTGGACGAACTGGTGGCGGAGGCCATCGACCGCTGCCGGCAGCAGGCCGGCTCCAAGCAGATCACCATGGCCGCGGGCGGCACCGCAGAGCTCCGCATCTGGGGCAACCGGGGCCAGCTCGCCGCCGCTCTCGGCAACCTTGTCGAGAACGCCGTCAACTACAGCCCCGCCCGCACCCGCGTCGGCATCGCCGTCCGCCGGGTGGCCATGTCCGGCGGGGACGAGATCGAGATAGCCGTGACCGACCAGGGCTTCGGCATCTCGGAGAAGGACCGCGAGCGGGTCTTCGAACGCTTCTACCGCGTCGACCCGGCCCGCTCACGGGCCACCGGTGGCACCGGCCTCGGCCTCGCCATCGTCAAGCACGTGGCCGCCTCGCACGGCGGGGAGGTCACCGTCTGGAGCTCGGAGGGACAGGGCTCCACCTTCACCCTGCGGCTGCCCGAAGCGGGCGCCGTGAGGGAACGGGACCGCACATCAGGCGGATCGCTCATCGTCAACGGCGACGAGGGGCCCTACCCGGCCGCCGCCCCCGACACTCTTGATTCATTCCCTGCCCCGGAGGCTCTTCCGTGACCCGAGTGCTTGTCGTCGAGGATGAGGAATCCTTCAGCGACGTCCTGTCCTACATGCTCCGCAAGGAAGGCTTCGAGGTCGCCATCGCGGCCACGGGTCCCGACGGCCTGGACGAGTTCGAGCGCAACGGCGCCGACCTCGTGCTGCTCGACCTGATGCTGCCCGGACTGCCCGGCACCGAGGTCTGCCGGCAGCTGCGCAGCAAGTCCAACGTCCCCGTGATCATGGTCACGGCCAAGGACAGCGAGATCGACAAGGTCGTCGGCCTGGAAATAGGAGCCGACGACTATGTGACAAAGCCTTTCTCCTCGCGTGAGCTCGTCGCCCGTATCCGCGCGGTGCTGCGCCGCCGAGGGGAGCCGGAGGAGGTCAGTCCGGCCGCTCTGGAGGCCGGCCCGGTCCGGATGGACGTGGACCGCCACGTCGTCACCGTCTCCGGCGGCAAGGTCGACCTCCCGCTCAAGGAGTTCGACCTGCTGGAGATGCTGCTGCGCAACGCCGGACGGGTACTGACCCGGATGCAGCTGATCGACCGGGTCTGGGGCGCCGACTACGTGGGCGACACCAAGACGCTCGACGTCCACGTCAAGCGGCTGCGCGCCAAGATCGAGCCCGACCCGGGCGCGCCGAGGTTCCTGGTGACGGTGCGGGGCCTCGGGTACAAGTTCGAGCCGTAGACCGGCCCGCTGCCCGCCGAGGGCGATCGCTACATACGGCTGAGGCGCCTCCCGGGCGGGGAGGCGCCTCAGCCGTGTGCGCGCTTACGCGTGCTCGCGTGTCAGGTGTTCGGCTGCGCCGAGTCGGACGCCGCGTCGGTCGGGGTGGTCGTGTCCTCCGAGGAGGCCGCCCCGCTGGGGGTGCCCGACGGGGAGCCCGGGGTCTCCCCCGTGGCCGAGCCGGAGGGCGTCGCGTCGGCCGAGGGGGACGCCGTCGCGTCCGCGTTCGGCTGCTCCGGGAGCGCGCTGGGGCCGAAGCCCTTGAAGTAGCTGGTGGCCGGGACGACGGTGGCACCCAGCGGGATGTCGCCGGACTCGCTGAACTTGAAGACCAGGTTCTGGACGTTGCCGTTCTGCGCGGCCTCGCTGCCGTTCTCGATCACGGCGGCCGCGTTGTCCTTGCCGCCGAGCACCACCCGGCCGCCGGCCGGTACGACGACCGGACCCGTGCCCTTGGCGGCGTGGAGCCGTACGGACGCGCTGGTGCCGGTCAGCGCGATGGCGTTGAGGGTCTCCGGCTTGGTGCCGTTGTTGAACAGCGTGGCGATCACGACGGCCGGGCCCTTGGCGCCGAGTTTCGGCTGGGTGACGACATTGGCGTTCTGGATCTTGATGGTGCCGACCGAGGTGGCGGCGTTGTCAGGCCTGACTTCGAGCGTCTGCGCGTTCTTGCCCGCACCACATGCGGAGAGCGCGGCGATCGAGAACGCGATGGCGGTGGCGGCGAGAGCGCCGTGTCGAAGGCTGCGGCTCACGGCGGGGGCAACTCCTTGAACGAGCGGACTTACGGACGGGGTCGGGCGAGTCGTGTCGAAGTCGCCCCAAGCGGTGTGACAGCGGTCAGGTTACCGAGCCGTCGTCCCCGCCCCGCACCCGACCCGCCCCCCGGCCTCACCGGGGATCGCGGGCCGGCCCGGGGCTGATGATTCGCAAGCCGTTCACATAACGCGCTTGATCAATTCCGCCGGACGTTCGGCGGCGCTTCCCGCGCGAGTTCCACCGGCCTTGACGTGCCCCGGCGCATTCATTGCGGATAATCCACGCGACATCCACGCGACGGCCGAACGTTGATCAATTTCATTGGGCATCGACACTTACCGCCGTACGGGTGATCGATCCTCGAACGGAGTACGGAAAGTTCACCATCCTGAACCCGGCAAAACGGGACGTTAGGTCCCTTCCGAGCAAGTTCCGGCGGGTGTAACGTCCGCGTTTCTCCTCCCCCGTGCAGCGCCTCCGACCTGCGAATACCGTCCCCGATGCGCCTTCCGCAGCACGTACGTGTTGCAGTTGTCAAGCCCCGAGATATGCCCTGACCTGCGAAAACGCCATTCAGGAGAAGCAGTTCTCGTGTTACTCTTGATAGCCACGGAAGGGGTACCTGTCACATGACGTTCAAGGTTGGCGACACCGTGGTCTATCCCCATCACGGGGCCGCGCTGATCGAGGCTATCGAAACTCGCCAGATCAAAGGCGTGGACAAGACCTACTTGGTGCTCAAGGTCGCTCAGGGCGACTTGACGGTGCGTGTACCGGCGGACAATGCGGAGTTCGTCGGTGTGCGTGACGTAGTCGGTCAGGAAGGGCTGGACCGGGTCTTCGAGGTGCTGCGCGCGCCGTATGCCGAAGAGCCGACGAACTGGTCCCGACGCTACAAGGCAAATCTCGAAAAGCTCGCCTCCGGCGATGTCATCAAGGTCGCGGAAGTGGTTCGTGACCTGTGGCGTCGTGAGCGTGAGCGCGGACTCTCCGCAGGTGAGAAGCGCATGCTCGCCAAGGCTCGCCAGATCCTGGTGAGTGAGCTCGCCCTCGCGGAGAACACCAACGAGGACAAGGCCGAGGCTCTGCTCGACGAGGTCCTCGCGTCCTGAAGTGCTCGTGTCTGATGTCTGAACCGTCTCGCACCGGTCCGAGACGTAAATAATGTGCCGCAGTGCCCGCTGACCAGCCGTCCGAACGGCCTGTCGTCGGGCACTGCGGCATGTCCGGACATGGCTTCCGAGCGCCCGACTGCGGATTTCGGACGCGCGGATTCCGGCCACATTCCGGATTCCGGGCACAGGGACGCCGATGGGCGAGGCCCAGGTGTCCCGGATGTTGTTCTCGATGCGCCGATGCGTTGGCTTCGACGACGATCCCCCGGTACTTTGCTCGCGATCTTGTGAAGTCGACGTGTCAGGCCGATCCCGAGCGGCCGGTGCGGTCCTCGTCTCGCCCGGGGTCACGGAAAGGGTCCCGGTCGAGTCATGGCGTAGCGCCCGGCTCGATTGAGGCCATACCCACGTCGGCCGTGGAGACAAACATGCCGATGCTTCGGAGTGCAACCGATGTCTGATCAATCACCTCCCCGCCGTACCGCTGCCGTGATTCCCGCGGCCGGCCGCGGTGTACGGCTCGGCCCCGGCGCCCCCAAGGCGCTCCGCGCGCTGGGCGGAACGCCCATGCTCGTCCATGCGGTACGGGCCATGGCGGCCTCCCGTCAGGTCTCCCTGGTCGTGGTCGTCGCACCGCCGGACGGCGCCCCCGGGGTCCGGAACCTGCTCGACGAGCACGCACTGCCCGAGCGCACCGAATTCCTCGTCGTGCCCGGTGGCGACACCCGGCAGGAGTCGGTGAAGCTCGGCCTGGACGCGCTGCCCGCCGATGTCTCCGCCGTCCTCGTGCACGATGCGGCCCGCCCGCTGGTGCCCGTCGACACGGTCGACGCGGTCGTCGAGGCGGTACGGGCCGGGGCGCTCGCCGTGGTCCCGGCGCTGCCGCTGGCGGACACCGTCAAGGAGGTCGAGCCGGGCGCGCCGGGGGAGCCGGAACCGGTGCTCTCCACCCCGGCGCGGTCCAGGCTGCGGGCGGTGCAGACGCCGCAGGGCTTCGACCGCGACACGCTGGTGCGGGCCCATGAGCGGGTCGCCGTCAGCGGCGAGGGCGCGACCGACGACGCGGGCCTGGTCGAGCAGATCGGGGCGCCCGTCGTGGTCGTACCCGGACACGAGGAGGCGTTCAAGGTGACCCGGCCGCTGGATCTGCTTCTGGCCGAAGCGGTTCTCGCGCGCAGGAGGGCGAACGATGGCTTCTGAGATCTCCGAGGGCTCCGGGGCGCGCAACGCGCCCGTGATCCCGCTCGTCGGGATCGGGACCGACATCCACGCCTTCGAGGAGGGCCGCGAACTGTGGTGCGCGGGTCTCCTGTGGGAGGGCGAGGGCCCCGGGCTCGCCGGGCACTCCGACGCGGACGTCGTCGCGCACGCCGCGTGCAACGCGCTGTTCTCGGCCGCCGGCCTCGGCGACCTCGGGCAGCACTTCGGCACAGGCCGCCCCGAGTGGTCCGGCGCGGCGGGGGTCACGCTGCTGACCGAGGCGGCCCGGATCGTCCGGTCCGAGGGGTTCGAGATCGGCAACGTCGCCGTCCAGGTCGTCGGCGTACGGCCGAAGATCGGCAAGCGGCGCGACGAGGCGCAGCGCGTGCTGTCCGCCGCCGTGGGCGCGCCGGTCTCGCTCTCCGCCGCCACCTCCGACGGGCTCGGCTTCACCGGCCGTGCGGAGGGCATCGCCGGGATCGCCACCGCGCTGGTCTACCGACCGGTCTGACCTGCCCCGGAGCCGACCGAGCGGGCCCGGCGGACCGTCGGGCCCGTGACCTTGTCGCACATCAGTCGCACACGCTCTGGTACGGCGATGAGATGACGCGGGGGAGGGGAGGAGCTCCGGAATGAGTACGACGACAGCGGCCGCGGTACGGGCCGATGCCGACGGATACGTCCTGCGCACCGCCACCCCCGGGACGTCGACGGGGTGTGGGCGGCCATGATGCTCGACACCGTCTTCCGCGACCTGAAATGCGGCTACGTACCCCGCTGGACGCCGACATCGTCGACCCCGAGTCCAGCTGTCCGCGGCCCGCACCCTGCTGGTGGTCGAGCGCGACGGCGAGATCATCGCGACGGGCGCCGTGCGCGACCGCGGACCGCAGGCGCCCCCCTGGCGCTGACCCTCCCGGCGGGCGCGAGGGGGAGGCGGCCGGGCAGCCGGTGCGGGGCCGGCGGTCACAGCCTGTCCAACCCGGGCCGTAACAACTGTCGTCGCAATCCTCCAAGGGGTCGCTGGGCACTGGTGCGCGCCGACTACCCTTGAGGCGTGACTATTCGCCTGTACGACACCAGCGCCCGGCAGATCCGTGACTTCGTCCCGCTCACAGCGGGCTGTGTCTCGATCTACCTCTGTGGCGCCACTGTCCAGGCCGCCCCGCACATCGGGCACATCAGGTCCGGGCTGAACTTCGACATCATGCGCCGCTGGTTCGAGCACCGCGGCTACGACGTGACGTTCGTCCGGAACGTCACCGACATCGACGACAAGATCATCACCAAGTCGGCCGAGCAGGGCCGCCCGTGGTGGGCCATCGGTTACGAGAACGAGCGCGCGTTCAACACGGGATACGACGCGCTCGGCTGCCTCCCGGTCACCTACGAGCCCCGCGCCACCGGTCACGTCCCCGAGATGATCGAGATGATGCGCGGCCTCATCGAGCGTGGCCACGCCTACGCCGCCGACGGCAACGTCTACTTCGACGTGCGCTCGTTCCCCGACTACCTGTCCCTCTCCAACCAGGACCTGGACGACCTGCGCCAGCCCTCCGGAGACAACGAGACCGGCAAGCGCGACAAGCGTGACTTCGCCATGTGGAAGGCGTCCAAGCCCGGCGAGCCCAGCTGGGAGACCCCCTGGGGCCGCGGCCGCCCCGGCTGGCACCTGGAGTGCTCCGCCATGGCGCACAAGTATCTCGGCACCGCCTTCGACATCCACGGCGGCGGCATCGACCTGATCTTCCCGCACCACGAGAACGAGATCGCCCAGGCCAAGGGGATCGGTGACGCGTTCGCGAAGTACTGGGTGCACAACGGCTGGGTCACCATGTCCGGCGAGAAGATGTCGAAGTCGCTCGGCAACTCCGTACTCGTCAGCGAGATGGTCAAGGCCTGGCGTCCCATCGTGCTGCGCTACTACCTGGGTACCCCGCACTACCGGTCCATGATCGAGTACAGCGAGGACGCCCTGCGCGAGGCCGAGTCCGCGTTCGCCCGCATCGAGGGCTTCGTCCAGCGCGTCACCGAGAAGGCCGGCGAGACCGTCGAGCCCGCCGCGGAGGTGCCGCCCGCCTTCGCGGAGGCGATGGACGACGACCTGGGCGTCCCGCAGGCCCTCGCGATCGTCCACACCACGGTCCGCCAGGGCAACAGCGCGCTCGCCGCCGACGACAAGGAGGCCGCCGTCTCCCGTCTCGCGGAGGTCCGTGCGATGCTCGGGGTACTGGGCCTCGACCCGCTCGACGACCACTGGGCCTCCGAGGGCGACCGGGGCGACGATCTGCACGGCGTCGTCGACACCCTCGTACGGCTCGTCCTCGACCAGCGCCAGTCGGCGCGCGAGCGCAAGGACTGGACGTCGGCCGACGCCATCCGCGACCAGCTCAACCAGTCCGGGCTCGTCATCGAGGACAGCCCGTCCGGACCACGGTGGACACTCGGCCCGCGCCAGTAGTCCTCCCGAGTGCCGCCCGGCCCGCCGGGCGGCACACTCTCACTTATACGCATGCACGTCTGAAGCAACGAAACAGGTAGGTCATGGCCGGGAACAGCCAGCGCAGGAACCGCCGCACGTCCAACAAGAAGGGCATGCAGGTCGGCAGCGGCGGTAACCGACGCCGTGCTCTCGAAGGCCGGGGCCCGACGCCGCCCGCGGAGGACCGCAAGAAGCACAAGAAGAACCGCATCGCGACCGCCAAGGCCAAGCAGGCCGCCAACCGCCGCCCCGCCCCCCGGCGCGGCGGCGTCAAGGGCACCTCCGAGATGGTCGTCGGCCGCAACCCGGTCTTCGAGGCGCTGCGCGACGGCGTCCCCGCCACCACCCTGTACGTCCAGCAGTACATCGACAACGACGAGCGGGTCCGCGAGGCCCTCCAGCTCGCCGGCGAGCGCGGCAACATCAACCTGATGGAGGCCCCGCGCCCCGAGCTGGACCGGATGACGAACGGCCTGAACCACCAGGGCCTCGTCCTCCAGGTCCCGCCGTACGAGTACGCGGACCCGCAGGACCTCACCGCCGCCGCGTACGACAACGGTGAGGACCCGCTGATCGTCGCCCTCGACGGCGTCACCGACCCGCGCAACCTCGGCGCGATCGTCCGCTCCGTCTCCGCGTTCGGCGGCCACGGCGTGGTCGTGCCCGAGCGCCGCGCCGCCGGAATGACCGCCGGAGCCTGGAAGTCCTCCGCCGGCACCGCCGCCCGCACCCCGGTCTCCCGCGTCACCAACCTGACCCGGGCGCTGGAGGCGTACAAGAAGGAAGGCATCGCGATCGTCGGCCTGGCCGCCGACGGCGAGCACACCGTCGAGGACCTGGAGGCGCTCGGCGGCCCCGTCGTCGTCGTCATCGGCAGCGAGGGCAAGGGCCTCGGCCGGCTCGTCGGCGAGACCTGCGACTACCGGGTCCGCATCTCGATGCCCGGCGGCGCCGAGTCCCTGAACGCCGGTGTCGCGGCCGGCATCGTGATGTACGAGGTCGCACGCCGCCGCGCCTGATCCGCGCCGGGCCCGTTGTCCCCGGTGCGGGCCCGCGCAGGCCCGCGCAGGCCCGCGCCGGGCCCGCAGGACCACCCGCACGGGCGGCGGCCGACTGAGGACACCACCCGCCGTCCGCCGCCTCCGCGCGGCCGTGCGCGGGGGCGCACCGGAGCGCGCGTACGCCCCGCCGCACCCCGCCACCACCTGTTGACGGGCCTCGGACACTTCGGCGCCGTCAAGGCAGTGTCCTAAACACACATCACTCGGTTAGATGAGTGTGGACACCAGAACGCCTCGGTTCGACGAGCAACCTGCCCTGAGCATGACCAAGGTGGACTGCGACCCTGCGCAGGTCATCGTCAACCACGCCAGCTTCCGGGTACAGCTCGCACCCGGCCAGCGCGCACGGCTGCGCGGTGTGACCCCCGCCGCCGCGCCCAGGATCCCCGTCATGAGCGGCTCCGGAGCGGGGCGCGGCCGTCGCGCCCCCGTCGTGTGGAGCGGCAGGGCCGCCCCCGGCGACCCCGGCGCCACCGGACTGCTCCAGGCCGTACGGAACTCCACCGCGGGCCGGCCGGGCGTCACGGGCCGCCCCGACACCGCGTACGACCCGTACGAGCCGTACGCCTCGTACGAACCCGAAGGCGTCCGCGGAGCCGGCGCCCAGGTCATCCCGCGCCTCGAAGAGACCCAGCCCACCCCGCTGATCGGCGGCTCCCGGCCCGGCGGGCCGCTGCTGCCGCCGATGCGGCAGGCCGTCGGCGCGTTCGACCCGGTCGAGACCGGCCCGGGGCCGTACGCCGCGGACGGCTACCGGACGGACGGCTACCGGACCGACGTGTACGGCGCGGACGGGCCCGGCCGGGGCCGGGACGGCGATGCCTTCGACGACCTCGACGACGTCGCCGACGACCGTGAACGGAGCGGCGACTCCGTCCGGCACGCGTACTACCCCGGCCGCCGCATGAACCTCGGCGTCGTCCTGCTGCCCATGCGGGTCTTCCTCGGCTTCATCTCGATCTACGCCGGCATGGGCAAACTCTGCGACCCCGTCTACTTCGACGGCGGCGACCGCGGCTCCATGGTCAAGTGGCTGACCTCGCTGCACCCCTGGGCCCTCGCGGCGCCCCTCCGCGATTTCGCGCTCTCCCACCCCGTCGGCGCCGGACTCAGCATCGCCTTCCTCCAGGTCGTCGTCGGAGTCCTCACCGTCCTCGGCCTCTGGCAGCGCGTCGCCGCCTCGGTCGGCGCCCTCCTGTCCGCCGCCCTCCTGGTCACCGTCAGCTGGCGCACCGTCCCCGTCTACGACGCGCCGGACATCATCTACCTCGCCGCCTGGAGCCCGCTGATCATCGCGGGCGCCCCCGTCTACTCGGCCGACGGACGCCTCGCCGGGGAAGCCTGGCGCAAGCTCGGCCCCCGCTCCGAGATCTGGGACCTCCGCCGCCGCGTACTGCGCCGCGGCACGGTCGTCGCCACGGTGGTCGTCGGCCTCACCCTGCTCATCGGCTCCATCCTCGGCGGGGCGGTCCGCTCGTCCGGAGTCGTCACCGTTCCCGGGCCCAACGGAGTCCCGACCAACCAGCTCCCCGGCTCCCCGCTCCCCGAGGAGTCCCGCAGCGGCGCCAAGGCCTCGCCCCCGGCCGACCGCCAGCCCGCCCCGACCCGGAGCACCGCCCCCCGGACCCCGTCCGCGAGGGCCTCCGCGCCCGCCGCGGGAACGGTCCGGGAGTCGGGCCAGGCAACGGCGGGCGCGGGCCGGCCCAGCCAGACCCAGGGCACCGGCCAGCCGCCGCCGCCGCGGACCACCC
>CBRG010000100.1 GCA_000470535.1 Streptomyces sp. AW19M42
GAGCCCCGCCGCGACCTCCCCGAGCGCCGAGGCGTCCGTGGACCGGACGTCCCCGTAGCGCAGCGCGCGGGCCAGGGACGGCAGGGCGTCCGCGAGGTGGCCGACGTCCGTGTCGAGCGCGGCGCGGTCCGCGAGGACCCGCATGACGACGGGCAGCGCATCGGGCAGCCCGGCCAGCAGGCACCGCTCCGCGAGCGCGGTGACGTCGGCCAGGGCGGTGGCCGACAGGGCGTCCGACTCGGCGCGGGCGGTCGCGGCGCGGAGCACGGTGGTACCCCAGATACCCGCCTCCGCGACGCGTACGTACAACTCCGGCTCCCAGCGCAGCCGCCAGCTCTCCCGGAAGGTGCCGGTGCTCCCCCGGCCCTCGGTGGGTTCGCCCCAGCCGACGCCGAGGATCCGCAGCCGGTGCAGCAGCCGGCTGCGCGCCGCGTCGGTGTCCTTGCGGAGGTCGAGCTCGATGTCCCGTTCGGACGCCTCCGGTTTGAGCCGCAGGGTGCGCTGCCGCCGGGTGAGGTCGCGCTGGAGTGGCACGGCGGGGGCGGTGTCGGGTACCTCACCGAGGGTGCCGCCGACGATCAGCCGGTCCCGGACGAGGGCGAGCGGCACGTCGGAGCCCTCGCACATCACGGCCCGCACGGCGTCGGTCGCCTCGCTCAGGCCGGCGAGCGGCCGGCCCCGCATGGCGGCGAGGGTCCCGGCGAGCCGGACGGCCTCGATGACATGGGCGGACGACACGAACCGGTCCTCGTCGCGCAGGAGCCCGGCGACCTTGGTCATCCACCGTTCGACCGGGCGGTCCGGGGACGCGAAGAGGTGGGCGTACCAGCCGGGTGAGTCGATCCCGGCCCCGTATCCGCTGTGCCGGGCGAGCCGGTGGTGGGTCCATGGCACCCAGGTCAGCTCGGCCTTGACCTTGGGCAGCCCCTTCAGGAGAGCCCGGTCGGCCGCGAGGGTCGTCCTCGTTTCGAGCGCGGGTACGTGCCAGGCACCGCAGACCACGGCGACGTCGTCGTCGAACTCCTTGCGGGCCGTGCGCAGCTGGATCCGCATGTACGCCTCGCGGACCGCGTCCCTGGGGTGGCCGCCGTCCCCGTACACCTCACGCAGGGCGGTCATCGCCTCGCCGAGCGCGGCGAAGGCCGCCAACGGGTCGTCGGGGCCCCCGTCGTGGGCGCGGTGTTCGACGACGTCCTCCCACCAGCGCTCGGGGTCGTCGTACCCCGCGGTCTCGGCCAGCACCCCGATGGGGTCGACCGGGGCGGGCGCGGGGCCCGCTCCCCCCGCCCGCTCCGCCGGACCCCGGCACTCCGCCTCCCGCTCCCGCTCCTCCTCCTTCTCCGCCATGGCCAGCGAGTGCGCGGCCGGGAGGTCGATGAACCGGACCGGGACGTCGTGCGCGAGGGCCCAGCGGATCGCGACCCATTCGGGCGAGAAACCGGCGAGCGGCCAGAACGCCGCCCGGCCGGGATCGTCCACCGCGTGGGCGAGCAGCGCGACGGGCGGCCGCATCTGCTCGTCGGCGGCGAGCGACAGCAGCGCGTCGCCCTCGGGCGGGCCCTCGATGAGCACCGCCCTGGGCCGGGCGGCCTCCAGCGCGACGCCGACGGCGCGGGCCGAGCCGGGGCCGTGGTGCCGCACCCCCAGCAGCAGCGGCCCGCCGGGGCGCGGGGTGCCGGTCATACGGAGGCCTCACGGCAGGCACGGTAGAAGTCCTTCCAGCCGTCCCGCTCCCGCACCACCGTCTCCAGGTACTCCTGCCAGACCACCCGGTCGGCGGCCGGGTCCCGGACGACCGCGCCGAGGATCCCGGCCGCCACGTCACCCGCGCGCAGTACCCCGTCACCGAAGTGGGCGGCGAGCGCGAGGCCGTTGGTGACGACGGAGATGGCCTCGGCCGTGGACAGCGTCCCCGAAGGCGACTTGATCCTGGTACGGCCGTCGGTGGTGACCCCGTCGCGCAGCTCACGGAAGACGGTGACCACGCGGCGGATCTCCGCGAGGCCGTCGGGGGCGGGAGGCAGGTCGAGCGCGCGGCCGACCTGCTCGACGCGGCGGGAGACGATCTCGACCTCCGCCTCCGGGGTGGCCGGCAGCGGCAGGACCACGGTGTTGAAGCGGCGGCGCAGCGCGCTGGACAGCTCGTTGACCCCCCGGTCGCGGTCGTTGGCCGTGGCGATGACGTTGAACCCGCGGACCGCCTGGACCTCCTGGCCCAGCTCGGGCAGCGGCAGGGTCTTCTCGGACAGGATGGTGATCAGCGAGTCCTGCACGTCGGCGGGCATGCGGGTGAGCTCCTCGATCCGCGCGGTCATGCCCTCGGACATGGCACGCATCAGCGGGCTCGGCACCAGCGCGTCGCGGCTGGGGCCGTGTGCGAGGAGCTGTGCGTAGTTCCACCCGTAGCGGACGGCTTCCTCCGGTGTGCCCGCCGTGCCCTGGACCAGGAGGGTCGAGTCACCGCTGACGGCGGCCGCGAGGTGCTCGGACACCCAGGTCTTGGCGGTGCCGGGCACGCCGAGGAGGAGCAGCGCCCGGTCCGTGGCAAGGGTGCTGACGGCGACCTCCACGAGACGGCGCGGGCCCACGTACTTGGGTGAGATCACGGTGCCGTCGGGCAGCGCACCGCCCAGCAGGTACGTGGCGACGGCCCAGGGCGACAGCCGCCAACGGGCGGGACGCGGGCGGTCGTCGGCGGCCGCGAGCGCCTTCAGCTCGTCGGCGAAGGCGTCCTCGGCGTGCGGGCGCAGCGCCTCGGCGCCCACGGCTGCGGTGGTTTCTGACACGGTCATGGATCCCCCTCCAGATCGGTCGTCCCGATGTGCTTCCCACCGTGCACCATGGCACTGACAATCAACGTTCCCGCAGGTAGGAGCAGTTGTCAGTGGTGCGGCCTACCGTCGTATCCATGTTGCTGACTGACGGGGGAGAACCCTTGGGCACCGCTGCTCCGGCGGTGCGCTGGACGGTGAAGCAGGTCCTGGCCCTGGCTCCTGACGACGCTTCACGCAAGGCGGGGAACAAGCTCGGTTCGGCCGGGCCGTGGTCGGACACCGGGCGGGAGGAGCGGGGCGCGGTGTGGGGGTTGTGCAGGGGGAGCGGGAGCACGCCGTACCGGACGGTTGTCGACACCACAGGGCCCGCGTACAAGTGCAGTTGCCCCAGCCGGAAGTTCCCCTGCAAGCACGCGCTCGGCCTGTTGCTGCTCCGGGCGTCCGACGAGGCGGCCCTGCCCTCGGCCGTTCCGCCGGACTGGGCCGGTGAGTGGCTGGCGGACCGGCGCCGCCGTGCGGAGGCCGCGGCGGTGCGGGAGGGGCCGGAGGGCGGTGGAGGCGCCGCGGCCGGG
>CBRG010000101.1 GCA_000470535.1 Streptomyces sp. AW19M42
TCGTGTCCCGCGGCGCGGGCGGTGATCCGCACCTGGAGCTCGTCGAGCAGCCGGCGCTCGCCGCGTCCCCGCATCAGCAACAGGACGAACGGGTCCTGGTCCAGCAGCCGCGCAACCTGGTAACAGAGCGCGGCGGTGTGCGGGCAGTGGTCCCAGGCCTCGCAGGTGCACTCCGGATCGAGGTCACCGATGGCCGGGAGCAGTTCCACGCCCGCCGCGGACGCGTCCTCGACCAGATGCGGCGGCATCTCGCGGTCCAGCAGCGCGGCGATGTGCCCGGCCCGGTCGACCGCCATGTCCAGGAACCGGTCCCACTCCTCCTCGCTCAGCTCCTGGAGCAGCACGTCACTGCGGTACGCGCTCGTATCCCGGTCCTGCACCACAGCCGTGATCCGGCCGGGCCGCACGGACACCACACCGACCCCGCCCTCTCGGGCGAGTCGGCGTCCCTTCTTGAGCTGCTGGCCGTCCAGCGCGGTGTCCTCCAGCGCCTTCAGCCAGGCCCGGCCCCACCAGGACTCCGCGAAGGCGCGCCCGCTCGCGGGCGGCAGCGCGGCGAAGGTGCGCTCCTGCGAGGGGAGCGAGGCCGCCGTTCCGTCCTGCCCGTCGCCCTCGTAGGTGTCGCTGTCGTCGTAGGTGCCGGTGTATCCGTCGGAGTCGTAGCCGTCCGGTTCGTATCCGTCCGGCCCGTATGCGCCGGGTTCGTATCCGTCGCTCATCGTGCGCCCCCTCGCAGCTCGACCAGATCGGCCAGTTCCGCGTCGCTGAGTTCGGTCAGGGCACTCTCCCCGGAACCGAGGACCGAGTCCGCGAGCCCCTGTTTACGGGCCAGCATCCCGGCGATCCGGTCCTCGATGGTGCCCTCGGCGATCAGCCGGTGGACCTGCACCGGCTGGGTCTGCCCGATGCGGTACGCACGGTCGGTGGCCTGGGCCTCCACCGCGGGGTTCCACCAGCGGTCGAAGTGCACCACGTGGCCCGCGCGGGTGAGGTTGAGCCCGGTCCCGGCCGCCTTGAGCGACAGCAGGAAGACCGGGGCCTCGCCCGCCTGGAAACGGTTCACCATCGCTTCCCGCGCGGCGACCGGAGTGCCGCCGTGCAGGAACTGGGTTCGGACCCCGCGCGCCGCCAGGTGCAGTTCGAGGAGCCGGGCCATCTGGACGTACTGGGTGAACACCAGGACGGCCGCACCCTCCGCGAGGATGGTGTCGAGGAGCTCGTCGAGCAGCTCCAGCTTTCCCGAACGCCCGGCGATCTGCGGCTCCTCCTCCTTCAGGTACTGCGCGGGATGGTTGCAGATCTGTTTGAGCGCGGTCAGCAGCTTCACCACCAGGCCCCGCCGGGCGATGCCGTCGGTGGCGGAGATCGCCGCCAGGGTCTCGCGTACCACCGCCTCGTACAGGCCCGCCTGCTCTGCCGTCAGGGAGACCGTGCGGTCCGTCTCCGTCTTCGGCGGCAGCTCCGGAGCGATGCCCGGATCGGACTTGCGCCGGCGCAGCAGGAACGGACGCACCAGCGCGCCGAGCCGCTCGGCCGCCGCGGGGTCGCTGCCGTCCTCCACCGCTCGCGCGTACCTGGTACGGAACGTGCCGAGCCGGCCGAGCAGACCGGGCGTCGTCCAGTCGAGGATCGCCCACAGTTCGGAGAGGTTGTTCTCCACCGGAGTGCCGGTGAGGGCGACCCGGGCCCGCGCGCCGATCGTGCGCAACTGCTTGGCCGTCGCCGAGTACGGGTTCTTCACGTGCTGCGCCTCGTCGGCGACGACCATGCCCCACCGGGTGGCCGCGAGCTTCGGAGCGTCCAGCCGCATCGTCCCGTACGTGGTGAGGACGAACTCGCCGTCCGGCAGGTCCTCCAGACTCCGTGCGCCGCCGTGGAAGCGGCGCACCGGGGTGCCAGGGGCGAACTTCTCGATCTCCCGCTGCCAGTTGCCCATCAAGGAGGTCGGGCAGACCACCAGGGTGGGGCCCGCGGCCGATTCGATGGTCTGCCGGTGCAGGTGCAGCGCGATGAGAGTGATGGTCTTGCCGAGCCCCATGTCGTCCGCGAGGCAACCGCCGAGTCCGAGCGAGGTCATCGTGTGCAGCCAGTTCAGACCACGAAGCTGGTAGTCGCGCAAGGTCGCTGTGAGCGCCGCGGGCTGCCCGAGCACGGGCTCGCCGTCCTGCGCCTGCCGGGATTCCGGATCGGCTACCCGCTGTCGCAGGGCCTCCAGCCAGCCGGTCGCCCGGACCTCGACCCGGCGGCCGTCGAGCTCGGTGGTGCCGGTCAGTACTGCCCCGAGCGCGTCGATGGGGGTGACCTTGCGGTCCTGGGTCTCCCGGGCGCGACGCGCCTCTTCGGGATCGATCAGCACCCACTGGTCGCGCAGCCGCACCAGCGGCCGGCCCGACTCGGCCAGCCGGTCCAGCTCGGCGCGGCCGAGGCTCCGGTCCCCGAGCGCGAACCGCCAGTCGAACGCGAGCAGGGCGTCCGCCGACAGGAGCGATGCGGTGTCGGAGCCGGTACGGGCAGATGGCCGGAAACCGTCCGGTCCGGCCGCGCCGTTCTCGTCGTCGGGCGGGCCGATCACGGCGCGCGCCGTGAGCTTGCGGGCCAGCTCCCTGGGCCAGTGCACCTGCACGCCCGTCGCGGCGAGCGCCCGTGAGGCGGGGCCGAGCAGTTCCCCGATCTCCTCGTCGGCCGGTTCCACGGCTTCCGGCACGGCGGCCGACAGCAGCGGCGTCAGGGGCGGCCAGGCACGGGCCGCCCGGCGCAGCATGACCAGGGCGTCCATCCGCGCCTTCGGCCCCAGAGCGGCGGCGGTCGGTCCGTTGCCCGTCCAGACCTGGGCGGCATCGGTGACCAGCGTGGGATCGCTGACACTGTGGATCTGCGGGACGACCCGGAAGGACGGGCTGGACGGCTGTCCGTCGGGCCCCTCGTCGGCCCGGTCCAGCCCGGACACCTCCACGCGCAGCGAGAGGCGGACACCGGCGTCGTGGCCGGCCGCGACATCGGCGGCCCAGGCCCGCTGCTCGGCCAGCCGCTGTGGAGCGTCCGCGCTGAAGGCCGGGCCACCGTTGGCGAGGGCCGCCGCGGGTGTGCGTGGCAGGCTGTCGGCCACCGCGTCGAGGAACGCCCGTACCAGCCACTCCGGTTCGGGCAGCAGCAGCGGCTCTGCCGTCGCATCCAGCGGAACAGCATGGGCACTTGGCGGCATGGAAGCGGCCAGGGCGCGGATCCGGTCCTGATCGTCCGCGGTGAGCGGTCCGGCCCGCCACGCGTCGTGGTCCGTGGCGCTCAGCCCCGGCAACAGCAGCCCACGCGCGGTGAACTGAAGGGACAGCAGCCCGGCCGCGCCCCAGAAGGAGGCTGAACCCGAGGCGTGAGCCGAGACGCGTGCGCGGGTCAGTACCGGCAGGGCGTCCCGCACGGGGAGCAGCCGCGCCGGTACTTCGTACGGCTCGGCGTCGGCGCAGGTCACGGTCAGGCCCTCGACGGTCCCCGGGGCATCGGGCGGACTGCTACCGTCTGGACACCAGAAGGCGACGCGTCCGGTCCGGGAGGGATCCGCGGGCAGGAACACCACGGAACAGCCGATGAGTGCGGAGATCTCGGAGAGCGTTGCTGCGTGGAGGCTGTGCACAGCGATGTCAGATTCCTCAAATTTGACTAGTGGGCTGAGGTCGCCGAGGGTACTCCATCGCATCCGGCGGCGGGGCTAGTCGCCGCATGTTTTAGATCACACACCTGTGTCCGGTATGTCGGCCAGGTGTAGCCAGCCCCCCACCGGAACGAGGGGGTTGGCACCAGGAAACCTCGGGTGGTGGCTCCATGGCTGCCGTATATCTGCGACCCGTACGTTTCATCAGGTCAGCGCATCCCTTAAGACCGGAGACATCATGCCTCAGGCCGCAACCACCGTCGCGGAACGAACCCGTGACAGTGCCGGAAGTGCCGGAAGTACAGGAAGTGACTTCGCGCCACTGCTGCGGGCCGTCAAGGGGCAAGGACTCCTCGAACGCCGCACCGGTTGGTACGCGGCCGGCATCGCCGCCAATCTGCTCGCCCTGGGCGCTGTGGTCACCGGCATGTTCCTTCTCGGCAACACCTGGTGGACCCTGCTGCTCGCGCTGCCCCTCGCCATCTTCTGGTCCCGCACCGCGTTCGTCGGGCACGACGCCGGACACGCCCAGATATCCGGTGACCGCAGGGCAAGCCGGGCCATCGGCCTGGTGCACGCCAATCTGCTCCTCGGCATGAACGAAGCCTGGTGGAACGACAAGCACGTACGCCACCACGCCAACCCCAACCATGTGGACAAGGACCCCGACGTCGGCGTCGGCGCCCTCGTCTGGACCCAGAAGCAGGCCGCACAGCGCGAGGGCTTCGCCCGCTGGCTCACCCGCAACCAGGCCCGGCTGTTCTTCCCGATGCTGCTCCTGGAGGGCATCGCGCTGAAGATCTCCGGCTTCCAGTACCTGCGACAGCAGCCCGCCCGTGAGCGCGCCCTCTCCGCCCTGCTGCTCGTCGCCCACCTAGGCCTCTACGCCGCGCTGCTGCTCACCGTCATGTCCCCGGGCAAGGCCGTCGTCTTCGCTCTCGTGCACCATGCGCTCTTCGGCCTCCACCTGGGCATGGCCTTCGCCCCGAACCACAAGGGCATGGAGATGCCCGACCCGGACGGAGACCGCTGGGGACACCTGCAGCGCCAGGTCCTGACCTCGCGCAACGTACGGGGCGCCGTCCTCACCGACTGGTTCCTCGGCGGGCTCAACTACCAGATCGAGCACCACCTCTTCCCGAGCATGCCCCGCCCGCATCTGCGGCTGGCGCAGCCCCTGGTCAGGACCCACTGCGAGGCGCTCGGCATGCCGTACGCGGAAACCGGGCTCATCGAGTCCTACCGCCAGGCACTCGACCACATGCACGAGGTCGGCGCACCGCTCAGGTGACCGTTCCCGACGGGTTCGGGGCAGGCTGGAACCGATGAGCACGCACAGGCGTTCTCACAGCAGGAGCGGCCACTGGCCGCGAAGGAGGCGTGGACGATGTCGAACAGCGCAAAGATCGCCATCGGGGGAGTCGTCGTCGCAGTCGTCCTGATGCCGTTCATCGGGTTCTGGCTGTCCCTGCTGGTGCTCATCGGAGTTCCAGCGATCGCCTATCTGGCACTGGACCCCAGCCAGCGGCGCAGGCTCCGCAGGATCAGCCGTAAGGAGATCGGCCGCTGAGCGGTGCCGGCCCCTGACCGGAGGGGCCCGGGGCGGGGCACCGCTCGGCAAGCGGTGTCCGCGTCCGGTGCGCCTCAGGAGGGCCGTACGGCGAGCGCGTCCAGAGCTTTGAGCAGACCGGGCAGTTCCGCACCGCGCCGGACCGGCAGTATCTCGCCCGGCATCTCGTCCAGCAGCAGGAACGCCATGTCATCGGTCCTGGCCACCATGGACCAGCCGGGGCCGTCGGCCCGGATCGTCCGGGCGTCCCCCGGGGCGAACGAGGACCGGACCCGGCCGGGCGGAGGCGGGGCGTCCAGGTAGGCATGGGCTTCGGCCAGAGCCCGCCGGACACCGGGATGTGTCCCGGACGGGGCACGGTGGGCGCTGTCCGGGGTGATGCCCTCATCGCCTGTGTCATCGGCATCGGCGTCCGGGGCCGCGCTCTCGCCGTCTGTGAAGCCCGCATTCTCACCGTCCGCACCGGACGCTTCCTCGTCCTCGGCGCTCTCCTTCGCGCTCCCGTCGCCCGCCGCCGCGGGCGCGGTCTCGTCGTTGATCTGTTCGCGCCAGTCCGCCCATTGAGATGCGATCGCGTCCGCGCCTAGCCGGCGCTGGGCCGGGCCCCACACATCGGGGTCCGGCGGAGCCAGCGGCGGCAGATCCCTGCCGTCCGCCCCGGGATCAGGGGCCGGGTCGTGCGGAGCGGCCACGCCCGGTGCGGCGACCGCCACGGCGAGCGGCCAGCCGGGGAGAGCGCAGACCACCGAACGTTCGTCGGGCGACAGCTCGTACTGCATGCCGCAGTCCCAGGACGCTATCGCCACGGCCACCAGGGACACGTCATCGACGACGACGGTCCACCTGGCCCCGTCGCCGTCCTGGCCCATGACCAGCCCGTATCCCGTCGCGTACGGGCCGAGGCCGAGTGCCGCGCAGGCCGCCGGATAGTCGTCGCCGAGCACGCTCGGGAACTGCGCTGGGGTCAGCAGGACCGCAGTCAGTACATACAGTGCGTCGTCGGCGGCTGCCTCGTCCGTCCCGGTCACTGCATCCTCCTCATCCGTCAAGGTTGTCCGTCGGCGCACCTTAACCAGTGGGTAACGGACTCGTCGAGGCCCTGACAAGGCAGAACGCCTCGCGGCTCCCTACCGGTGTGCCGAGGACGGGACCCCTACTCGCCGGCCAGCCCGAGAAGGTCGCGGGCCACCGCTTCGGGTGATTCGCCGCGCTCACGGGCCAGCGCGATGACCGCCCGGCAGGCCAGTTCTCCGACGCCGAAGGAGAGTGCTTCCGGCGACACCCAGCCGCTCGCCTCGTCCATCCGCTCCTGGTCGTCCGCCGCAGAGGCCGCGACGAACGTGGCTGCCGCGTCGAACAGATTGTGCTGTCGGCGCTCCGGCGCCTTGGTGGCACCGTCGGGCCGGCCGTCCTTGCGGCCGGGGTTCATGGCTCTGCGGAGTACGCCGAACATGTCGGTCATGGGGACCGCCCTTCCTGGATACGTATGTGCCCGACAGGGGTCGCGCGCACGAGCGAGGATGTGCCGCGCGTGCACGGCGTTCCCTGTTCTGCGTGCGTACTCACGGTCCTGCCCGCGCGCGTAGGGTTGGACACGTGGCCTGGACGAGGAGAGGGACGGTGCGGTGAAGCGCTACGACCGGCTGAAGGATATCCAACGCCTCGATCCGGACCGGGACTTCCTGGAGATCTACCGGATCACGGCCACGTACGAATTCCCCTGGGACATCACTCGCGCCCTCGAACTCGCCCTGTACCGGACGTATGCCGTCCCCAGTATCGGTCGGCTGCTTTCCGAGACAGCGGAGCTGACGAGTCGTTCGCAGAAGCGCTACGACGACACCGCACTCCTCCTGGACGCGGTGGTCGAGCACGGTTTCGACAGTGTTCCAGGGCGTACGGCCATCCGCCGGATCAACCAGATGCACCGCAGCTACGACATCAGCAACGACGACATGCGCTATGTGCTGTGCACCTTCGTCGTCACCCCGAAGCGGTGGCTCGACACCTACGGCTGGCGCCGCCTGTCCGGACACGAGAAGGCGGCGTGCGCCGCCTATTACCGGACCCTGGGCGCGCACATGGGCATCCAGGACCTGCCGCACACGTACGAGGATTTCGAGCGCACCCTCGACGCCTACGAGAAGGAGCACTTCGGCTGGGACGAGGGCGCGCGCGAGGTGTCGGACGCCACGCTGGCGCTGATGGCCTCCTGGTACCCCCGCCCCCTTGCCCGGGTGGTGCGCGGTGCGAGCCTCGCGCTCCTCGACGACTCGCTGCTACGGGCCTTCCGCTACGAGCGCCCGGGACCTGTGGCACGCGGGCTCACCCGGGGCGCCCTGCGGCTGAGAGCCCGCGCGGTGCGGCTGCTGCCGCCTCGCGCCACCCCGCACTACGCGCGCGAGAATCCGGAGATCAAGGGATATCGGGGTGGCTACGAGTTGTCCGGACTCGGTACGTACCCCACGCCCGGCACGGGCGGCTGTCCGGTCCGGCACCTGAGCCGCCCGGAGACCCCGGCCGAGTGAGGCGTCCGGCGTGGTGTGCGGGGCTCAGCCCATCCGTTCGGCCAGGACGAGGAAGCGGGCCTCTTCGTCGAAGTACGTGTCCAGCCGCCAGCCCGAAAGGGCCAGCAGCGGGACGAGGTTGGGCTCCGCCCGCAGATCGTCGTCGGTGAGCGTGCGGCGATGCCGTGCGGCCAGCGCCGCCCTGCCGATGGGATGGAAGAGCGCCAGCAGTCCGCCGGGCCGCACCACCCGGGCCAGCTCCGCCAGGTTCCGTTCCGGTTGTGGCAGATGTGCGATCAGCCCGGCCGCGAACACGGCGTCGAGCGACTGCGTCCGCACCGGCAGCCGGGCGGCGTCGGCCTGGACCAGCAGCCCACTGCGGTCGCGGCCCGCGCGTGCCGCGGCCTCCAGCATGGCCGGGGTGAGGTCGGCGCCCAGCACGGTGCCCCTGGGGCCGACCGCGGACCGCAGGGCGGGCAGTGCCCGTCCCGTACCGCAGCCCGCGTCGAGCACGGCGTCGCCCGCGCGCAGGCCGAGGGCGGAGACCGCCGCGGCGAAGGCCGGCCCGTCGTCGGGAAAGCGGGCGTCCCAGTCCGCGGCGCGGGCGGTGAAGAAGTCCCGGATGTGCGTGTGGTCATCGGCCATATGGACATGATCGCGCAACGGCTGCTCGCAGTGGTGCCCTGGAGCCCGCGGCCGACGGAGCGGGTCCCGGCCCGCGTCCCGCAGGCAGGAGAGCGGGCCGGGACCCGTACGCATTCGGTCACCGCGCCGAAGCGGTCAGACGTTGACGCCGTAGTCGGACGCGATACCCGCCAGGCCGGAGGCGTACCCCTGGCCGACCGCGCGGAACTTCCACTCCGCCCCGTGCCGGTACAGCTCGCCGAACACCATCGCTGTCTCGGTGGACGCGTCCTCGCTCAGGTCGTAACGGGCGAGCTCCACCCCGTTGGCCTGGTTCACCACGCGGATGAACGCGTTGCGCACCTGGCCGAAACTCTGCCCCCGGCTCTGCGCGTCATGGATGGAGACGGGGAAGACGATCTTCGCGACATCCGCCGGGACACCCGCCAGGTCCACGTTGACGGACTCGTCGTCGCCCTCGCCCTCACCCGTCAGGTTGTCACCGGTGTGCTGGACCGAACCGTCCGGGCTGTTGAGGTTGTTGTAGAAGACGAAGTGCAGGTCGGAAAGGACCTTGCCGGCCTCGGAGCACAGCAGCGCGCTGGCGTCCAGGTCGTGATCGGCGCCTGTCGTCGTCCGTACGTCCCAGCCCAGGCCGACCGTCACCGCGGTCAGGCCGGGTGCCTCCTTCGACAAGGAGACATTGCCGCCCTTGGCCAGGGTCACACCCATGAACTTCCTCCAATGATCCAGTGATCCGTTGATCAGTACTTCTTCGGCTGTCACCGAGTTGAACGACGGCCCGCCCCCTGCGGTTCCCCAATTGCGCAAGCCGTGAAGTGGGGGTGCGGCGCAGAACCTGTAGCTGCTCCGCTCACTGAGGCGATTCCTCCTTCATGGCCTTCGCCTCACTCTTCAGGATCCGCATGGATTTGCCCAGGGCGCGGGCGGTGTCCGGCAGCTTCTTCGCGCCGAACAGCATCACCATGACGATCGCGACGATCAGCAGGTGCCAGGGTTCGAGGCCGTTGCGCAGCATGCGCTTCACGCCCTTTCTTCGGGTCTCTTCCGGTCAATGATTCCGGCAGGTATTCGTGGACACTGGATGGGGGTCGACCATGGACAGGTCCGGTGATCCATCCGGACGCGAACACTTGCTACATTGCGCAACTGTACAACCATGCGTGGGCGGTGCGAGTCCGACTCCATGGAAGCCGGACGAACTGGGGTGGGACATGGCGGGCAGTTACAAGGGCGCGGGGACAGGGGGGCGCAGGAGCCGCCTTCGGCGGACGGGCCTGTTCGGGCTCTCGTTCCTCGTGTTGCTGGTCGCCGGGGTCGGCTGGGGGTACCTCAAGCTGAACGGCGGCATCGACACGTTCAGCGCCGACGGAGTCTCCGGCGACCGCCCGCCCGACACGTCCCAGGGGCAGAACGTCCTGGTCATCGGATCCGACTCACGGTCGGGCGCCAACAGCGGGCTCGGCGGTGGAACGGGCGACGTCGGGCGCTCCGACACCGCGTTCCTGCTCCATGTCTACGCCGACCACAGACACGCCGTCGCCGTGTCCATCCCCCGCGACACCCTGGTCGACATCCCGGCCTGCAAGAAACCCGACGGCAGTTGGACGGCTCCTCAGCGGAACACCATGTTCAACGGGGCGTTCTCGGTGGGGGAGACGGCCGAGGGCAACCCCGCCTGCACCCAGAACACCGTCGAGCACCTCACCGGACTGCGTGTCGACCACACGGTCGTGGTCGACTTCGCCGGATTCTCCGCGCTGACCTCGGCCGTGGGAGGGATACCCGTCTGCCTGCCGAAGGACATCTACCAGCGCGACCTGAATCCCAAGCGGGCCACCCAGGGGTCCCTGGTCTTCGCCAAGGGCCCACAGTCGGTCTCCGGACAACGGGCCCTCGACTACGTACGGATCCGGCACGGCATCGGCGACGGATCCGACATAGGGCGCATCAAGCGGCAGCAGGCCTTCGTCGGGTCGCTCGTGAAGAAGGTCAAGTCCCGCGGCCTGAGCCCGACCACTCTGCTGCCGCTCGCCAACGCGGCCACCGACGCGATGACCGTGGACCCGGGGCTCGGTTCGGCCGACCGGCTCCTGTCGTTCGCCATGTCGATGAAGAACGTCGACCTGCACAACACGAAGTTCGTCACCATCCCCTGGCGCTACCAGGGCGCCCGCGTCGCGATCGCGGAACCGGACGCCGACGCACTGTGGGCATCCCTCAAGGCCGACCGCACACTCGACGGGCAGAACGCCGCCGGCAAGAAGGGAAGCGGCGACTCGGCGGCGTCGGGCGGGGCGTCGGCCGCTCCGGTCTCCGGCACGGGCACCGACGTGGCCGTCTACAACGGCACCACCGTGACGGGGCTCGCGGCCAAGGCGGCGGAGCTGCTGCGCTCGCACGGCTTCACCGTCACCGGCACGGCCACAGCGAACTCCCAGGACCAGACCGGGACACTGGTCACCTACGGCCCCGGCCTGCGGGACAAGGCCGAGAACACGGCCCGGCTCTTCAAGGGAGCGCGCACCACTGAGTCGGCGGACGCCGGAATCCAGGTGATCGTCGGCAGCGACTACGCCCAGAACCCCACGGCCGCGCCGGTGGCACCGACGCCCGACGCCGTACCGTCCGCCGTCGCCGGCGAAGCCCGCTCGGCCGACGACGACCTGTGCAGCGACCTCTCGTACGGCTGAGCCGCACGGTGACGGCTCGAACCGACGGCCCGGACGTCCGCGGCTGCAACGAGGGGCGCGGGGGCGGCGCGCCACGGCGCGCGTTCGCCGCCGGTCATGAGAGCCCCCGTTTCCGTTCGTAGCGGTTGCGGGCGGCCGCGAGGCCGCACGCGTACAGCGCGAGGACGCTGGCGAGCAACAGGTAGTAGAGCGGCGGCAGCGCGCTCATGCCCAGTGGCGGGCCGAGCGGCGTGAGCGGCAGCAGGACGCCGACGACCGCCAGACCGGCCGCGGCCGCCCGTAGCGGCCCGCCGGTGCGTCCCTCCGCGGCCCGTCGGCCGCTGCGCAGCAGCAACATCACCAGGGCCTGGGTGAGCAGGTTCTCGGTGAACCATCCGGAGTGGAACGCCGCCTGGTCGTCCGCCCGGAAATCGTGCAGGGCGAGGGCCAGCACGGCGAAGGTCGCCAGGTCGGCGGCGGCGTTCAGCAGCCCGAACCGCGTGATGAACCGGAGGAAGTCCCGCGGACGCAGCACGGTCGGCCGCCGCAGTACGCAGGATGCGGGACGGTCGAAGGCGAAAGCGAGCTGCGCCGCGTCGAAACACAGGTTCTGGACCAGGACCTGCGCCGGAAGCATGGGCAGGAAGGGCAGCAGCAGACCCGCGGCCAGCATCGCGATCACGTTTCCGAGGTTCGAGGAGAGCGTGATGCGCAGATACGTGGCGATGTTGCCGCTGCTGCGCCGGCCCGCGGTGATCGCGTGGTCGATGGCACCGAGATCCTTCTCCGCGAGAACCACATCGGCGGTCTCCCGAGCCACGTCGACCGCGTTGCGCGGGCAGATGCCCACGTCGGCGGCGTGCAGGGCCGGCAGGTCGTTGACGCCGTCACCGAGGAATCCCGTGGTGTGCCCTGAGGTACGCAGCGCGGCGACGATCCGGGCCTTGTGCCCGGGAGTGCAGCGGGCGAACACGGTCGCGCGGTCGGCCGTGCGGGCGAGCTCCGCCTCGGTCAGGACGTCGATCTCCTCCGCGGCGACCACCTGCCCCGGATCCAGCCCCAGGTCCCGGCAGGCGCGGGCCGCGGTGCCCGGGTGGTCCCCGGTGAGCACCTTCACGGCGACACCGCGGCGTGCCAGTACGTCCAGCGCGTCGGCAGCGCTCGGGGTGAGCGCGTCCCGCAGGGCCACGAAGCCGAGAAAGGCGAGTCCGTGCTCGTCCGCCGGTGTGTACGTTCCGAGCCGTGCGGGCCGCTCGGTACGGGCGACGGCGAGGAGCCGCAGTCCTTCGGCGGCCTCGCGCGCCGCCAGCCCGGCCAGCCGCTCCCGTTCCGCCGGGTCCAGATCGCACCGCTCCAGGACGGCCTCCACGGCCCCCTTGGTGACCAGCACATGCGCGCCGGGTCTGCCGGGGAGCCGGACGACCGCGGTGGAGAGACGCCGCACCGGATCGAAGGGCAGGGCGGCCACCGCGTCGTACGAGCTGACAGCGGTACGTGGGCTCCCGCCCCCAGGAGCGGACTCCTCCTGGCGCTCCGAGGCGTCCAGCACCGCCTCGTCGAGGGCGTCGGGCGCCGGCAGGTCGGCGAGCTGAAGCGTCCACAGAGCGTTGACCGCCGCCCAGTGCAGCACCGCAGGATCGGAACTGCCCGTCCGGTCCAGCGAGCGGTCGACGACGGGCCGGTCCTGGGTGAGGGTTCCGGTCTTGTCCAGGCAGAGCACGTCGATCGCGCCCAGGTCGTGCAGCGCGGGCAGCCGCTTGACGATCACCCCGCTGTTCCGGGCGAGCTGCGAAGCACCCCGCGCCAGTGCCGTGGTGACGATGACCGGGAGCATCTCCGGTGTCAGCCCCACCGCCACCGCCACGGCGAAGGGCAGCGTCTCCAGCCCTCGGCCGCGCAGCGCGGCATTGGCCATCAGGACCAGCGGCGGTGTGAGCAGCATGAAGCGGATCAAGGTCCAGGAGATCCCCTGCACCGACCGGTCGAACGCGCTGGCGCCGCGCAGGTGCGCGGAGCCGTCCGCGGCGGCGAACCGGGTGTCCCCGCCGGTCGCGGCCACCACCGCCGTGCCGCTCCCGGACGCCACACTGCTGCCCTGGAAACACAGCTGTCGCTGGGCGAACACACCCCCCGCTCCTTCGGGCACGCTGTGCAGCGCGGGCGGGGCCTGCTGCCGCTGTCCGTCGTCCGCGGGATGCTTCCCGACGGGCGCCGACTCCCCGGTGAGGGCGGACTGATGCACGGTGAGGCCGCTCGCGCGCAGCAGCTGCACGTCGGCCGGTACGAGGTCGCCGGGGCCGAGCCTGATCACATCGCCCGGAACGAGCTCACCGACCGGCACGTCGCGGGTCTGCGGCGTCGCCTCCGGCCCGCTGCGGCGCAGCACCGTCGCTGTCGTCGCGACCAGCTCGCGCAGCGCGGCGGTCGCCCGGTCGGCCCGGTGCTCCTCCGCGGAGCGCAGCAGGCAGCTGACCACCACCAGCACCAGCGTCACGGACGCCGTGCCCCATGCGTCCACCGCTGCCGAGACCAGCCCGAGGCAGAACAGGACGGAAGTGAAGGGGTCCCGCAAGGTGCGCAGGAAGCGCAGCGGCCAGGGGACCGGGCGCCACGCGGGGAGGATGTTCTCACCGAACCGGGCCAGCCGCTCCTCCGCCTCCGCCTCGACCAGCCCCCGCGGCCCGCTGTCCAGCGCGCGCAGGACCTGTAGCGACGTGGGCGCTGCGGGCGGTCGCGGGGTGGCAGGGGGGCCGGCGGTGGTGCCGGGCATCGGCACGACGACGGCCGGCCCGTCGCCCGTACCCGCCGTGGCAGCGTTCTCAGGCACCGAGCTCATGGAGCCGTACCGGTTGCGAGGCCGGGTACCCGGCGCGCTCCGCGAGCTGGCCGACCATGAGCCGTACGACCGTCACCACTTCGGGATCATCGACCAGGTACACCTGCCGGCGGCCCTCGCGCCGGGAGCGCACGAGACCGGCCAGCTTCAGCTTCGTCAGATGCTGGCTCACCGACGGCAGCGTGCCGCCCACCCGCTCCGCCAGGCCCGTCACATCACTCTCGCCCTGGGCCAGCGCCCACACGATGTGCAGCCGGGCGGGCGTGGCCAGCAGACCGAACGCGGCAGCCGCCTGGGCCAGCACCTCTGCGGGCGGATCCTGGAAACCGCTGCCGGCACCTGTCGACACTCTTCTACTCCCGTCCGCGTGGGCCGACTCCTCGCACCCGAGGGGACCAGTGTAGGCGCCGGACGCGGAACGCCCGGGGCGAGCGGTCATCGGTCGCGGGCCGGGTCGCGCGGGGCCCGGCGCAGTGGGCTCAGCAGACTTGGCCCGATTTCGCCCTGTCCGATCCGCGGAGGGGCGCTTGCCCGGACGTGACCCGTGCGCAAGGCTTACACGTAAGTGGGGCACGGGGAACGTATGAACGGGGAGGAACAACATGGCACTGGACAGGGGACTCGACTGGCTCCTTGACGATCTCACCAGCCGGGTGGAACACATACGGCACGCCCTGGTGCTGTCGAACGACGGTCTGGTGACCGGAGCGAGTACAGGTCTGGCACGTGAGGACGCGGAACATCTGGCGGCGGTCTCGTCCGGCCTGCACAGCCTCGCCCGCGGATCGGGACGTCACTTCCGCGCCGGAAGGGCCCGCCAGACCATGGTGGAGTTCGATGAGGCGCTGCTCTTCGTGACGGCCGCCGGGGACGGTAGCTGCCTGTGTGTGCTGAGCGAGGCCGACGCCGATGTGGGGCAGGTGGCGTACGAGATGACGCTGCTGGTCAACAAGGTCGGGGAGCACCTCGGTGTGGCGGCGCGGCAGGATGGAATCGACCGGCTCTGACGAGACACCCCCCAGCGCTGGCGTCGGCCCGGTGCTCAGTGTCGTTCCCGGCCCGGTAGTTATCCACAGGCCCGGCGGATGTCGTTCGCTCTGAGCTACTGTTGGTCACAGAGAGTATTCGAATCTCACGGGGGAGAATCGTGATGCCGGTGACGGATGCGGTAGGTGCGAACGGGGCTCACATGATCGCCGCGAGCCGGGCCGCTGCGGACCTTGTCCTGAGGCGAGGGGAGTTCGAGCTTGCGGTGCACCTGGGTATCGTCCGGGTGGAGGTGCGGCGGGGCGGTGGGCGGCCCAGGGTCCGCCATGAGGAGATCGACCGGCTCCGGTCGGAGAACGGCTTCCCGGGGGCCCTGCGGGAGCGGGTGCGAACGGTGGGGACGGCGGAAGGTGCGCGGCTGCTCGGAATCAGCCCGGTCCGCTTCACCCGGCTGGCCCGCGCGGGATGTGTCACACCGGTCGCGTTCTACCTCAATCGCTACCGGGCGGTCGTGTGGCTCTACCTCGCTCAGGAGCTGGGAGGACTCGCCGCTCGCTCGCCCGAACTGCTGGTGGGCAGGAGCCCGGTCTGGATGCGCGACCGGCTGGACTCCGGCAGGGACTGCCGCCCGCGCAACTGGCGCTCGCGGCGGATCGAACGGCTGCTGAGCCTCACCGAGGATCCCTGGGCACGTGCGGCGGTCCTGGCCCAGGCGCTCGATCCGGCCCAACTGGCGGAAGTGGTGGACGATCCGTACGAGCGCGCCTGCTTCGCCCGGGTCCGGCCCGAACCGGTCTTCGGCCAACGGGGGTCATCGGCCACGCGGGACACGATGGGGCGCCTGATGCTGGCCGATGAACCCGACGAGATCCTCTGGCGACGGGTCAACCTCATCATGGAGCTGGACAGCGCCCGCGAGCTCCGTCAGGCTCCGCGGCCTGGTGACGAACGGTCTGCGGACCTGGAGACGTTCGGCCGGCTGCCGATGGCCGCCGGGCCGGTCGATCGGTCTGACCCGGTCGACCCAGTAGACAAAGCCGAACCAGCCGAACCGGTGGGGCTGGCGGAGCTGGTGGAGCCGGGCGGGCCCACCGAGCCTCCGCGGCGGGCTGAACCGGACAGCGATCCGGTCGGGCCCGCCCAACCGGCCATGGGTGGAAGCTCCCTTGGTCTGCTGGCCCGGCTCCGGCTGCGCCGGGTGCGTGGAGAGCGGCGTCGTCAGGAGCGCGCTCCACGCCCAGTCGCAGCCTCTGTCGAGCGCCGTCCGCGTGGCGGGCGCGGTTCGCACGGAAGAAGCCGTCCGCCGGCCGGTCCGCACGTGGACCCACGGGGGGAGGGCGTCGCGGCCAAGGATCAGGGAGTCGCGAAAGGGGACCCGAGCTGGCAGTCTTTGCCAAATGTTGATCAGGGAAGCAACCATCGGTGATTGGCCTGCTATTTGGTCGTTCTTTCATGAGATCGTCTCCGCGGGCGAGACCTTCACCTACCCCCTCGACCTGGGGGAGGAGGAAGCCAGCGAGTGGTGGCTCGTCAAGTCGCCCAGCCGTGCGGTCGTCGCCGTCGCCGACGACGGGACGGTTCTGGGTACGGCCAAGATGAACAGGAACCACATGGGTAACGGCTCGCACATCGCGAGCGCCAGCTACATGGTCGACCCCCGGCACGCCGGACGCGGTGTGGGGCGGGCCCTGTGCGAGTACACGATCGACTGGGCCCGCACGGAGGGGTTCCGGGCCATGCAGTTCAACGCCGTGGTGGAGACGAACGTCGCCGCGGTCGGGCTCTACCGCTCGCTCGGCTTCGAAGTCCTGGGGACGCTGCCTGAGGGATTCGAGCATCCGAAGCACGGGTTCGTGGGCGTGCACATCATGCACCGACCGCTCTGACGCCACCCCGAGCGATACGGTCCGGTGTCATGCGCTCACTTCGCGCCACCGTCGGACCGGCCGTTGTCCGGACCGGGGTGTCCGTCATGTCCCAACCAGCGACGATGTGCTGTCAGTTGTGACGTCGAATGGTGTGTGGGGCGGGTGCACATACGGGAGGCAAGGGCAGTACTGTGCGCCCCACCGCCATTCGGGCGATGAAACATTTGCGGAGGAACAATCCATGACCATACCCAGGAGATCGCTGCGCGCTGCGGGAACCCTCGCCGCCGCTGCGGTTGTCGGTCTGACCGGCGTGGTTCTCACCGCCGGCCCGGCCGCAGCTCACACCCCCACCTGGGACGTGACCTGTACCGAGGTGAGCCTTCACCTGAGCGCGTACAACGACAGGGTCACCAACCAGGTGACCGTGACCGTTGACGGTAAGGAGCTGCTGCCGACGGAGAGCTTCGGCAAGGGGCTCGAAAAGACGATCGACCTGCCTGAGCACGACAAGGCTCTGACGGTGCATCTGTCCGTCAAGGCCGGTGACGGCGACCGGTACTCGAAGGAAGACGAGAAGCAGGCACCGGTGTGCGAGGGACAGACCCCGACGCCCACGCCCACGCCTTCCGAGACGAAGCCGTCTGAGCCGTCCACGCCGTCTCAGACGCCCACGACCTCGGCGCCCACCCCGGCCGACACCCCCAGCGAGACCGCTTCGTCGTCTGCGCCCGCCGCAGTCACGCCGAGCTCCTCCTCGGCGGATCTGGCCGAGACCGGTTCGTCGTCCGCCACTCCCATCATCGGTGGTGCGGCTGTCGCCGTGCTGCTGGCCGGTGGCGGCATCATGTGGTCCGTGCGCAAGCGTCGCACCGCTCAGCACTGACGTAGTCCGGCGGTCCGGGCGCTCGGCGCCCGGTAGTCCGGTCGAGGGGCGTGCCACCACGCGTTCGGCGTGGCGGCACGCCCCTCAACGCTGTCCACCCACCGTGTCCAGGAGACTGACACCACGACCAGGGGGCTGACACCGCGTCCACGGAGCTGAACCCGCGTCCCGCGGTGCGTGGGACGGGCCGGCATTACCGGGTGTCCGTGTCCCTGTGGACCGGCGGGGACGTGGGCGGCGCCGCAGGGCCGATCTCGCACCAGACCGCCTTCCCCTCGCCGCGCGGCTCGATGCCCCAGCGCGTGGCGACGGCGTCCAGGAGGAGTAGACCCCGTCCTGAAGTGGCTGTCTCACCCGGTGTGCGGCGCCTGGGCCAGGCGCTGGAGCGGTCCTGTACCGACAGCCGTACCCGCCGTACCGGTTCGGGCAGTACCTCCAGAGTGAGTACCGCTCCGCCCTCCGTGTGAAGCAGCACGTTCACCAGCAGCTCCCCGGTCACCAGCTCTGCGTCGTCGGCGAGTTCGGCCATGCCCCAGTCGGTCAGCGCCTGCCGCACGATCGTCCGTGCGTCGGAGAGCCCCTCCGGGTCGGCCTGATGGATGTACTGATGCAGTCGTGGTGCCCGGGGTGATCCCGGGTCCGGACTGCGGCGCAACACGAGCAGCGCGACGTCGTCGCCCGAGCCCCAGCGCTCCCACAACCGGTCCGAGAGATGATCGGCGAGCGCCTCCGCCCCCGCCGGTCCCGCGCTCACCTCGTTGACGAGCGTGCCGACCCCCGCGTCGATGTCGGCGCCGGGCTCCTCGACCAGCCCGTCGGTGTACAGGACCAGCGTCTCGCCGGGGACCAGGTCGAGCCGGGTCTCGGGGTACTCCTCGTCGCCGAAATCGGTGGAGATGCCCAAGGGCAGCCCGCCGCGTACCTGCGGGCTGCCGACCCGGCCGTCCGTGTGCCGGATCAGCGGACCGAAGTGACCGGCCCGCACCACCCGTACCGTTCCGGTGCCGAGATCGACCTGGGCGTAGGTGCAGGTGGCGAACCGGTCCGTGTCCAGTTCGGCGAGGAACCGGGAAGCGCGGGCCAGCACCGTCGACGGCGGGTGTCCTTCCCCGGCGTACGCACGCAGCGCGATCCGGAGCTGGCCCATGGTCGCGGCCGCATGCGTGTCGTGGCCCTGCACGTCGCCCACCACGATGCCGAAGCGGTCCTTCGGCAGCGCGATCACGTCGTACCAGTCACCGCCGACCTGACGGCCGCTCCACGCCGCGTGGTAGCGGACCGCGATCTCGCCGCCCCGGATGTCATGGATCCGCCGGGGCAGCATCGTGGACTGGAGACCGGTGGCGAATTCCCGTTCCTCATCGAAGAGCTTGGCCCGCTGGAGCGATTGGGCGACGATCGCGGCGAGGCCCAGACACAGATTGCGCTCGTCCGCGTTGAAGGCCGTGCGCTCACGGTAGAAGAGCGCCAGGCCGCCGAGTGAACGCGCCTGCGCGACGAGCGGCAGATAGGCCGCGGCCTGGAACTTCAGCTGGCCCACATACGGCTCCAGCACCGGATAGCGCCGGGTGAGCGCGCCGAGTGAGCTCACGAAGCGTGGCCGGCCGCTGAGGACGGTGTCGGCCAGCGGGAAGCTCCGGTCGAGCCTGCCCTGCCCCAGCTCGTCGATGACCTCCAGGGAGTCGCCGCTCAGCGCGATGACATTCAGCGTGGCGTTGTGCAGCAGCCCGAGCGCGAGACCGTCGGCGCCCAGCCGGGCCAGACCGCCCGGTCCCGTCAGAGCGGCCGTCACGTCGTCCACGGTCACCGCCCGCGACAACGCGCTCGTTGTGCGTTCAACAATGTCGGTCTGGCGCTGACGGCGCTTTTCCAGTTCCAGCACGAAGGCCGAATGGGTGACTTCGGCCGTCGCGTCCCGTACCACCCCGATCACCCGGTGTGCCCGGCCGTCGGCGCTGCGCAGGATGCGCGCCTGGATATGGGTCCACTGGTCGCCGCTCTCATCCGTCGGGACCCGGAAATAGACGCTGTACGAGCTGCGCCCGCCCTTGACGGCCTCGTCGATCGCCGTACCGAGACGGACCCGCTCCTCGGACTCCAGCCGCTCCATCACGGACTCGGGACGTGAGTCGAAAGTGGCCGGGTCCAGGCCGAACACCAGCAGGCCCGCCTCGTCGATGTCCAGCGTCCGGGCATCGAGATCCCACTCGAAGCTGCCGGTGCGGTTCATGGCAAGCCGCTGCGCCGTCCCGATGTCGGCGTGGCGTGCCTTCCCGGCCGACCGGGCGGGCCGGACGGGGATGATCGGTGGCCGGTCGTGATCGGTCATTCCTGCTCCGAAGATCGTCCGGCGGGGCTGCCGTACTGACTGACCCAATTGTCTGGCCGGTCGGGTACGGCTGCCACAGCGGAGACCCTCCCGGACGGTCTCCGGAACCCCGCCACGTGGCCGCTGCCACCCCTCGTACCCGGACTCCGGGACCGCCGCGCACAATGGCAGCGTAAGGCCGTCCGTGACCGGCGGACCGGCACGTACTGGGGCTGACCGGAGCGCACGCATGAACCACGAGGATCCCGTCCTGCTGCACACCGAGGGGCGCGTCCGCCACATCACGCTCAACCGGCCCCGGGCCCTGAACGCGCTGAACCACACCATGGTGCTGCGCATGGCGGAGGCGCTGGACGCGGCGGAACGGGACGACTCGGTCGCAGCCGTGGTGCTCACGGGGGCGGGGGAGCGGGGGCTGTGCGCCGGCGGCGACATCCGCGCCATCCGCGACGACGCCCTGGCCGGCGGCGGGACCGCCCTGGACTTCTGGCGTGACGAGTACCGGCTGAACGCCCGTATCGCCCGCTTCTCCAAGCCGTACGTCGCGATCATGGACGGCATCGTGATGGGCGGCGGCGTCGGAGTCTCGGCCCATGGCTCGATCCGGATCGTCACGGAGCGTTCGCGCATCGCGATGCCCGAGACCGGTATCGGCTTCGTCCCGGACGTCGGCGGCACCTACCTGCTGGGCAGGGCGCCCGGCGAGCTCGGCACCCACCTGGCGCTCACCGGGGCGGCCGTCGGCGCGGCGGACGCGCTGCTGTGCGGACTCGCCGGCCACTTCGTCCCGTCCCGGGAACTTCCCGGCCTGACCGCCGCCCTGGACCTGTGCACCACACCCGCGGACGTCGCCACGGCGGTGCAGCGGTACGCCGGCGAGGCCACCGGGGGCGAACTGGCCGCACAGCGCGGCTGGATCGACTCCTGCTACAGCGCCGGAACGGTCGAGGAGATCGTCGAGCGCCTCGGTGACTGCGGCGAGCCCGCAGCCAAGGAGGCCGTCGCCACGATCCTGGCGAAGTCGCCCACCGCGCTCAAGGTGACCCTCGAAGCAGTCCGCAGGGCGCGCCGCCTCGACCGCCTGGAAGCCGTGCTGGACCAGGAGTTCCGGGTCTCGTCCACCGCCTTCACCCGGCCCGACCTGGTCGAGGGCGTACGCGCCCAGATCGTCGACAAGGACCGGAACCCGCGATGGAACCCCGCCCGGCTCACCGAGGTCACCGACGCCGACGTGGAGCGGTTCTTCGCCCCCCTCGGCGACGGTGAACTCGGCCTGGACGCCCCGGCGGCTGTCTGAGGGGGGTGCCCGCGTCAGCGGGGGTTGGGCCCGTTCGCCCGCCGGGAGGGGGGGG
>CBRG010000102.1 GCA_000470535.1 Streptomyces sp. AW19M42
CCCTGACCGGCGCCACCGGAACCCGCCTCGCGGACGCCGGGGCCGCCCGGGAAGCGGTGCGCGCGGGACTGCTGGCCGGGGCCGGGCTCCTCGCCTCCGAGCAGCTCGGGATCGCCGAGTGGTGCCTGACCGAGACCGTCAGGCACACGAGTGAGCGCCGCCAGTTCAACCGCCCCGTGGGCTCGTTCCAGTCGCTCAAGCACCGCATGGCGCAGCTCTGGCTGCAGGTCGTCTCGGCGCGGGCGGCCGCGCGCAACGCCGCGGACGCGCTGGCCACCGCCAGCCCCGACGCGCCGCTGGCGGTGGCCGTCGCGCAGGCGTACTGCTCCAAGGTCGCCGTCCACGCGGCGGAGGAGTGCGTCCAGTTGCACGGCGGCATCGGGATGACCTGGGAGCACCCGGCGCACCTGTACCTGAAGCGTGCCAAGGCCGACTCGATCGCCTACGGCACGGCAGGCCGCCACCGCGAGACCGTCGCCGAACTGATGGAGCTGCCCGCGCCCTGACAGGCGTGGGGCGGGCCCCCGGCAGGTCCGGCCGACCGGGGGCCCGCCCAACCCCGTCCGTGGCCGCCCAGCCGTACCCGTTTGGCGGACACGCCAGTGCGCCGGATGGTTCCTCCGCTACGCCAAACTAGCCGCCGAATGCCGCAATTCAGGCGCGGCGGAGGAGGTTGGCCATGGCCATTTCGATCTCACTGGTGCTGCTTCTGCTGATCCTGGCGGTGATCTTCCTCCGCAACGGCGGCCTGAAGATCTCACACGCGCTGGTCTGCGGCCTGCTGGGGTTCTTCCTCGCGGGGACGAGCATGGCACCCACCATCCAGGAGGGCCTCACGGCCACCGCCGACGTCGTGAGCAGCATCAGGCCCTGACCCCGCCGCCGGTCCGGCCGCTCCGCCCGGCCGGGCCGGGTCCCCGGACAGAGCCCGGCGGACCACGGCGGCGTTGCTGACCAGCACATCGAGCCGCCCGTACGTCTCCTGCGCGGTGCGGACGATCCGCTCCGGCTCACCGGGGCCGGTGATGTCGGCCACCAGCGGCACGATCCGGTCGTGCCCGGCGGCGGTCTCTTCGAGCGGGCCGGGGCGCCGCCCGATGACGAGCACGGTGGTCCCCTCGGCGGCGAAGGCGTGGGCGGTGGCGCGACCGATGCCGGTGCCTGCTCCGGTGATGACGACGAGGCGGTCGCCGGAAGGTCTGGAAGCCGCTGAGCTGCTGTTCATGCGGCGATCGTTCAACCCTGCCGCCAACGGCAAGGTCAAGCAGTGGCGCGGAAACATGCATGGAAGGTTCAGGTACGTACAGGAACGTATATGTTTTAGTCGGTTGGCTACCTTGTGCGGCCGTTCGGGAGTCCTGGGCCTTCGGGTATGAAACGGTCCGGTGGGGTGCGCGACAGCGCGTACCGTATCCCCGTCCGGCACGGCAACGGCTGCCGGGCGCCGCACCGAGCCGGGACCCGGAGAACGCAGCGATGTCATTGCCCCCACTCGGACGCGAACCGGGCGCCGTGCACCACGAGCACTGCCGCAGCAGCCGCTGCTGCCGTTGCCAGCAGCGGCCCTGGGCGACGGTCGTCGGCTTCGAACGGCTCTGCGGTCTGTGCGCCTCCTGCTGCCGGGAGTGCGGCCGGGCGCCCGCCCGGCATCTGGACGGGCTCGACCACGGACTGTGCGGCGACTGCCGCGGCCTGTGCAACCGCTGCCGCACCCCACTGACCCCGGACGGGGACTGCCAGTGCCGGAAGTGGCAGCGGCCGGGTGCGGACCCGGTCGGCTACCTCCTGCACGCGCTTCCGCAGCCGCTGATGAGGGAGTTCGGCGGCCAGTATCCGGCCGAACTCGTCGAGATGATCCACCGGGAGCTCGGCCGGCGCAGCCCGGACCAGCTCCTGGACCGGGTGGAGCGCCGGTGGAACGCGCGCTGGGCCCACACCCTCCAGGAGAAGGACGAGGACGGCCGGCGCCGTTGGCCGCCCCTGGAGATCGCCGGGCACCTGCTCGGCGCCGCATTCTGCGAGGACCCGCAGTGCGAGGACGGCCGGCTGATCCACACCGACACGGCGTGCCCCCGGTGTGGCCGGGCGCCGCACCGGTTCGTGCCCGCCCAGACGGACCGCAGGGCGACCTCGGACCGGGCCAGGAGCACGGCCGCCGAGATCCGGCGCGAGCTGCTCGACCGCCGGACCGGCGCGCGGCGCGGAGCCGGCGGCCAGCGCCGGGGCGGGGTGTGGCCCGGCAACATTGCACGGCCGTGAGGCGTCGATGAAACACGGTGCGTTTCCATACCCGGTTCGGTGAACCAGGGTTCGGGCACCACCCCGGACCTGTTCGGTGACGGCGACGACTACGTGGCCATCACCGACAGCGCCGACGACCGGATGAACGTCCTCGTCTACCGGCGCGGCCTCGGCGTGCCCGACGGCCAACGCCTCGTCTGCAAGGTCCCGGCCTCCGGCTCCGGAGCCTCCACCACCGACAACTCCGTGATCAGCTGGGGCAACAGCCACCGGACAGCGCCGTTGGACGAAGCTCACCGGCACGGGCCCCTCGTTCGACAACAACTGGGCGCCCGTGACGATCGGTCCGGACGGCACGGCGTATGTCGGTGTGTTCAACGGCATCGTGGCGGTGCGCGACACCGGCTGATTCCCCGCCGGGGGTGCCCGGTTCCTGATCAGCCGCCCACCAGCCGTGACCGGATCAGGAACCGCACCCCCTCCGGGGCCTCCAGCGAGAAGCCGCTGCCCCGGCCCTCCACCACGTCCACGATCAGCCGGGTGTGCGCCCAGACCTCGGACTGGCTCCTCGACATCCAGAACGGAATGCTCTCCGCCATCCCGTCGACCTCCAGCGAGGCGAGCAGTACGTCGGAGCCGCCGGTACGGAACTCGCCGTCCTGGTAACACATCGGCGCGCTGCCGTCGCAGCAGCCGCCCGACTGGTGGAACATCAACGGTCCGTGCAGCCCCCGCAGCCGCCGCAGCAGATCGGCGGCCGCGGGCGTGAGTTCCACCGGCGGCGCGTCCTCGGCGCTCATGTCCGCACCACCTCGCATCGGTTCACGGATCGGCCTCCCTCCGGGCACCGCGGGGATCGCGGTACGCGCATGGCCCCCATGCAACCCGGCCGGACGTTGCAGAGGGGTTGCGGGGAGCGGCTCCTCAGCCCGCCGCCGCCCAGGCGTAGCGGTGTTCCGGGCGGCCGGTGTCCCCGTACTTCAGCGTGAGGCTGATCCGGCCCGCGCCCTCCAGGTACTTGAGGTACCGCTGGGCGGTCGAGCGGCTCAGCCCCGCCCGCGCGGCGACCTCGTGTGCGGACAGCGGCTCACCGGCCGCCGAAAGGACCTGGCGGATGACATCGGCCGTCGGCGCCGAATGCCCCTTCGGGAGCCCGGCCGCGGCGACGGACTCCGAGGTGCGCAGCGCCCCGAAGATCTGGTCGACCTGCTCCTGACCGGCTTCTCCGCGGCGGCTCTCCACACCCTCCAGGGTGCGGCGCAGCGTCGCGTAGCTCTCCAGCTTGGAGCGCAGACCGCCGAAACTGAAAGGCTTGACCAGATACTGCAGAGCGCCGTACCGCATCGCGGTCCGCACGGTCACCACATCGCGGGCCGCCGTCACCATGATCACGTCGGCCGGATGGCCGATCTGGTGCAGCTGACGCACCAGCGTGAGCCCCGTCCGGTCCGGCAGGTAGTGATCGAGCAGGATCAGATCGACATGCTCGCGTTCGAGGACGGACAGCGCCTGCGCGGCCGTGTGGGCACGGGAGACAACCCGGAACCCCGGCACCTTGGCCACGTACGCCGCGTTGATCTCCGCCACCCGGAAGTCGTCGTCCACCACCAGAACGTCGATCACTGCGACTCTCCCACTTCGGCTCGCTGCCGGACGGCGAGCGCCTCCGGCAGCACGACGGTGAAGACGGCGCCGCCACCGGCCCTGGCCGTGACCCGGGCCGCGCCGCCGTAGCGCTCGGCCAGGCGGCGCACCAGCGCCAGCCCGAGCCCCCGCTCCCGGTGGGCCGGGGACTCCTTGGTGGACCAGCCCTCGGTGAAGATCTGCTCCCGCATCGCGACGGGCACCCCGGGGCCGTTGTCGCTGACCCGCAGGACCGCGCTGGTGCCCTCGGCGAGCAGCTCCACCTCGACCAGCGTGGCCACGTCCAGGGCGTTGTCGATGAGATTTCCCAGTACGGTCACCAGATCGCGCGGATCCACCACGACGTCGGGCAGCCGGGTGGCGGGGGAGACCAGCAGGGACGCGCCGCGCTCGGCGGCGACCGCGGACTTGCCCACCAGCAGCGCCGAGAGCAGCGGATCGTTCACGCGCTCCGCGACCTGCTCGGCCGAGGCCCGGTGCCCGTCGGACACCTCGGTGACGAACTCCACCGCCGCCTCGTGCCTGCCCAGCTCCAGCAGACCCAGCAGGGTGTGCAGCCGGTTGGCGTGCTCGTGGTCCTGGGCACGGAGCGCGTCGAGCAGTCCGTGTGTGGAGTCCAGCTCGCGGCCCAGCAGTTCGAGCTCGGTGCGGTCGCGCAGCGTCACGACGGCGCCGCCGTCGCCGGTCGGCATCCGGTTCGCGATCAGCACCCGCCCCCGGCAGACGGTGAGCAGATTCGCGCCGTCGACCCGGCCCGCCAGCACCTCCGTCGTGCGCCCCGGCGGCAGCACCTCTGCCAGCGGCCGGCCGACGGCGTCCGGGGTCAGCTCCAGCAGCCGCTGCGCCTCGTCGTTGAGCAGCCGGATGCGCCCGCGCGCATCGAGCGCGAGCACCGCCTCCCGGATGCTGTGCAGCATCGCCTCCCGCTCGTCCAGGAGTGAGGAGATGTCCGCGAAGGCCAGACCATGGGTGTTGCGCTGGATGCGGCGGGAGACGACGAGCGCCGCCAGCACCCCCGCGGCCAGTGCGGCACCCGCGTACATCAGGAGCACCGGAATGGTGGAGAGCAGCCCCTGCCGGACGCTCTTGTACGCGATGCCCACCGAGACGGCCCCGACCACGGTGCCGGTCCGGTCGCGCAGCGGGACCTTGGCGCGCGCGGAGCGCCCCAGGGTGCCGATGTCGATCTGCATGATCTCGCGGCCGGCCAGCGCCGTGCTCGGATCGGTCGATACGCGTTCGCTGATCCGGGCGGTCTCGGTGTGCGACCAGCGCACTCCACGGGTGTCCATCACCACGATGTACAGCGCCCCGGTGGCCCGCCGGATCCGCTCCGCCTCGGCCTGCACGGGCCCGGACGGATCGGGCCGGGTGCTGAGCAGTTGGTCCACCAGACCGGGCTCGGCGGCGGTGGTCTGGGCGATGGACAGGGCCCGGCGCATCGCCTGGTCGTCCAGTTCATGGCTGAGCGGGGCGAGGAAGAGCCCGGTGGCGAGCATGACCACCCCCGTCGTGATCGCCACCTGGGTGACCAGGACCTGGGCGAAGACACGGCGGGGCCAGTGAATCCGCATGTCCGTGTCCTCTGCTCTCCCGCGGCCGCTCTCCCGCGGTCCTCGAATCCAGTACTCCGATCCGCTCGGTGTAAACGCAAGGTAAACGGCGCCGACCTCGCTGCCTAGCCCTCGTCGCCGCTTCGTTGTACGGGAGTGGGCACAATGAGCAGAACCCCTGGTATCAGGCAGAACCCGGAGTTGTGAGCGCAAGGCTCCCGCCGCTGCCGGACCGCCCCTAGCGTCCCGCCCCATGAACAGCGAAACGAGTCCCGCCATCGAGCTGCGGGGGGCGAGCAAAGCGTTCCGGACTCCGTCGGGGGCGCTCCACACCGCCGTACGGGATCTGGACCTGACGATCGGCAGGGGCGAGTTCGTCGCCGTCGTCGGTCCGACCGGCTGCGGCAAGTCGACCACCCTGACCCTGATCAGTGGCCTTGAGGAGCCCACGGAGGGAGAGGTGCTGGTCTCCGGCAAGCCGGTGCGCGGCATCGGTGACAAGGTCGGCTTCGTCTTCCAGCAGGACGCGGTCTTCCCCTGGCGGACCGTCCTGTCCAACGTCATGGCAGGGCCCCGCTTCCGGGGCGTACCGAAGGCCGAGGCCAAGGAACGCGCGCGGGCCTGGCTCGACAAGGTCGGACTGTCCTCCTTCGAGGACCGCTATCCGCACCAGCTCTCCGGGGGGCAGCGCAAGCGGGTCGCGCTCGCGGCGACGTTCGTCAACGACCCGGAGATCCTGCTGATGGACGAGCCGTTCTCGGCACTCGACGTGCAGACCCGGGCCCTGATGTCCGACGAGCTGCTGGAGCTGTGGGGCGGCACCGGAGCCTCCGTCGTCTTCGTCACGCACGACCTGGAGGAGTCCATCGCGCTCGCCGACAAGGTGGTCGTGATGACCGCAGGACCGGCCACGGTCAAGGAGGTCTTCGAGATCGGCCTGCCGCGTCCGCGCAAGGTCGAACAGGTGCGGCTGGAGCCCAGGTTCCTGGAGATCTACCGTGAGATCTGGTCCTCGCTCGGCGAAGAGGTCCGCATCACCCGCGAGAGGGGTGCGGCCGATGCCGCCTGAGACCGTCGCCAAGGACGCCGCCGTGAGCGGGACCGGCCGGACCGAGGCCAGGGCGCGGGCCGCCCGCAACCGCAGGATGCTGGTGCTGGCCAGCCGGATCGCGGTGCTCGTCGCGGTCGTCGGGCTGTGGGAGTGGCTGGCCAGGACAGCCGTCATCGATCCGTTCAACTTCTCCATGCCGTCGAAGATCTGGGAACAGATCCGTACCTGGGTGACCGACGGCACCGCCCAGGGCTCCCTGTGGGAACAGATCTGGTACACCCTCTACGAGGCGCTGCTCGGCTGGGTCATCGGTGTGATCGCCGGAGTGCTGTTCGGTATCGCTCTGGGCCGGATCCGCTTCGCCGCCGATGTCCTCGGCCCGTACATCAAGGTGCTCAACGCCCTGCCGCGCATCGTGCTCGCCCCGATCTTCCTGATCTGGTTCGGCCTCGGGCCTGCGTCGAAGGTCGCCTCCGCGGTGGTCCTGGTGTTCTTCCCGGTCTTCTTCAACGCCTTCCAGGGCGCCAGGGAGGTGGACCGCAACCTCGTGGCCAACTCCCGCATCCTGGGCGCCAGCAACCGGCAGGTCACCCTCCAGGTGGTCATTCCGTCGGCCACCTCGTGGATCTTCACCAGCCTCCACGTCAGCTTCGGCTTCGCGCTGATCGGCGCCATCGTCGGTGAGTACATCGGCGCCACCAAGGGCCTCGGGCTGCTGGTCGCCGCCTCGCAGGGCACCTTCAACGCGGCGGGCGTCTACGCCGCCATGGTCATCCTCGCGGTCGTCGCCCTGCTCGCCGAGGGGCTGCTCACCTTCCTGGAGAAGAAGCTCTTCCGCTGGAAACCGGCCGACGCCGACACCGCGCGCTGACCCGCGCCCTTCTCCTTCCCTCCGGAAACCCTCCTCCCTCCCGGGAACCCTCTTCACAAGGACGTGAACCAGATGCGTATGTCCCCCCGGATTCCGGCCCTCGCCGTCGCCGGAGCCCTCGCCGCGGCGAGCCTGACCGCCTGCGGAGGAGACTCCACCTCCGCGTCCGGCGACAAGAACGACAGCGTGAAGATCATGGTGGGCGGCCTGGACAAGGTCATCTACCTGCCCGCGATGCTCACCGAGCGGCTCGGCTACTTCAAGGACGAGGGCGTTGCCGTCCAGTTGCTGACCGAGCCCGCCGGCGTCCAGGCGGAGACCGCGCTGGTCTCCGGTGACGTGCAGGGAACCGTGGGCTTCTACGACCACACCCTCGACCTCCAGGTGAAGGGCAAGCACATCGAGTCGGTGGTCCAGTTCTCCCAGGCCCCGGGCGAGGTCGAGATGGTGTCCAACAAGGCGGCGGGCGACATCGGCTCGGCGAAGGACTTCAAGGGCAAGAAGCTGGGCGTGACGGGCCTCGGCTCTTCGACCGACTTCCTGACGAAGTACCTCGCCGTGAAGAACGGCGTGCAGACCAGCGAGTTCACGCCCGTCGCGGTCGGAGCCGGCCAGACGTTCATCTCCGCGCTCCAGCAGGGCTCCATCCAGGGCGGCATGACCACCGACCCGACCGTGGCCACCATCCTCGACAAGAAGCTCGGCAGCATCCTCGTCGACATGCGGACCCCGGAGGGCTCCAGGAAGGCGCTCGGCGGGCTCTACCCGTCCTCCAGCCTCTACATGCAGACCGACTGGGTCAACGCCCACAAGGCGACCGTGCAGAAGCTGGCCAACGCCTTCGTGAAGACCCTGAAGTGGATGGCGACACACAGCGCCGACGAGATCGCCGCGAAGATGCCGGCCGACTACGCGCAGGGCGGCGGCGCGGCGCTCTACGCCCAGTCCATCAAGAACACCCTGCCGATGTTCACCAAGGACGGGGTGATGCCCCCGGACGGACCGGCCACCGTCGAGCGGGTACTGAAGGCCTTCAACCCCAACCTCAAGAACGCGGACGTGGACCTCTCCAAGACGTACACCACCGAGTTCGTGAAGAAGGCGCACTGAGCCGCGAGGGACCCGGCCCGCGCCCGTACGCCTTCGCGTGCGGGCGCGCGGCCACGTATCGGCTGGGACGGCCCCGCGGTTGTCGGCTATTCGGCCGCGGTCTCGCCGGCCGGCCGGTCCGGCTCCAGGCACGTGGTCGGGACCGTGGCCGCGGAACCCCGCCGGACGGCGTTCACCACGGCCTCGTGCAGCGCCCGGCTGTCCTCCTCGGAGGAGCAGGGAACGGGACTGCCGGACATGGTGAACCAGTCGGCCGCATCGGTGTACTGCACCGTGATCTGTGCAGTGTTGTCGGCCCATGTGGTGTGGACGGTCAGATCGCCGGACAGCGGACCGACCTCCTCGGTGAGCACGCCGCCGTGCCCCGAATACACTCCGCGAGTCGTCCAGGACGCCCAGGTCATACTTCCAGGCTCGCACCAAAACGGCCGGATCGCGACCCGCGGGAGGCAATATCCCGTGGCGCGCCTGGGGAATCGGCCCCTGCCGCCTCGCCGCTGCGTCGCACGGGGCTCCGGTGCCGCGGACGAGCCGGCCCGGGCCCGGAACGCGGTTGATCGGGTGACTACGACCCGTCACCCCACATGCCGGAGCCGCCGGGCGGTTAGGCATGCGGGCATGACATATGACCCCCGACCGAAGAACACCGGATTCCTCCGCGCCCACCGCCTCCGCGCGGCCGGCGCCGCCTGCGTCGTCCTGACCGCGGCCCTGCTCACCGGCTGCGGCCAGGACAGCGGCAGCACGTCGACGGGGACGGAGACCTCCGAAGCCGCGCGTGCCGTCCCGGAGCGCACGACCAGCCCCTCGCCCAGCCCGAGCGCCTCGCTGACCAAAGCCCAGGAGGAGCGCAAGAAGCTGCTGGCCTCCACCAAGATCACCTTTGACAAGGCCGTCACCACGGCCGAGGGAGCCGTCGAAGGAAGCAAGGTGATCGAACTCGACCTGAAGGGCCCCGACAAGTCGGACGACGACACCGACGCGTCCGCCTCCGCGAGCGCGTCCATGAGCGCCTCCCCGACCGGTGCCAGCTCCTCACCGAGCGGCTCCAGCGCCTCCCCGTCGGCCAGCCCCTCCGCCACCGGCCCGGAATGGGTGGCGGCCGTAGTCGCCAAGGACGGCACCGAGCACACCGTGCGCATCGACGCGGTCACCGGCAAGGTGCTCCAGTCCATCGAGGACCCGGACCAGGACCCGGAGGACAAGAGCCGGACGGCCGAGCGGATCGCCAAGGCCACCCAGACGCCGCAGCAGGCGGCCAAGGCCGCGACGGACAAGGCCAAGGGCACCGTGACCTCGCTCGACCTGGACGACAACGACAAGAACGTCCTCGTCTGGTCGGTCGACGTCGTCAGCAAGGACTACAAGAAGACGACGGTCGACATCGACGCGGCCAGCGGCTCCGTCACCGGCCAGCACGTCGACAACGACTGACCCGTCCGCAGCACGGCATCACACACGATGCGCCCCGGTCCGCACGGACCGGGGCGCATCGCCTGTCATTCGGCCGGTACGGTCTCCGGCTGCGCCCCGTCCGCCGCCGCCGGATCGAACTGCGTCCGGTACAGCTCCTCATACCGTCCGCCCGCGGCCAGCAGCTCGCTGTGCGTTCCCCGCTCGGCCACCCGGCCTTCCTCGATGACCAGGATCAGGTCGGCCGCCCGCACGGTCGAGAGCCGGTGGGCGATCACCACGGCGGTGCGCCCCTCCAGCGCCTCGGCGAGCGCCTCCTGCACGGCCGCCTCCGAGGTCGAGTCCAGGTGCGCGGTGGCCTCGTCGAGGATGACGACGCGCTGACGGGCCAGCAGCAGCCGGGCGATCGTCAGCCGCTGACGCTCACCACCCGAGAGCCGGTAGCCGCGCTCGCCCACCACCGTGTCGAGACCGTCGGGCAGCGAGGCCACCAGCCCGTCGAGGCGGGAACGGCGCAGGGCGTCCCAGATGTCGTCCTCGCTCGCTCCCGGCCTGGCGAGCGTGAGGTTGGCTCGAACCGACTCGTGGAAGAGGTGCCCGTCCTGGGTGACCATGCCGAGCGTCTCGCGGATCGACTCGGCGGTCAGATCGCGTACGTCGACGCCGTTCAGCCGTACGGAGCCGCTGTCGGCGTCGTACAGCCGGGGCAGCAGCTGCGCGATCGTCGACTTGCCCGCCCCCGAGGAGCCGACCAGGGCGACCATCCGGCCGGGCTCGGCGCGGAAGGAGACCTTGTGCAGCACCTCCGTACCGCCCCGGGAATCGAGGGTCGCGACCTCTTCGAGCGAGGCGAGGGAGACCTTGTCCGCGGACGGGTAGCCGAAGGACACCCCGTCGAACTCCACCGACACCGGACCTTCCGGCACCTTGCGGGCATCCGGCTTCTCGGAGATCAGGGGCTTCAGGTCGAGGATCTCGAAGACCCGCTCGAAGCTCACCAGGGCGCTCATCACCTCGACCCGGGCACCGGCCAGCGACGTCAGCGGGGCGTACAGGCGAGTGAGCAGCAGCGCGAGCGCCACGACCGCGCCCGGCTCCAGACTCCCGCGCAGCGCGTAGTAGCCGCCGAGTCCGTAGACGAGCGCGAGAGCCAGCGCGGACACCAGGGTGAGAGCCGTGATGAACGTCGACTGCGCCATGGCCGTACGGATACCGATGTCCCTGACCCTGGTGGCGCGCGCGGCGAACTCGGCGGACTCGTCGGCCGGGCGCCCGAAGAGCTTGACCAGGGTCGCGCCGGGAGCCGAGAAACGCTCGGTCATCTGGGTACCCATGGCGGCGTTGTGAGCTGCGGCCTCACGCTGCATCCGGGCCATCCTGGAGCCCATCCGCCGCGCGGGAACGACGAACACCGGCAGCAGGACGAGCGCCAGCAGGGTGATCTGCCAGGAGATCGTGAGCATCACCGTGAGGGTCAGCAGCAGGGTCACCAGATTGGAGACCACACCGGACAGGGTGTTGCTGAACGCCCGCTGCGCCCCGATGACGTCGTTGTTGAGCCGGCTCACCAGGGCTCCGGTGCGGGTCCGGGTGAAGAAGGCGACCGGCATTCGCTGCACATGGTCGAAGACCGCTGTGCGCAGGTCCAGGATCAGTCCCTCGCCCAGAGTGGCCGACAGCAGCCGGGTCAGCAGACCGAGCCCCGCCTCCGCCACGGCGATGACGGCGATCAGCAGGGCCAGCCGGGTCACCGTGCCGTTCTCCTTGCTGTCCACGATCGCGTTGACCACCCGGCCGGCCAGCACCGGCGTCGCCACCGCCAGCAGCGCCGTGACCACGCTCAGCACCAGGAAGCGGTACAGCTCACGACGGCGCGGCCGGGCGAACGTACCGATCCGGCGCACGGTCGCCCGGGAGAAGGGCCGACGGTCCTGCTGGGCGTTCATCGCACTGTGCAGCGATGACCACGCCGTGACTTCCATACTCATGCGTGCCTCCGGGAACGAGTCGATGCTCCCGTCGGCCGGATACGGCCCGGGGCGCAGACAGAACGCTAAGATCTCAAGTCGACTTGAGGTCAACCGCTTTCTCGGCGCCCGGCGCAGGATCTCATGCCCCGTCCGGCGGACCGGCCGGCGAGCACACCCGAAACCGGGTATCGCCCGGAACGCCCACTCCTCGGAGCCGCCCGGGGCCCGGACGGCGGACCACGTAGAATCGGCCCCTGTTTCCGGCCGGACGATGGCATACCCAACCGATTGAGGCAGTTCGACGTGAGTTTCACAGACAGTTCCGAGGCACCGATCTACGCCGGTCTCGTGGAGGAGCACGGGGACGTCCTGGCGGAGGTGCGCCGAGTGGCCGAGGAGACTCTGCGCGAGGCCGACCTGGCCGTCGACTTCAGCGATGTACGCAGGTCGGCGGCGTATCGCTGACAGCTGACCGCCCGCTCCGGCGACAGCACACCCAGCCCTCGCACCCCTTCGGATTCCCGCCCTCCCGAGCCCCGGGGCGGCCCCCGCCGCGCGCCTTCGGGGCCTCTCGCACTGCGGACCCGGCTCCGCCGTCGGAGCATGGTACGAACAGTCGGCGACGGACATCGGGAAGGGATGCCGGATGGGTGGTGAACGGCATGAACCGCCGCCGGACGAGTTCGAGGCCGAGCTGGACCAGATCGCCGAGCTGAACCGGCTGGACACCCCGTCCCCGGCGCCGCGGGACGGCCGGGGGAGCCGGACGGCCGACGAAGGCGTGCCGCCCGGCGAGGCGGTCAGGCGCCGTGACTCGCTCCTGCTCTCGGCCGGTCACACGGTCGCGGAGTCCGACTCGCTCGACGAGGCGCTGAGGCTGGTGGCCGGGCTGTACGCGCCGGACTTCCCGATGGACGCCCAGTACGTGTTCGACATCGGTGACGGCTCCCTCACCGCGTTGGCGCAGTACGGATTCCGGCCCGGCAGCGTGGTCGACGAGGGCTTCCGGATGCCGCTGACGACCGGCTACCCGGCCGCCGAGGTCGCCAGAACGGGCCGGGCGGTGTTCCTGGCCTCCACGCAGGAGTACCGCGCCGCGTTCCCGGCCACCTGGCACATGTCGGCCCGCAAGGGCCGCAACGCGTGGGCCTTCCTGCCGCTCGTGACCGCCGGGCGGGTCGTCGGAGTCTGGCTCGCCGCCTTCCGCTCACCGGTCGCCTTCACCAAGAGTGAGCGCGTCCTGCTGACCGTGACGGGCCGGATGATCGGCCAGGTCCTCGAACGCGCCCGTGCCGGCAAGGCGGAACTCGCCCTCTCCCGCGGCCTGCGCCAGAGCATGCGCGCCGCGGGTCCGGCGCTGACCGGCCTGAGCGTCGCGACGCGCTATGTGCCGACCGGGGGAGGGCTCATGGTCGGCGGCGACTGGTACGACAGCATCGATCTGCCCAACGGCCGCCTCGCCCTGGTCATCGGAGACGTCCAGGGACACGATGTGCACGCCGCCGGGCTGATGGCCCAGCTACGCACCGCCGTACACGCGTACGCCGCCGAGGGGCACGGCCCGGACGCCGTACTGGCACGGGCCTCCCGCTTCCTCACGACCCTCGATGAGGACCGGTTCGCCACCTGCCTCTACATCGAGGCCGACCCGTCCACCGGCAATCTGCACATCGCCCGCGCCGGCCACCCGCACCCGGTCCTGCGGATGCCGGACGGCACCTGTCTGCTCAAGCACATCAGCGGGGGCCTGCCGCTCGGACTGATGCCCGGCGAGGAGGACTACCCCGTCGACATCGTGCGCCTGCACGACGACGAGGTCCTGATGCTGTGCACGGACGGCCTGATCGAGAACGGCGGCCACGACATGTACAGCGGCTGGGTGCGGGTGCGCGACGCGTTCTCGCCCGGCCCCGTGGAGGACCTCGAAGGGATGGCCGACCGGCTGATGTCGGCCGTACTCAGCCCCGAGCCCGGGGCCCGGGAGGGCGTCGCCCGCGACGGTGACGACATCGCGCTCCTGCTCCTGCGCCGCGACTCCGTGAAACCGCGCGCCGAGGTGAGCCAGCGCCGGCTGGTGCTGACCATCGGCCAGGACCAGGGCGAGGGTCTGGCCGAGGCGCGGGCCGAACTGAAGGCGCTGCTGCACGACTGGGCGCGGCCGGACCAGGTGGACACCGCGGTGCTCCTGGCGACGGAACTGCTCGGCAACGTACTCGTGCACACCGACCAGGACGGCTCGCTCACCGCGTACGTCACCGGTGAGACCGGCCGGCGCAGGCTGCTCGTCGAGGTCATGGACCGCGGCGACGAACTGCCCCACCAGCGGACCCCGGTCGAGCTCGCCTCGTCGGGGCGTGGCCTGCTGCTCCTCGACATCCTGGCCGACCAGTGGGGTGTGCGGCCCGAACCCGAGGGCAAGACCGCCTGGTTCGCCCTCACGGAGGCGTCCCCGGGAGATGCCGGGGAAGGCGCCGCGGTCTGATACCGGACGCCTCCTGCCCGTCACGTCGCTGAGGGAGTGGTCAGCGGGGAAGCCACGCCCGCCACGTCTTCTCGTTCTCGTGGACCCACTTCTCCGCCGCGTCCTCGGGCGACATCTTCTGGTCGGCGATCATCATCGCCACCTCGTTCTGCTCCTCGGTGTCCCAGGAGAACCTCTTGAGGAACCGGGCCGCCTTCCCGCCGCTGCCGGCGAAGCGGGCATTGAGGTACTTCTTCAGCGGCGTCTGCGGGTAGGCACACTTGACCTTCTTCGCGTCGGCGTCGCAGCCCTCCTTGTACGGCGGCAGCTTCACCTCCGTCATCGGCACCTTCTCGAACAGCCACTGCGGCTTGTACCAGTAGGAGAGAAAGGGCTTCTTCTCCTTGGCGAACTGCTTGATCTGAGTGATCTGCGCGGCCTCGGAACCGGAGAACACGACCTGGTAGTCCAGGCCCAGATTGCGCACGAGTGCCTTGTCGTTGGTCACGTAGGACGGGGAGCCGTCCAGCAGCTGGCCCTTTCCGCCGCTCTCCGCCGTGCGGAACTGACCGGCGTACCTGTCGAGGTTGTGCCAGTCCGTGACGTCGGGATGCTCCTTGGCGAAGTACGTCGGCACGAACCAGCCGATGTGCCCGGTGACCCCGAGCTCGCCGCCCGGACTGATCGTCTTCTTGTCCTTGACGTACCTCGCCTCCTGGTCGGGATGGCCCCAGTCCTCCAGGATGGCGTCCACCCGGCCCTGGCTGAGGGCGTCCCAGGCGGGCACCTCGTCGATCTGGACGGTGTCGACGCGGTAGCCCAGCTCGTGTTCGAGGAGGTACTGGGCGACGGCCACGTTCGCCTGGGCGCCGACCCACGACTGCACGGACAGGGTCACGGTCCTGGCACCCTGCGCGTTGGCGAACGGCGAGGACTGCTGTGTCATGTCGGCCGCGCCGCAGCCGGTCACGGCGACCAGGGCGGTGGCGGAGACGAGCGCGACGATCGGAGTACGCGGACGAGCCATCTCAGGCCCCCTTCCTGGAGAGGCGGCTGGTCGGCTGGGTGACGCGGTCGAGCATCAGGCCGAGCAGGACGATCGCGGCGCCGGCGACCAGCCCGGTCGCCAGGTCGCCCTGCGCGAGGCCGAACACCGCGGCGTAGCCGAGCGCCCCGCCACCGACGAGACCGCCGATGACCACCACGGCGAGCACCAGGACGACGCCCTGGTTGACGGCGAGCAGCAGCGCCGGCCGGGCCAGCGGAAGCTGGACCTTCAGCAGCTGCTGGAAGCCCGTCGCGCCGAGGGAGCGCGAGGACTCCATGGCGACCGGGTCGACGCCGTTCAGGCCCTGGGTCGTGATGCGGACGACGGCGGGCAGCGCGTAGACGACGGCGGCGGCCACCGCCGGCGCGCGGCCGACACCGAACAGGGCCACGACGGGGATGAGATAGACGAACTGCGGCATCGTCTGGAACACGTCCAGCACCGGACGCAGCAGCCGCTCCACCCGTTCGCTTCGGGAGGCGGCGATCCCGACGGCGAAACCGGCCACCAGGGTCACCGCGACACCGGCCAGCACCTGGGAGAGCGTGTCGAGCGCCGGGTCCCAGACGCCGAGCACCCCGATGGCGGCCATCGCGAGGACGGCGGTCACCGTGGTGCGCCAGGTGCCGATCAGCATGGCGAGCACGGCGACCAGCAGCAGCACCGCCCACCAGGGCAGCCACTGCAGTCCGTCGCGCACCGGGTCCAGCACCCAGGTGGTGAAACGCCCGGCCCAGTCCGCCGTGCCACCGATGACCGGGACGCCCGAGTACAGGTGGTCGGTCATCCAGCCGACGGCCCTGTTGACGGGCTCGGCCACGGCGACTGTCCGGCCGTCCGGCCAGCCCGTTCCGGAGACGAGGCGCGCGACGACGGCGACGATCACGGTGCCGGCCGCGGCGACGGCCCAGCCCAGCCGGGCCGATCCGGCCCGGGGCGCGGAGTCGAGCCCGCTGCCGGCCGCGCCGGTGACCCGGTCGAGAACCACGGCCAGGAGCACGATCGGGACCCCGGCCGCGAGTGCGGCTCCGACGTCGACGGAGGCCAGCGCCTGGTAGACGCGGTCACCGAGACCGCCGGCGCCGATCACCGAGGCGATGACCGCCATCGAGAGGGCCATCATGATCGTCTGGTTGAGGCCCAGCAGCAGCTCCCTGCGGGCCAGCGGCAGCCGGGCCGTCAGCAGCCGCTGCCGTCCGGTGGCGCCGAGCGAGGCCGCCGCCTCCATGACGCCCGCGTCGGCGTCGCGCAGCCCGAGAGCGGTCAGCCGGGCCATCGGCGGCGCCGCGTAGACGACCGTGGCCAGCACGGCGGCCGGCACGCCGATGCCGAAGACGAGCACCACCGGCAGCAGATACGCGAAGGCCGGCATCACCTGCATGGTGTCGAGCACCGGCCGCAGCAGGCGGAAGACCCGGTCCGAAAGACCCGCGGTCAGGCCGAGCAGCGCCCCGAGTGCCACCGAGACCAGGACCGCGACCACCATCAGTGCCAGGGTCTGCATGGTCGGCACCCACATGCCGAGCAGCCCGCAGAGCAGGAACGCGACGACCCCGGAGAGCGCGAGCCGGACGCCGGCCACCCGCCAGGCGATCAGCCCGACCGCCGCGGTGACTCCGGCCCAGCCCGCCGCGAGCAGGACCAGGTAGACGGCGCGTACCGAGAGCACGACGCCGTTGCTGATGTGCCCGAAGAAGTAGAGGAACAGCGGGTGGGTGTCGCGGTTGTCGATGATCCAGTCGCTGACGCTGCCGAGCGGTCCGGTGAGGTCGACGGTGAGGTCCCCGGGCCAGGCACCCCGGCCGACGAGGACGGTGCCGAGCACCAGCAGCGCGACCGCAGCGCCGAGCAGGAGGGCCGTGCGGTGCCGGGCGAAGGCGGCGGTGGCCCCGGGGGAGACGAGACCCGTGGGGCGTGCGGGGGTGGCGGTCGCGGTCATCGCTGCCACCTCCGGCTCAGTACGGTGGGCGTCGCGGCCGGCTGCGGACACGGTGCGAGGCGGTGGCCCGGCGGGGCCGCCGAAAGGGTCATCCGCATCACACGGCCTCCCTCACGGTCGGAATCCCGGCCACGACGCCGAGCAGGCACGCGTGGTCGACCACGCCCAGGCAGCGCCCCTCGTCGACCACCCGCGCGGTCTCTCCGGTACGGACGACCGCCTCGATCGCCTCCGAGACGGTGGTGCCCGGTGCCAGCGCGGGACCCGAGACGCTCTCCGCGCCGTCGGCCGGACGCATCGCCGCCCGCACGGTCAGGACCTGTTCGCGCGGAACATCGCGCACGAAGTCCCGCACGTAGTCGTCGGCCGGAGACCCCACGATCTCCTCCGGAGTGCCCAGCTGGACGATCCGGCCGTCCCGCATCAGCGCGATCCGGTCACCGAGCTTCAGCGCCTCGTTCAGGTCATGGGTGATGAAGACCATCGTGCGGCCCTCCTCTCGGTGCAGGCGTACGACCTCCTCCTGCATGTCCCGCCGGATGAGCGGGTCGAGGGCGCTGAACGGCTCGTCGAACAGCAGCACTTCGGGGTCGACGGCGAGGGCCCGCGCCAGCCCGACGCGCTGTTGCTGACCGCCGGAGAGCTGGCCCGGGCGCCGGTCCTCCAGACCTTCGAGGCCGACCTTGACGATGAACTCCGCTGCCCGCGAGCGACGTTGGGCCCGGCCCATACCCTGGATCTCCAGCCCGTACGCGACGTTGTCGACGACCGAGCGGTGCGGCAGCAGACCGAAGTGCTGGAAGACCATGGAGGCGCGGTGGCGGCGCAGTTCACGCAGCCGTCCCGCGTTCATCGACAGCACGTCCTCGCCGTCCATGGTGATCTCGCCGGACGTCGGTTCGACGAGCCGGGTGAGGCAGCGCACTAGGGTGGACTTGCCGGACCCGGACAGGCCCATCACGACGAACACCTCGCCCTTGTGGACGTCGAAGGAGACGTCACGCACGGCGGCGGTGCAGCCGGTCCGCTCGCGCAGTTCCGTGCCGTCGAGCTCGGCCAGGGCGGCGTCACCCGGCACCCGGTCGGCCTTCGGCCCGAAGACCTTCCAGAGGCTGTTCACGGAGAAGACGTGCGGCGGTGTGTTCATCGGGCATGACCCCCAGTAGTGGCGCCGAGCAGTTCCGCGCACTTCTCCCCGACCATCAGCACCCCGATCATCGGGTTGACGGCCGGCATCGTCGGGAACACCGACGCGTCCGCGATCCGGACGGCGTCCAGACCGCGGATCCGCAGATCGGGTGCGACCACGGCGAGTGTGTCGTCGGCCGCGCCCATCCGGCACGTCCCGGCCGGGTGGTACACGGTGTGCGCGACCCTGCGCGCGTACTCGCTCAGATCCTCGTCCGAGGTTACCTCGGGCCCCGGGCAGACCTCCCGCTTCAGCCAGCCCGCCAGCGGCTGCCGCGCGGCGATCTCACGGGCGATCCTGATCCCGTCGACGAGCGTCCGTCCGTCGTAGTCCTCCGCATCGGTGAAGTAGCGGAAGTCCAGGGCGGGTTTGACCTCGGGGTCGGGGCTGGTCAGATACAGCCGGCCGCGGCTCCTCGGCTTCGGGATGTTCGGCGTCATGGACACCCCGTGCTCAGGACGCTCGTACCCGAGCCGCTCCGGATTGTCCGTGAACGGGATCTGGTAGAAGTGGAACATCAGGTCGGGTCCCGGGCTCTGCGGGTCCCGGCGTACGAACAGCCCGGCGTCGCTGTCCATCGCGGAGTTCTCGGGGATCGGTCCGTGGGTCTCCCAGACGATGACCGACTCGGGGTGGTCGAGCAGGTTCTCACCGACTCCCGGCAGGTCGTGCACCACGGGTATGCCGAGCTTCTCCAGCTCCGCGCGATGGCCTATCCCGGAGTGCATCAGCAGCCGAGGCGTGTCCACCGCGCCCGCGCACAGCACCACCTCGCGCCGGGCGCGTACCAGCCGCTCCTGGCCGTCCGCGGTACGCACCCGTACTCCGGTCGCCCGGTCGCCGTCGAGCTCCAGTCGGAACGCCCAGGTCTCCAGGGCGATATGGAGGTTCGGCCGGTCGAGGAAGGGGTGCAGATACGCGACCGAGGCGGATGAGCGCCTGTTGTTCTCGGGATGGTAGGCGAGGTCGAAGAACCCCACCCCGTCCTGGAAGGCCGCCTTGTTGAAGCCCTCGACGCGCGGAACCCCGAGCGTCGTCTGCGCCGTGTCGACGAAGTCGCGCGCGATGGCGTTGCGGTCCGCCTCGCCGACGGGGACGATGTTGTTGCGCAGCCGTGCGAAGTACGGGTCCATCGACGCGGCGTCCCAGCCGTCCGCGCCCGCCTCGGCCCACTCGTCCCAGTCGGACGGCAGCGGCTTGAAGGCGATCAGGGTGTTGTGGGACGAGCACCCGCCGAGCACCCTGGCCCTGCTGTGCCGGATGTTCGAGTTGCCGCGGGGCTGCTCGGTCGTGGGGTAGTCGTAGTCCAGCTCGCCGCCCAGGAGGCCCATCCAGCGGCGCAGGGTCAGGACGTCGTCCCGTCCCACGTCACTGGGGCCGCCCTCGATGAGGGCGACGGTGACGTCGGGATCCTCGGTGAGCCGGGAAGCGATCACCGAACCCGCGGTGCCGCCGCCGACGACGACATAGTCGTACTGGGTCATGTTCTCCGTCACCTCTGCTCCTGTCAGCCCGCGAACCAGCGCACCGGGCGCGGGGCGAGGTTCTGGTAGATGTGCTTGGACTCGCGGTACTCGGCGAGACCCGTCGGGCCGAGCTCCCGGCCGATGCCGGACTTGCCGAAGCCGCCCCACTCGGCCTGCGGCAGGTAGGGATGGAAGTCGTTGATCCAGACGGTGCCGTGGCGCAGCCGGGCCGCGACCCGGCGGCCGCGGCCCGGATCGGCGGTCCACACGCCGCCGGCCAGCCCGTACTCGGTGTCGTTGGCGAGAGTCACGGCCTCGTCCTCGGTATGGAACGTCTCGACGGTCAGGACCGGTCCGAAGACCTCTTCGCGCACCACGCGCATGGCGCGGTCACAGTGGTCGAGGACGGTGGGCCGGTAGAAGTACCCCGGTCCCTCCGGGCGTTCGCCGCCCGCCCGCAGCACCGCACCCTCGTGGAGCGCGGAGGCGACGAACTCCTCGGTCCTGGCCAGCTGTTGCGCCGAGACGAGCGGACCGCACTCGACACCGTCGTCCGTGCCGCGGCCGATCCGGATCAGCTCGGCGCGCCGGGCGAGCTCGGTGACGAACCGCTCGCGCACCGACTCCTCGACGATCAGCCGCGATCCGGCGGAACAGACCTGGCCGCTGTGGACGAAGGCGGCGTTGAGCGCCTGGTCGACAGCGGTGTCGAAGCCCTCCTCCGTGGCGCAGGCGTCCGCGAACACCACGTTGGGGTTCTTGCCGCCGAGTTCGAGCGCGACCTTCTTGACCGACTCCGCGGCGGCCCGCATCACTTTCGTCCCGCTGCTCAGCCCGCCCGTGAAGGAGACCAGGTCGACCCCGGGGTGCTCGGCGAGCCGGGCGCCGACGGTGGCGCCGGGGCCCGTGACGATGTTTGCGACCCCGGCCGGCAGTCCGGCCTCCGTGAGCAGCGCGATCAGCGCGACCGTGGTCAGCGGCGTGATCTCGCTCGGCTTGATCACGAAGGTGTTGCCCGCGGCGAGAGCCGGCGCGATCTTCCAACTGGCCTGGAGAAGGGGATAGTTCCACGGGGTGATGAGTCCGCAGACCCCGACGGGTTCCTGCACCACGACGCTGTGGATCTCCTCGGAACCCGCATCGACGACCCGGCCGCCGCTCTCGTTCATGACGAGGTCGGCGAAGTAGCGGAAGGCGTCCCGCACACAGTCCACGTCGACCCGGCCCTCTTCGAGGGTCTTCCCGGCGTCACGGCACTCCAGCGCGCCGATCCGCTCCCGGTCGCGCTCCAGCAGACCGGCCACCCGCCTGAGCAGTGCGGCGCGCTCCGCGACGGGCGTGCGCGGCCAGGGACCCGCGTCGAAGGCGGTCCGGGCCGCGGCGACGGCGGCGTCCGCGTCCACGGCGGCCCCCTCGGAGACGACGGCGAACGCGGTCGCGTCCACGGGATCGAGAATCTCGCGGGTGGCGCCGGACGCGGCGGCTCGCCACTCTCCCGCTACCTGGATCGTGTGTTGTGCCGACACGTCGTGTGCTGCCCTTTCGGTGGCCGTACGTCTGACGCCGGGCGAACCCCGGCGGTCTGGCCCTCTTCCCCGGAAGACCGAAGCCATGCGCGACGGCCCTCGCGAAGTGACCCGGCTCACGGGAACCGCACGTCAGGGGCGGGGACGAGGTCGCTTCCGCGGGCGGCTGACGGGGGCAGTCGCCGGTCCGGTCAGCCGCGGTGGCGGCCTCGGTGACCCGCGTGCCAGTTGGGTTAGATAGCTGGAAAGTACACATATGAAACTATTTAGGTAATGTAGGTCTTGGCCGGGCGCCGATCGTGGGGAGTGGGGACAGCCATGGCGGACGAGCAGTACGAGGAGCCGGACAACACCGCGGTGCGGGTCGCACTCTGGCGGGCGATGCACGTACAGATCGACGCCGAGCCACACGTGTTCGAGGACGAGACCGGCCTGCGGCTGGTGGCGCCGGAAGGGGACTGGCGGAGCCGTCCCGACATGGACCCGGACGCCACCAGCGGGTTCCGGGCCTCCACCGTGTCCCGCGCCCGTTTCCTGGAGGACCTGGTCGCGCAGGAGGTCAGCCAGGGCATCGACCAGTACGTCATCCTGGGAGCAGGGCTGGACACCTATGTCCAGCGCCGGCCCGAGACAGCTTCCCGGCTCCGGGTCTTCGAGATCGACCAGCCGGCCACCCAGGCCTGGAAACGCCGACGGCTGATCGAACTCGGCTACGGGATTCCCGACCGGCTGCGCCTGGTGCCGGTCGACTTCGAATCGGGCGGCGACTGGTGGCAGCAGCTGACGGACGCCGGTTTCGACCCGAGCAGGCCGGCGCTCGTCGTCTGCGCCGGCGTCACGGTGTACCTCACCAAGGAGGCCATCGCGGCTACCCTGCGCACGCTCGGCAGGCTCGCCCCCGGCTCGACGCTCGCCATGACGTTCATGCTGCCTGCCGAACTCGTCGATGACGCGGACCGCGACCGGCTGGAGGAGACCAAGCCGAGGGCGCGGGCGTCCGGAACACCCTTCATCAGTTTCCACACCCCGCAGGAGATGCTCGCCCTGGCCCGCGCCGCCGGATTCGAAGGCGCCCGGCACGTGTCGGGGCCCCAGCTGGCCGCGCGCTACTTCGCGGACCGGACCGACGGTCTCCGTCCGTCGAGCGGCGAGGATGTGCTGATCGCCACCGTCTGAAACCCGCCCGTTCCGTCGCCGGGCACGGGTGGAAAAGCAGGTGCGTGCGGTCTCCGGTGCTGTCACGCTGCGCCGGTGAACCGTGAAGAGATCTCCAGAATCGCCCATACCCACCACCCCATCAAGTCCCCGCTCGACGACGACTCGGTACGTCAACTGCTGGACCACGGCATCACGCGCGGCGACGAGCGCGTACTCGACCTCGGCTGCGGCGGCGGGGAGTGGCTCCTGCGCGCGCTGTCCGCCCGGCCGGAACTGCGGGCCGAGGGCGTCGACATCTCCGAGAGCGTGCTGGCGCAGGCCCGTACGCGCGCCACCGGGCTCGGCGTCGGGGACCGCCTGGCCCTCCACCAGGTACCCGCCGCCGAATTCGCCTCGCCGCACCGGTTCGATCTGGTGCTGAGCTTCGGGGCCGCCCACGCCTTCGGCGGGCTGCTCCCCACCCTCGCCGCGGCCCGCGAACACCTGGCCCCGGGCGGCCGGGTGCTGGTCGGTGACGGGTTCTGGGAGCGTGAACCGTCACCGGAGGCCGTCGAGATGCTCGGGGACTTCGCCGACCTGGCGACGACCGTGGACCGGGTCATGGCCGACGGATGGACGCCCGTCCAAGGCCACGTCAGTACCCGCCAGGAGCTGGACGACTACGAATGGGCCTGCTGGGGGACGCTGGCCGACTGGGCGCTGGACCACACCGGCCACCCGGACGGCGCGGAGGCGCTCGCCCTGTCCGCCACCCGCCGCACCGAATGGCTGCGCGGCTACCGCGACACCTGGGGCTTCGTCAGCCTGGTCCTGCGCCGCACAGCCGACTGAGCCGCGGGCGGGGCCGGCCCGCCCACCATGTGTCCCGTCGGCCGCTCACGCCTCCGGCGGTGGCCTGAGCGTGGCGTACGTTCCCGCTCCGGCCGCCAGCAGCAGCACGCAGCCCGTGAAGACGAGTCCGGCCTCGCGCAGCCCGAGCCAGGTGGCGATGGCGCCGACCCCGACGACCGGTACCGAGATGCCGGTGTACGCGACGACGAAGAAGGCCGAGATGGTGCCGCCGCGGTGCCCGGCCGGGGCCGCACCGCTGACCAGGGTGAGCGCCGCGCGGAAGGCGAGGCCCTGGCCGGTGCCACCGCACAGCGCTCCCAGGATCAGCAGGAGCAGGGACTCCGCGATGAGCGACGACGCCACCAGCAGCAGGCCGGCCATGAGAATGCCGCAGCCGGCCGGGAGCGCGCGGCGGGCGCCGAAACGCTGGGTCAGGGACTGCCCGAACGTCGAGGCCAGGAACACCGAGAACACCACGGTCCCGGTGACGGCCGCGTTGTGCACCCCCAGCGTCTGCGAGGCGAAGCTCGGCGCGACCGCGGTGAACAGCCCGAGCAGCGCGAAGCCGGCGAAGGCCGCCACGGAGGCGGGCACGAACACGCCCCGTACCTCGGGCGGCACCGCCATACCCTGGGGCGCCGGGCGTGGCCACCGGTGCGGCTCGGCCACGGTCTCCGGAAGGAACCAGGTGATCCAGGACGCCACCGCCACCAGCCCCAGATGGACCCAGAACGGCAGCGCCAGCGGCCAGGGCGTGTACTGCGCGAGGAGCCCGGACAACAGCGGTCCGCAGCCCAGGCCCCCCATGTTCGCGGCAGTGGCGGCGAACCCGGCCCGCGCCTTCTGCGCGGGCCCGGCCAGTTCGATGACAGCCGCCGTCGCGGCGCCGCTCAGCAGCCCCGCCGCGAAACCGGACAGCAGCCGTCCCGCGAAGAGCAGCGGCAGACCGCGCTCCAGCAGGAAGCATCCGGCACTCGCGGCCGAGAGGGCCATCGCGCACAGGAGTACGGGTCTGCGGCCGACCTTGTCCGAGTAATTGCCCGCCAGCAGCAGCACGGTGATGACCGCGACGGCGTAGACGGCGAAAACGACGGTCACCATCAGCTCGGAGAAGCCGATCTGCCGCTGATAGAGCCCGTACAACGGCGTGGGCAGGGTGGTACCGGCCATCCCGATGGCGAAGACCACCGCCGCAGCCAGATAGCCCGGGTGTCGGCTACCACTTGTGTTCAGCGCATGCTCACGAACGATCACATTCGTCACCATATGATCGGCTGCGCGGCGGGGCGGCGTTCGGCGCGAGGGCGCCTACCGGGACGACGGCGTCTGCCGGGACGACGGCGCCTGCCG
>CBRG010000103.1 GCA_000470535.1 Streptomyces sp. AW19M42
CACCGGCTCCGGCACGGGCCCGGCCCGCGGTTCAGGCCCGCGCGTACGCCACCAGTCTCTCGGCGATCTCCCGGCCGCTCCGGTCGCCCGTGAGCACCGTGTAGTGGTTCACGTCCGGTACCGCCACCGGCGTCAGCCGGGTCCCGGCGAGATCCGCCGCCGCGAGGCGCTTCTCGTCGTACAGGCCCTGCTCCTCGTCCATCACGCCGCGTGCCGCCCACAGCAGGGTCGCCTCTGCGGGCAGCTTCCGCACCGCCGAGAGGACCTCCTCGTCGAAGAGGCCGACGCCGTCCGTGCGGACCGCCTCGATCCGGCACGTCGAGCGCATGGCCGGCTCCGCACCCGTCAGATCGCGCTGGATGTAGGCGTCCACCTCGTCCGACCAGGCGCCCGCGAACGCCGGGTGCGCCTGCCAGAAGGCCCGGTAGGCGGCCCGGTCCTGGAACGTCATCGACAGCCGGTCCATCGCCGGGCCGGTCACCGCCGTCATCAGCTCGTCCGGCGACAGGTGCGTGGGCGCGGGGAAGCCGATGCCGCCGTCGACGAGCAGCAGCGGGCCGAAACGGTCCGGGTGCCGCACCGCGGCCACCGCCGCGACGAACGCCCCCATCGAGTGGCCCGCCAGCACCACCCGGCCCACGCCCAGCGCCTCGCTCAGGGCGGCGACGTCGTCCGCGTGCGCGGTGATGCCGTACGGGCCGGGAAGGTGCGAACTCCCCGCCCTGCCCCGCAGATCCGGGGCGACCAGGGTGACGCGCCCGGCCAGCAGCCGGGCCACCGGGCCCCAGGAGAGCGCGTTGGCCGTGATGCCGTGCAGCGCGACCACCACCGGCGCGTCCGGCTCTGCGGCCGGCCAGCGCACGGCCGCCAACTCTCCGCCGTTGACAGGTACTTTGATCTCCTCGTGCGGAATCACTGGTGTCCGGTCTCCTTCCGGTACGTAACGGCTCTCAGTCTGGAGGGCAGTCGGGCCAGACCGCCGGGCAGCAGATGTACCACGGCCACGAACAGCACGCCCAGCAGGAACAGCGGCTGGGAGAGCGGGACCCGGAGCACCGCCGGGAGGCCGGCGACCGCGCCCGAACCGGCCAGGTCCCCGAGCCGGTGGTCGGCCCAGGTGTAGAGGATGCCGCCGGCCATCGGGCCCCAGCGGGTTCCGGAACCGCCCAGTACCACCATCACCAGCAGCGACAGAGTGAAGTCCGACGTGGTCGTCTGGGGGGTGGAACCGCCGGTCAGCAGCAGGTGCACGATGCCGCCGAGCGCGGCGAGGGCGCCCGCGAGGACGAAGGCCGTCAGCTTGAACCCGTACGGCTTCAGCCCCAGCACCTCCACCCGGCGCTCGTTCTCCTTGATGCCCTCCCAGACGCGTCCGGTGGGGGAGCGGACCGCCCGGTGGACGACGCCCAGGGTGAGGACGAGGTAGGCGAGCGCGATCCAGTAGAGGTTCGCGGTGTTGTCGATGCCGACGAGCCAGGAGGGCAGCAGATCCGCCGGCGCCGCCCGGCCCTCCTCGCCGCCGGTGACGCCACCGGGGTTGCGGGAGACCAGGATCGAGCCCGCCTGGGCAAAGGCCAGCGTCACCATGGAGAAGCCGATGCCGGTGACGCGCAGGCTCACCGAGCCCAGGACCAGGGCCAGCGCGATCCCGAAGCAGAGTCCGAGGAGTGCGGCGGCGGCGAACGGGAGCCCCGCCTCAAGGAGGAACACGTTGGTGGCGTAGCTGCCCGCCGCGAAGTACAGGGCGTGGCCGAAGGAGAGCAGCCCGGTGCGGCCGAGCAGCAGGTCGTAGCCGGTCGCCAGGGCGCCGAACAGCAGGCAGGTGGACAGGAGTTGCAGGCTGCCGGCGCTGCCGAGCGGGCCGTCGAGCAGCCCCGGTAGGGGTACGGCGCTGTAGGGCGCCACGACCAGGACCAGCAGGGCGGCCGCGGGCCACCAGCGCAGCAGCCGGGTACGGGCCGGGGGCGCCGGGGCTGCCGGGGACCTGCCTTCGGCGCGCTCCGGTGTCTCGATGGTGGTGCTCACGCGAGCCTCCCCGTCAGTCCGCGCGGGCGGATCAGCAGCAGCGCGGCGAGCAGGACGACGACCGCGAGGTCGCCGAGTCCCGCCGCGGTGTAGTAGTTGGCGAACTGCTGGACCAGGCCGATGACCACGGACGCCACGGCGGCCCCGGTCACCGAGCCCATGCCGCCGGTGACCACCACGACGAACGCGAAGATCAGCAGCGAGGTGCCCTGGCGGGGGTCGACCGAGCCGAAGTACAGCCCGCCGAGCGCTCCGCCCAGGGCCGCGGCGCAGCCCCCGATCGCGAAGACGAGGGTGAACGCCCTGCGGACGTCGATGCCGAGCGCGGTGACCATCGCCCGGTCCTCGACCCCCGCCCGTACGACGAGGCCGTGCCGGGTCCGGCCCAGGAAGAGCCGCAGCGCCACCAGGACCACGACCGCGGCCGCGACCAGCACCAGCCGGTTGACCGGGACGTGCGCGCCCAGCAGCCCGAAGGTGCCGGACAGCGCCTTCGGGCCGGGGAAGGTCCTGGCGTCCGCGCCCCAGATTCCCGACAGCAGCGCGGGGACCGCGAGCCCCACCCCGACGGTGGCGAGCACCTGCTCGCGCGGCCGGGTGTAGAGCGGGCGGACGACGGCGAGTTCCAGGAGCACCGCGGCGGCGGTGCCCACCACCGTGCCGAACAGCACCGCGAGGACGAAGCCGGCCCCACCGGGGCCCGCGCCGGGCAGGTTCCCTGACGCCGCCCACCAGGTGCCGTACGCGCCGATGGACAGCAGGGCGCCGTGCGCGAAGTTGAGCACGTCCATCAGGCCGAAGATCAGCGAGAGTCCGGACGCGATGAGGAAGTAGAGGGCTCCCAGACCGAGTCCGGTCATGGTCAGCAGTACGAGGGTGGACATCAGGAATCCGCCTCCACGGAAGGTGCCTCGGTGGCCGGCCCGTGCCCCACGCCGAGCAGCCGGCGGGCCGCCTCCGCGTCCCCGAGCAGCTCCTCGGCAGGGCCCCGGTGGGCGGTCCGGCCGTCGGCCAGCACCACGCAGTGCCCGGCGAGCCGGCGTACGACGGCGAGGTTCTGCTCCACGAGCAGCACCGGCACCGCCTCCGCGGCCCGCTCCAGTACCCGCGCCACCTCGGTGACCACCTTCGGTGCGAGGCCCTTGGTCGGTTCGTCCGCGATGATCAGCCGGTTGGCGTTGAGCAGGGTGCGGCCGATGGCGACCATCTGCTGTTGACCGCCGGACAGCGTCCCGGCCAACTGTCGTGCCCGCTGCTTGAGTTCGGGGAAGAGTTCATGGACCAGGGGATAGTCGGGCTCGCCCGCGCCGCGCCGCTCGGCCAGCCGCAGGTTCTCCGCCACGGTCAGCCCGGCGAAGACGCCGCGGTCCTCCGGGGCGTAACCCACGCCCCGCCGCACCACGGCGTGGGTGGGCAGTGCCACGGTCTCCTCGCCGTCCAGCCGGACGCTGCCGCTGCGCGGGGTGAGGCCCAGGATGCCCCGTACGGTGGTGGTCTTCCCGGCGCCGTTGCGGCCCAGCAGCGCGGTCACGCCCTGGGCGGCGACGTCCAGGGCGACACCGTGCAGGATGTGCCGGCCGCCGATCAGGACCCGCAGGTCCCGTACGTCGAGCAGGGGTCGCTCGTTCACAACCCCTCCCCGAGATAGGCCTGTTGTACGGCTCTGTCGGCGGTGACGGCCTCCGGCGTGTCCAGGGCCAGCAGCCGTCCGTGGTGCATCCCCGCGAGCCGGTCCGCCAGGCCAAGGAGCACGTCCATGTGGTGCTCGACCATGAGGACGGTGCGCCCCTCCTCCCGGTGCAGGGTGCGGATCAGTTCGGTCAGCGCGGGGACCTCCTCCGCGCTCACCCCGGCCATCGGCTCGTCGAGCAGCATCAGCCGGGGCTCGCCCACCAGCAGCACGGCCAGCTCCAGCTTCCGCTTCTCGCCGTGCGACAGCTCGGCCGCCGTGGCCCCGGCCCGGTGGCCGAGGCCGGTGCGCTCCAGCACGCCGGCCACCTCCGCGGTGTACGGGTCCGCGCGCCGCCAGAGCCGGTACGAGCCGCCCCGGGCGGCCTGCGCGGCCAGCCGGACGTGGCCGGCCACCGTCATCGCGGGCCAGAGGCTGGATGTCTGGAACGTCCGGCCGATCCCGCGCCTGGCCCGTACGTGCGCGGGCCGGTCCGTCACGTCGGCGCCGTCCAGCGCGACCGTGCCGCAGGTCGGCATGACCGTGCCGCTGATGAGGTTGAACAGGGAGGTCTTTCCGGCTCCGTTGGGGCCGATGAAGGCGAGGAACTCGCCCTCGCGGACGCCGAGCGTGATGTCCTTCAGGATCGTCGCGCCACCGACGCTCCAGCCCAGCCCGTCGAGCAGGAGCACGGGATCGGCGGGGGTCGCGGTGTCCGCCCGGCCGTCCGGTCGGCCGAGGGGGTGCGGTGCGGCCATGGTTCAGCCCGCCGAGGGCTTCACGGGCGGCGCCACGGCGTCCATCGGCTCGGTGTCCAGCAGCTCCGGCCGCGCGGCGGCGCCCCTGCCCGTCAGCCGGGCCACGAACATCGGCTGCACCAGCGCGTGGTCCTCGGCCCGGACCCGCGTCTTGCCCTTCACCCCGTCGAAGGTCCAGCCCTCCAGGGCCTTGACCATGGCGGCCGGGTCCGTGGCGCTGCCCTCCGCCACGGCGCGCACGATCATCTGGGCGGCGGTGAAGCCGTCCGGGGTGAACAGGTCGGGGGTGCCGCCGGCCTTCTTCACCGAGCCGAGCATGGCCTTCTCCGCCGCGTTGCCGCCGCCCGCGCCGGGGAAGTAGTGGGCCAGGAAGGACACCTTGGCCCCGGCCGACCCGAAGACCGGGTACGAGGCGGTCCCGGCCAGCCCGGTGACGACCTTGCCCGCGCCCAGCACGCCCTGCTGGTCCAGCGCGGTCCACAGCGCCGGAGCGGTGGAACCGGCCCAGGCCACGAAGACCAGATCGGGCCCGCCCGCCTTCACCTGCCGGGCGAACGGCGTCAGGTCCGTCGCGCTGGGCGGCGCCAGTACGGAACCCACCTTCGCGCCCTTCGCGCCGAGCACGGCCTTCACCGCGGTGACGTTCGCCTGGCCGAACGTGGAGTCCTGGGCGAGCACCGTGACCTTCTTGCCCTTGGCATCCCCGAGCATCGCCCCCGCCGTGAGGATGTCCTGGTAGGACTGGCGGCCCGAGCGGAAGGTGTAGTCGTTGATCCCGGTCACCGCGTCGGTGGCGGCCGGTCCGTTGATGTACAGCACCTTGTTCTGGGCGGCGAGCGGCGCCATCTGGAGCGCTACGCCGGAGTCGGTGGTGCCGGCCAGCACCTTGTACCCCTTGCCGATCAGGTTCTTCGCCGCCGAGACCGCCTTGCCGGGGTCGCCCGCGTCGTCCTGCTCGGTGACCTCGATGCGGTGGCCCGCGACCTTGCCGGTGCCCTTCGTGGCGTAGTCCAGGCCCGCCATGAAGCCGTCCCGGTACTGCTTGCCGTAGTCCGCGAGCAGCCCGGTCCGGGAGTAGACCAGGCCCACCTTCACGGCCGAGGCGCTGCCGGACTTCCCGCCTCCGGCGTCCTCGCTGCCTGCCTTGCCGGCGGCGCTGCACCCGGTCAGCAGCAGGCCGGCCACGGCCAGTACGGCGACGGCCGGCAGGGCTGCGGGCAAGGCGGTGCGGGTCGCCCCGCCGGTTGTGCTGGCTCTGCTCGTATCGCTGGCTCTGCGACCCATGGTGACCGGCTCCTCGGCGTGTTCCTGTGATGTCGCCGAACCGTATGAACACCGTGCCGTCGTCGATATGGTGCAGGGCACCTCACCTGACCGGGGAGGCGTGTGGGCACCGCACATGGGCGGCGCCCCGGGCCGCTCAGCGGGGCGGGTCCGGTGACGTCACGTCGATCAGCCGGCACACCGTCTCGATGTCTATCTTGACCTGCGCGATCGACGCCCGGCCGGACAGCCAGGTGATCAGCGCCGAGTGCCAGGTGTGCTCGATCACCCGGACGGCCGAGAGCTGCTCGGGCGTCGGGTTCTCAAGCCCCATCGAGTCCAGGATGATCGCCGTCGTGAGGCGCGAGACGGTGTCCACCTCGGGGCTCACGCTGCGGTCCGCGAAGGTCAGCGCGCGCACCATCGCGTCCGCCAGATGCGGTTCCCGCTGGAGGGCACGGAACGCCCGCATCAGGGTGTCGGCGACCCGGTCCGCCGCGTCCGCCCCGGCCGGCGGACGTTTGCGCAGCGTGCCGTGCATGTGCTGGAGCTGGTCCTGCATGGTGGCGACCAGCAGGTGGACCTTGGACGGGAAGTAGCGGTACAGGGTGCCCAGGGCGACCCCGGCGGCCTCCGCCACCTCGCGCATCTGGACAGCCTCGAAACCGCCCTTGCTGGCGAGCTGCGCGCTGGCGTGCAGGATGCGGCGCCGGCGTGCCTCCTGGCGTTCTGTCAGGGGCGGCGATGCCGGTCTGGCTTCCGCTGTCATGTGTCCCATCCCCGTGGCTTCTGCCCGCGACCGCGAGGACGCGAGGACCGGTCCGGCGGCGCACAGCATGCCAGGGTGTGTGCCGTGGCGCGAATCACCTGATCCGGCCGTTGTACCGTCGCTACCTGCCGGTAGATTCGTAGCCGTTGAACGATCCGGTCTATAACTTGTTCTAGATTAGCGTGAGCGGTTACGCTCCGGCGAACACGCAGTGAGAAGGGGGCCGAGTGTGACCGCTGAGGCCATAGAGTCGGGCCCCCGTACGGGCGTCGGTACGTCGGACACGGAGGCAGGCCCCGAAGGCGACCGGCCGCTGCGCATCGCGCTCCTCACCTACAAGGGCAACCCCTTCTGCGGCGGCCAGGGCGTCTACGTGCGCCACCTCGCCCGCGAACTCGTCCGGCTCGGCCACAGCGTCGAGGTGATCGGCGCCCAGCCCTACCCCGTGCTCGACGAGGGCGTCCCGCTCACCGAGCTGCCGAGCCTGGACCTCTACCGGCAGCCGGACCCGTTCCGCACCCCGAAGCGCGGCGAGTACCGGGACTGGATCGACGCCGCGGAGGTCGCCACCATGTGGACCGGCGGATTCCCGGAGCCGCTCACCTTCAGCCTGCGCGCCAGACGGCACCTCGCCGCCCGGAGCGGCGAGTTCGACGTCATCCACGACAACCAGACACTCGGCTACGGGCTCCTCTCGGACCTCGGCGCCCCCCTCGTCACCACCATCCACCACCCCATCACCGTCGACCGGCAGCTCGACCTGGACGCCGCGCCGAGCCGCCGCCGCCGCGCCTCCGTACGCCGCTGGTACGCCTTCACCCGGATGCAGAAGCGGGTCGCGCGCCGGCTGCCGTCCGTGCTCACCGTCTCCGGCTCCTCCAAGCAGGAGATCGTCCAGCACCTCGGGGTGGACCCCGGCCGCGTCCACGTCGTGCACATCGGCGCCGACACGGACCTGTGGTCACCCGACCCCGCCGTCGAAGAGGTCGAGGGCCGGATCGTCACCACCTCCAGCGCCGACGTCCCCCTCAAGGGCCTCGTCCACCTGGTCGAGGCGCTCGCCAAACTCCGTACCGAGAACCCCGCGGCGCATCTCGTGGTCGTCGGCCGGCGGGCGGAGGACGGCCCCGTCGCGCAGGCCATTGAGCGGCACGGGCTCGGGGACGCCGTCGAGTTCGTCAAGGGCATCAGCGACGCCGAACTCGTCGACCTGGTGCGCGGAGCCCAGATCGCCTGCGTCCCCTCGCTGTACGAGGGCTTCTCGCTGCCCGCCGCGGAGGCCATGGCCACCGGCACCCCGCTCGTCGCGACCACCGGCGGAGCGATCCCCGAGGTCGCGGGCCCGGACGGCGAGACCTGCCTGGCCGTCCCGCCCGCCGACGCCGGGGCGCTGGCCGACGCGCTGGGCCGGCTGCTCCGCGATCCCGAGCTGCGCGAGCGGCTCGGGGCGGCGGGCCGCGCCCGGGTGCTCGCACGGTTCACCTGGAAGCAGGCGGCGATCGGTACCGCCGCGCTCTACCGGGAGGCCATCGCCGCCCGCGCCGCCACCGGACCCGACCGCCGCCGCTGACTCCGCACCGTCCCGGACGCCTCCGCGTCCCGCCCCCTTCGAACCCCGACCGCGAAAGCAGGCATTCGTGCTGACCGTGGATTTCACCCGCTTCCCGCTCGCCGCAGGTGACCGAGTGCTCGACCTGGGCTGTGGCGCCGGACGCCACGCCTTCGAGTGCTACCGGCGCGGCGCCCAGGTGGTGGCTCTCGACCGCAACGGCGAGGAGATCCGCGAGGTCGCGAAGTGGTTCGCCGCCATGAAGGAGGCCGGCGAGGCCCCGGAGGGCGCCACCGCCACCGCGATGGAGGGCGACGCGCTCAACCTGCCGTTCCCCGACGAGTCCTTCGACGTCGTGATCATCTCCGAGGTGATGGAGCACATCCCCGACGACAAGGGCGTGCTCGCCGAGATGGTCCGGGTGCTCAGGCCCGGCGGCCGGATCGCGGTCACGGTGCCGCGCTACGGCCCCGAGAAGATCTGCTGGACGCTCTCCGACGCCTACCACGAGGTCGAGGGCGGCCACATCCGCATCTACAAGGCCGAGGAGCTGCTCGGCCGGATGCGCGGCGCTGGCCTCAAGCCGTACGGCACCCACCACGCGCACGCGCTGCACTCGCCCTACTGGTGGCTGAAGTGCGCCTTCGGTGTCGACAACGAGAAGGCGCTGCCGGTACGGGCGTACCACAAGCTGCTGGTCTGGGACATCATGAAGAAGCCGATGGCGACCCGGGTCGCGGAGCAGCTGCTCAACCCGGTCGTCGGCAAGAGCTTCGTCGCCTACGCGACCAAGCCGCACCTGCCCGCCGCCGCGGCCGCCGACGCCCCGGCGCAGGTCGGCGACTCCGCCGGGGCGTCGGCGTGACACTTCCCGAGCGGACCGAACACCTCGTGCTGCCCGGAGTGCTCACCGCCGGGGAGGCGACCGAGACCGTCGCCGCGCTGCTCGCCGTGCAGCGCGAGGACGGCGCGCTGCCCTGGTTCCGCGGGCACCACCTCGACCCGTGGGACCACACGGAGGCCGCCATGGCGCTGGACGCCGCCGGTGAGCACGAGGCCGCGGAACGCGCCTACGAGTGGCTGGCCCGCCACCAGAACAGCGACGGCTCCTGGTACGCCGCCTACCACGACGGCGACCCGGAGCGGCCCACCGACCGCGGCCTTGAGACCAACTTCTGCGCGTACGTCGCCGTCGGCGTCTGGCACCACTACCTGGCCACCGGCGACGACGCGTTCGTCGACCGGATGTGGCCGACCGTCTTCGCCGCCGTCGAGTTCGTGCTGAAGCTCCAGCAGCCCGGCGGCCAGATCGGCTGGAAGCAGGAGGCCGACGGCACGCCGGTGACGGACGCGCTGCTGACGGGCTGCTCCTCCATCCACCAGGCGCTGCGCTGCGCGCTCGCCATCGCGGAATGCCGCGAGGAGCCGCAGCCCGACTGGGAGCTGGCCACCGGCGCGCTCGCCCACGCGATCCGCAGCCATCCGGAACGCTTCCTGGACAAGAGCCACTACTCGATGGACTGGTACTACCCGGTACTCGGCGGCGCGCTCGAAGGACCGGCGGCCACCCGGCGGATCGAGGAGGGCTGGGACCGCTTCGTCGTCCCGGACCTCGGCGTGCGCTGCGTGCTGCCCAACCCCTGGGTGACGGGCGGCGAGAGCTGCGAACTGGCCCTGGCGCTCTGGGTGATGGGCGAGTCCGACCGGGCCCTGGAGATCCTCCAGTCCATCCAGCACCTGCGGGCCGGGGACGGGATGTACTGGACGGGGTACGTCTTCGAGGGCAACCGGGCGTTCTGGCCGGAGGAGCGCACGGCCTGGACCGCTGGTTCGCTGCTGCTGGCGGTGGCCGCGCTCGGTGGGGACGAGGCGACCACCGCGGTCTTCAGCGGGGAGCGGCTGCCGAAGGGGCTGGAGCCGGACTGCTGCGGCTGAGCCGCGGCACGCCGGGCCCGGCGCCGGGTCCGCCTCAGCGGCGGATTCGGCCGGCGACCGCGTGCCCGATGAACAGGTACACGACGGCTGCGAGGCCGTAACCGGCGACGACCCTGGCCCAGGCCTCGTCGAAGGTGAACAGGTCGTACGACCAGCCGGCGAGCCAGCGGGCGGTGTGCTGCACGAAGTCGACCAGGTCGTTGCCCCGGTTGGCGTCGAGCAGGTACATCAGGATCCACAGGATGATGATGAAAGCCATGATGTCGGCCACTACGGCTATGACACGTGCTGCGGTGCTGCTTCCGTTGCCTCTTGAGTACGACATGGACTGCGGATTGCCGCTTTCCCCGGTGTGAAACCCGGACGGCGCTCCCCGGTGGCGGGGCGCTCCGGGCGGAGCCAGCCTTGCGGGAGGAGTGCCGGGCCCCGGCACCTGCTGTGATGTGCCCGGCCAGGGAGGCCCACCGTGCCCCGTACCCGACCGCTCCGCCGTCTGTTCATGGCGCTGCTGCTGTCCTGCGCCGTGCTGGCGGGCACCACCGCGTGCGGTGGCGACGACGGCAGCGGGACGAGCAGCAGTTCGGCGTCACCCACGGGTACGTCGTCGGCCCAGGCGCAGAAGTTCGCCAAGACGCGGTTCGTCGCCAACGCCGGGCTGGCGGCGGGCGCCACGTACCAGTGGGTCGTCAAGCCTTACCGGGCCGGCAAGTTCAAGAAGGGCACCGACGGGCGGACCTTCGCGCTCGTCAAGGCCGGACTCGCGGGCGGCTTCGCCTACAACCGGCTCAAGGCCGCCACCGAGAACGCCAAGGGCGACCCGCTCCTCTCGAAGGCCGTCGCACCGCTGACCGCGGGGATCGCCTCGCTCAAGGGCCTGGCCACCAAGCTCCGCAAGGGCGAGGCGGGAGACGGCGACATCGGCGCCTTCGAGAGCGTCATCAGCGGCATCAAGGACGCCGGGAAGAGCGCGGGCGCCGAGGTGAAGGACAAGGTCCCGTCCACCTCGCAGCTCGGCGGATAACTCATGGGGACGGTGTCACGGCAGCCCTTAGGCTGCGGGGATGACCCCTCTCACGCATGAGCGCTACTGCGACGAAATCGTCCTGAGAACGGATGCGTTGAGGGCCGCCGTGGCCGACGGCGACCTCGACGCGACCGTACCGACCTGCCCCGAGTGGACCCTGCGCGACCTCGCCGTCCACGTCGGCGGCGCCCACCGCTGGGTCGGTGAGATCGTGCGCACCCGGGCCACGGAGGAGGTCCCGGACGAGCGGGTGCCGCACTTCACTCCGGACGGCGACGACCCCGCCGTGCTGGACGCCTGGCTGGCCGAGGGGGCGGCGCGGACCGCCGGAGCACTGCGGGAGGCGGGGCCGGACCTGCCGGTCTGGTCCTGGTCCTGGGAGCGCAGCGCCGGGTTCTGGGCCCGGCGCATGGCGATCGAGACCGTCGTCCACCAGGCGGACGCGGCCCTGACCGCGAAGGTGCCCTACGCGATGGCGCCGGACCTGGCGGCGGACACCATCGACGAGTGGCTGGACATCGTCGCCTTCGCCGCGGGCTCCGGATACGACCCGCAGGCGGCGGAGCTGCGCGGCGGCGGGCGCTCCATCCATCTGCACGCCACCGACGCCCCCGGTGCCGAATGGCTGATCGAGTTCGGTGAGGAGGGCTTCACCTGGCGCCACGCGCACGAGAAGGCGACCGTGGCCCTGCGGGGGACACTCACCGACGTGATGCTGGTCTTCAACCGCCGGCTGGCCCCGGACAGCGACCGGGTCGAGGTCCTGGGCGACGCGGAGCTGCTGGACTTCTGGCTGGCGCGGTCGTCCTTCGGCTGACGGGCCCGGCCGGTGTGCGGGCCGGGCGCCGCTGCGCCAAGCTGGAACGGCAGCCCGTCCCCGTCAGGCGAGGAGGTTTCGATGGACCCGGTCAGGTCCCTGGAGCGGATCGCCTTCCTGCTGGAACGCGGCGGGGCCGACACCTACCGCGTACAGGCCTTCCGCACGGCCGCCCGCACCGTCGCCGCCATGGCCGAAGGGGAAGTCGTCCAGCGGGTGACGAACGGCTCGCTGGAGCGGGTCAAGGGCATCGGCCCCAGGACCGCGCAGGTCATCCGCGAGGCGGTGGCCGGAGAGGTGCCCGGCTATCTGGAGCGGCTGGAGACCGAGGTAGAGGAGCACGGGCCACTCGCGGAGGGCGGTGAGCGGCTGCTCGCGCTGCTGCGCGGCGACTGCCATCTGCACTCCGACTGGTCGGACGGCGGCAGCCCGATCGAGGAGATGGGCCGTACGGCGGCGGAGCTCGGCCACGACTGGGCGGTGCTCACCGACCACTCGCCCCGGCTGAAGGTGGCCAACGGGCTGTCGCCGGAACGGCTGCGCCGGCAGCTGGCGGAGGTGGCCGAACTCAACGAGCGCTGGGCGCCGTTCCGGCTGCTCACCGGCATCGAGTGCGATATCAACCTCGACGGCACCCTCGACCAGGAGGACGAACTGCTGGAACGGCTGGACCTGGTGGTCGTCTCCGTCCACTCCAAGCTGCGGATGGACCCCGGACCGATGACCCAGCGGCTGCTCGCGGCCGTCCGCCATCCCCGGGCGAACGTCCTCGGGCACTGCACCGGCCGGCTGCTCACCGGCCGGGGCCGCCCGGAGTCGCGGTTCGAGGCGGACGAGGTCTTCGCCGCCTGCGCGGAGGCGGGCACGGCAGTGGAGATCAACTGCAGACCCGAGCGGCTCGACCCGCCCCGGCGACTGCTGCGCCGCGCCGTCGAGGCGGGCACCCTGTTCGCCGTCGACACCGACGCGCACGCGCCCGGACAGCTGGACTGGCAGATTCACGGCTGTGCCCGCGCAGAGGAGTGCGGCGTCCCGGCGGAGCGTGTGGTCACGACGTGGGCGGCGGACGAGCTGCTGGCCTGGACGGGTGAGGGCGCGGTCCCGGACCGGGCGGCCAGGGTCGTTCGTTCGGATCAGGCTGGATAAGGGAGCGGGGTCTGGTGTGCGTCGCAAGGCGGAGGAAGGAGCCATGGCGGAGTCATGGCGACCGACGACAACGCCGCGAGGCGCGGTGCAGGGGCACGCGAGCCCAGCATGATCCAAACGAGGGGCCCTACAGGCTGAGTTCCGCCAGGACCCGCAGGGTGTGCGGGTCCGGCGCGGTCACCAGCAGGTCGGTGACCGGCCCCTTGCGCCACAACTCCAGGCGTTCCGCGATCCGTTCGCGGGGGCCGACCAGCGAGATCTCGTCCGCGAACGCGTCCGGGACGGCCAGCACGGCCTCCTGTTTGCGGCCCTCCAGGAAGAGCTGCTGAATCCGCCCGGCCTCTTCGGCGTACCCCATCCGCGCCATCAGGTCCGCGTGGAAGTTGTGGGCGGCGGCGCCCATGCCGCCGATGTAGAAGCCGAGCATCGCCTTCACCGGCAGCAGCCCCTCCGCGACGTCGTCACAGACCTGCGCACGGGCCAGCGGCGCGATCATGAACCCGTCGCGCAGGCCGGCGAGCGAGGTCTCGTACACATCGGGGCGCAGCGGCGACCAGTACAACGGCAGCCAGCCGTCCGCGATCCTGGTGGTCTGCGCGATGTTCTTCGGCCCCTCCGCACCGAGCAGCACCGGAAGGTCCGCCCGCAGTGGATGGGTGATCGGCTTCAGCGGTTTGCCGAGCCCGGTGGCGTCCGGGCCGTTGTACGGGTGGGAGTGGAACCGGCCGTCCAGCTCGACCGGCGCCTCGCGGGCGAGCACTTGGCGCACCACGTCGACGTACTCGCGGGTCGCGGTGAGCGGGCTGCGGGGGAACGGCCGCCCGTACCAGCCCTCGACGACCTGCGGTCCGGAGAGCCCGAGGCCGAGCATCATCCGGCCGCCGGAGAGATGGTCGAGGGTCAGCGCGTGCATGGCGGTCGCGGTCGGGGTGCGGGCGGCCATCTGCGCGATGGCGGTGCCCAGCCGGATGCGGGAGGTGTGGGCGGCGATCCAGGTCAGCGGGGTGAAGGCGTCGGAGCCCCAGGCCTCCGACGTCCACACCGAGGTGTAACCCAGGTCCTCGGCCTCGCGGGCGAGGTCGAGATGGGCCGGGTCCGGGCCGCGACCCCAGTATCCGAGAGCGAGTCCGAGCCGCATTTCGCTGCCTCCCAGTATCTCCGGCGTCCTGACGCCGTATCAGATGTAGCCGGAGGGTACGACAGTGGCCCCCCGCCCGGAAGGGGCGGGGGGCCACTGTCGGTGATGCGTACGCCGGGTGTCAGCCGCGCTGGATGCCCGTGGTGTCCTGGAGCACGCCACGACGGCCGTCCTGGGTCTGGGCGATGAGTGCAGGACCGCGCTGCTCGACCGCGAGGTACCAGGTGCCCGGCGCCAGTTCGGCGATCGGGGCCGGCGAACCGTCCTCGCCGTACAGCGGACGGGCCACCGGAACCGCGAACCAGAACGGGGTGAAGTCACCGGCCGGGGCGGCGTCGGCCGCCGGGGCCTGCTGGGCCGGCGCGGCCGCCTGCTGCGGCTCGGGCTGACCGGGCTGGCCGGTCTGCTGGGCGCCGTACGGCTGCGGCTGGCCCGGCTGCTGACCGCCGAAGGACGGCTGCTGCTGCGCGCCCGGGTAGCCGTAACCCTGGCCGGGCTGCGGCTGACCGCCGTACGGCGGGGGCACGGCCTGCGGCTTCGGGGCGCCCGCGAGCGGGGCCTTGAGTGCCGGAACCAGCGGCGAGGCGACCGCGCCTGCGGCCAGCGCCAGCGAGGCGATCAGGCCGAGGATCAGACCGGCGCCGGCGTCGATCTGGCCGAGGTCGATGATCGTCCAGAACAGGTTCCACGCGGTGAACACCGTGGCGGCCACGCCGAACTGGGCGAGATCCAGACCGGCGACCTTGCGCGGCTGGGGCTGTGAGCGGGAGAGCACGATCAGTGCGGCACCGGCCACCCCGACCATGTAGACACCGATCGCGTTGCCCAGCGAATCCCAGGAGTTCGGCGCGTCGATGCTGGAGTTCCCGTAGGAGAAGTAGTCGAGGAAAGAGGCGATGAACAGCACGACCGCTGCTCCGATCACCACGCCATCGCCTCTAGTGAGGGAGCGGATATTCACGTGAAGGTCCTTAGTCGGTCGTCTCTTCGGGGCGGTCGTCGCTGCCACCGGTACGGCGGGCACGGCGCGAAGCTCGGGGGCGGCTCCCCATCGTACGGATGAATCTATCGTCTGCCCGGTCGGGTCGTGTCCCCCTGTCCGGACGCTGGGCGGGCATCCTCCCGAATTCATCGCAGAACCACCCCTTACTACCCGTTGAGGTAGCTGCTGATGCCGTCGGCGATGCCCTGAGCCGCCTTCTGGCGCCAGCTCGCACTGGTGAGCAGGGCCGCGTCCTTCGGATCACGCATATTGCCGCATTCGATGAAGACCTTGGGCACGGTAGACAAATTCAGTCCACCCAGATCCTTGCGGATGTCCAGTCCGCTATTGCCGCCGATGTAATTGGAGGGCGCACTTCCGGTAGCCCGGACGAAGAGTCCGGCGATACGCGTACCGAGATCGCGCGACGGACCGGCGATCTTCGAGGTGTCCGCGGCGCCACCGCGCACCGATGCGGGAAGGATCACATGGAAGCCCCGGTTGCCCACCGCCGATCCGTCCGCGTGGACCGAGACGACCGCGTCGGCCCCGGCCTTGTTGCCGATCCGGGCCCGTTCGTCCACGCACGGGCCGAACGGCCGGTCGTTGTCGTGACTCAGCACCACCTTCGCGCCCTGCGCCTTCAGCAGCGTGCGCATCCGGTGCGCCACGTCGAGGGTGAACTCGGCTTCCGCGTAACCGCCGTTGGTGGAGGTCCCGGTGGTGTCGCACTCCTTGTGCGTGGTGCCGATGTCCACCTGACGGGCGATCTCGGCGGTGTGCAGGTGGTTGCGCGGGTTGTGCCCGGGGTCGATCACGACCGTCTTCCCCGACAGCGGCCCGGACGGGGCTTCCGGCGCGGACGCGGAGGGGGTGGGCTTCCGGGTGGCGGGCGCCGCCGGGCTGCTGTGCACCGGCGAAGGGGAGGCCGGGGCCGGTGAGGAGGCCGTCGCGGAGGACGGCGACGCGACCGCCGGGCCGGGCCGCGCCTGCGTGGTGCCACCGCCACCGCAGCCGGTGGCACCCAGACACAACAGGGTCAGCGTCGCGGCGGCGAACAGGGCCGGGCGCGGGGTGGGGGGAACGCTCTCGTCGTCACGCACCCGGCGATGCTATCCGGCGCCCCGCGCGGCGTCCGGGTGCCTGATGGCCGCCCCCGCGCGAGGCGCCGTCAGATCCCGGGCCCGGTGCGCCGCAGGACCCGCAGCGAGTCGGTGACCGAGATCTCGGTGAACGCCCCGGAGGCCAGCGCCCGCAGGTAGATCCGGTACGGGGCCTGGCCGCCGTGCGCCGGGTCGGGGAACACGTCGTGGATCACCAGCAGCCCGCCCTCGGCCACATGCGGGGCCCAGCCCTCGTAGTCGCCGTTCGCGTGCTCGTCGGTGTGGCCGCCGTCGATGAAGACCAGTCCGAGCGGCCCGCCCCAGACGGCCGCGACCTGCGGGGAGCGGCCCACCAGCGCCACCACGTGCTCCTCCAGGCCGGCCGCGTGCAGCGTCCGGCGGAAGGTGGGCAGTGTGTCCATCCGGCCGACCTCCGGGTCCACCACGGTCGGATCGTGGTACTCCCAGCCGGGCTGCTGCTCCTCGCTGCCCCGGTGGTGGTCGACGGTGAGGGCCATGGACCCCGCGGCGCGGGCGGCGTCCGCGAGCAGGATGGTGGAGCGCCCGCAGTACGTGCCCACCTCCAGCAGTGGCAGCCCGAGCGCGGCGGCCTCCGCGGCGGCCGTGTACAGGGCCAGCCCCTCCACCACCGGCATGAAGCCCTTGGCGGCCTGGAACGCGGCAAGAATCTCCGGCTTGGGCTCGGCGGCCACGGGGTTCCTCCAGTTGGGGGATACGGGGACGGGGCATGTCAACGGCGCCCCATCGTGCCGTACGCCCCCGCCGAAGAGGTCGGCGGGGGCGTACGGGAGGGGTGAGCCCGGGTCGGGGCGGGCCCCTGGCGGAGCCGTGACGCAGCGGTCAGCAGCTCTGCCAGAGTCGGGTCATGACACGGACGCCGAAGCGCAGTCCCTCCAGCGGGACGCGCTCGTCCACGCCGTGGAAGAGGCGGCCGTAGTCCAGGTCGTGCGGCAGCTTCAGGCCCTTGAAGCCGAAGCAGCGGATGCCCAGGTGGGTGAAGGCCTTGGCGTCCGTGCCGCCGGGGTTGCAGTACGGCACCGGGTGGCCGTCCGGGTCCTCCGCGCGCACCGCGTCGCACATGGCGTCGACGAGCGGGCCGTCGAAGGTGGTCTCCATCGCGATGTCGTGGTTGACCCACTCGCGGCTGACCGAGGGGAGCAGCAGCCGGTCGACCGTGTCGATCAGCTCCTGCTCGTGGCCGGGCAGGAAGCGGCCGTCGACGCGGGCGGTGGCCTTCCCGGGGATGACGTTGGTCTGGTAACCGGCGTTGAACATGGTGGGGTTCGCGGAGTTCCGGAGCACCACCTGCATGAAGTCGGAGACCGGGCCCAGCCGGGCGAGGCTGCCCTCGATATCGTCCTCGTCGAACTCCACGCCGTAGAGCCGGGCGGCCTCTTGGAGCAGCGCGCGGACGGGTTCGATCAGCCGGACCGGGAAGGTCTCGCGGCCGATCCGGGCCAGCGACTCCGCGAGGTCGGTGACCGCGTTCTCGTCGTTGGGCGAGGAGCCGTGGCCGGCCCGGCCGGTGGCGGTGAGCTCCATCCAGGCCATGCCGCGCTGGGCGTTCTCGATCGGGTAGAGGCGCCGGGTGTCGTCGAGGGCGAAGGAGAACCCGCCGCCCTCACCGATCGCCTCCGTGACCCCGGCGAACAGCTCCGGGCGGTGCTCGACCAGCCAGTGGGCGCCGAACCTGCCGCCCGCCTCCTCGTCCGCGAGGAAGGCCAGGACCAGATCGCGGGCGGGCTTCGTGCCGGTGCGGGCGAAGTGCCGGGCGGTGGCCAGCATGACGGCCACCGTGTCCTTCATGTCGATCGCGCCGCGGCCCCACAGGTAGCCGTCCCGGATCTCGCCGGAGAACGGGGGCACCTGCCACTCGGAGGCGTCGGCGGGGACCACGTCCAGATGCCCGTGGACCATCAGCGCGCCGCGCTGCGGGTCGCGGCCGGCGATCCGGGCGATGACGCTGGCCCGGCCCGGCGCGGACTCGATGAGCTCCGAGTCGATGCCCACCTCCGCGAGGCGGCCCACCACCCAGTCGGCACTCGCGCGCTCGTCGCTGGTGGGGTTGGAGGTGTCGAACCTGATCAGTTCGGCGCAGAGGTCGACGACTTCGGCCTGTGCCTCCTCCGAGGCGGGGATCAGGGGTGCGGTGGGTCCGGTGGTGCTCATGCTGCTCCCACGGGGGTGCTGGTGCGGGCGTCGGGGGCTGTGCCGTCCGCGTGGCCCTCGTCGTCCAGGGTGGAGGTGCCGTACGGCCTCACCCAGCCCAGCAGGCCGAGCACGCAGTACAGGACGAAGGCGGTGGCCAGCGAGTTCAGGGCCGGGATGCCGCCGTCGTAGAACTTGCCGACGCAGAAGGCCACGATCCAGATGACGATGGACATCGGCACCCAGGTCGGCGATGACTTCGGCAGGGTCTCGGACTCCCGGGTGTCGTCCAGCGCCTTGCGCGTCTTCTTCACGACCCAGTACTCGGCCACGATGATGCCGCCGATCGGCGGGATGGCGACGCCGAGGATCGTGAGGAACTCGGTGAAGTGGGTCATGATCCCGACCGCGGACAGGAGCGTGCCGGCGATGCCGAGGACGATCGTGACCGCACCGCGGTGCACACGCCTGCCGAAGACGACCTGGAAGAAGTTGACGACGCCGAGCGAGGAGCCGTACAGGTTCCAGTCGTTGATCTTGGCGGTGGACATCAGGACCACGATCACACCGAAGGCACCGGAGGTGGAGAGCACGATGTGCGAGACCTCGTTGCTCTTCACCAGGTGGCCGAGGAGCACACCGGTCAGTCCGACGATGTACTCGGAGAGGATCATCGAGGAGGCGCTCTGCAGGAAGACGTGCGAGCCCTTGCGGTTGTAGCGGGTCATCTCCGGGGAGACGATCGCGCCGGTCATGTAGCCGCCCGCGATGGCGGTGGCGGCGACGGCGAGGGGGATCGTGTCGCCGGGCGGCGGCGAGTGGATCAGGTCGCTGAACGAGTGGTCGTTGAGCGTGGTGATGACGGACCAGGCGACCATCGCGAAGAAGAGCGGGGTGACGACCTTCGCGAAGTTGGCCATGTACTTGAAGCCGAAGATCACCAGGGCGGTGATGGCGATGCCCGCCAGCACGCACCACATCCAGGACGGTCCGCCGACCAGCGCCGAGACGCTGTTGCCGAAGATCGTGTTCTGGACGCCGAACCAGCCGACCAGGCTGACCGCGATGACGAAGCTGACCAGCGCGGAGCCGTTGCGGCCGAAGCCCACCCAGCGGGTCAGCATCGGGGTCGCGAGGCCCTCGCGCATGCCGGCCAGGCCGATCGCGAAGATCACGATCTCCAGGATCACCGCGCCGAGCGTGAAGGCGAGGAAGGCGTTGCCGAAGGTCATGCCGACGCCGATGGTGGCGCCGAGCGTGAACTGCGAGATCGAGCCGGACTGGGCCAGCCACTGGAGCAGCATGGACCAGAAGCCGAACCGCTTGTCGCGCGGGACGCGTGAGAGCGAGTAGTCGTCGCTGCCGATGCTCTTGGTCTCGTTGACCGCGGCGTCGGCCGGAGGGGCGGCAGCCATCAGGACTCCTGGGGTGTGCGGCCGAAGGTCTGCAGGTGGGACAGCGACCCGTAGCGGTTGACGAGGTTGTCGAACTCCACCGCGTCGTGGAAGTCCAGGTGGCCCGCGCCGTAGGCCTTGGCGACCTCCACGGCGTAGCGGGCGGCGGACGCGATGTCGCTCTCATGACTCGCGCCCGTCTGGCAGCCCGGCACCGCGGCGGCCGAGGTGACTGCGAGGCCGACCACGGGAGCGGCCGTGGCGGTCGAGGGCTGGAGGATCGAATTGATGTGGTGTGCCCCGTTACCGTACGGGGTGATGTCCTGAGTGGTCACGGGGTACGTGACCAACGGCTCACCGGTCACCACGGCCAGCAGCTCACCGAGCTGCTCGCTGACCCGGAGCACCCAGCCCTCCTTGACGGTGGGCGACAGGGCGAGGCCCTTGTGGTTGATGATGCGGTTGCCCTTGGTGGTGTCGATGGAGAGCACGGCCTCCATGGCGTCGGTCACCTCGTGGCGGTTCATGGTGGCGATGTCCACGGGCGAGCCCATGAACGGCACCGGGTCGTGCGGCTCGGTCGGCGCGTCCGGGCAGATGTGGGTGGCGACGATCACATCGCCGGGCAGCACGTCGCCGCGGCGGCGCATGTCGAGCAGCTTCGCGGCGGTGGCGACGGCGGAGACGGCCCCGTCGGCGTCGGAGACGAGTCCGGTCATCTCGGGTCGGGCGCCGATGCCGCCGAGCCGGCCGACCACGCCGAGGGTGCGGGCGGTGCCGCCCGCGGTGCGTCCCCGGGAGCCGGGGACGCGGACCATCACGAAGTCCGTCGAGCCGCGCTCGCCGGCGACCGTGGTGACCTCCGCGGACGAGCCCTCGGCCCCAGCCACGGAGTCGAGGTACTCGACGACCGTCTTCCCACTGGCCTGCGGGTCGTCGAGGAGGTCGACGATGTCCAGTACGTACTTGAGCATGGGGGCCTTTCTCGCGCATCCGTCACACCCGTCCGGCGCCCGGCAGGGAGTGGGACGCCGGACGGGGTGCTGAGAGCAGATTCGGGATCGGATAGCGTTGTACGCAACTGTTTCCCGTTATTTGCAACTCAGGTCTGAATGGTGAGATCAGGATGACGGACTTCGATCTGGACCGGCGCACTCCCGCCGGGGCCCTGCAAACCGTCGACCGGGCGCTCCTCGTGCTGCTCGCGTTCGAGCGCACCAGACCCGACTGGGGCGTCACCGAGGTCGCGGAGGAGTTCGGCTGGGACACCTCGGTGGCCCAGCGGCTGCTCGCCACCCTCGCGGGCCGCGGCTTCCTGGTCTCCGACCCGGCCACCCGCCGCTACCGCATCGGCCCCGCCGTGCTGCGCCTGGGCAGGCTCTGGGAGCGCTCCGGATCGCTGGAGCTGCTCGCCGGACCCGTCCTGGAGGAGCTGCGCCGGGTCACCGGCGACACGGTGCTGTTCTGTCTGCCGGACAGCTTCCACATGCGGTGCGTGGCCGCGGAGGAGGGCGAGGCGGGGCCGCTGCGCTACTACCCGCTGGTCGGTGAGCTCTATCCGGCGCACGCCGGGGCGACCAGTAAGTCGTACTACGCCTGCCTGCCGGACGAGCAGCGCCACCGGCTCTTCCGGGGGCGCCCGATGGCCCGGTTCACGGACCGGACGGTGACCGACCCGGATCTGCTGGAACAGGAGCTGCTGAAGGTGCGCGCCCAGGGCTACGCCTGGACGGTCGGTGAGTACGACACCGGCATCGCGACCGTTGCCGTGCCGGTCTTCCTCGGACGCGAACCGTACGGAAGTCTCAGCCTGGGCGGCGCGAAGGAACGGTTCGAGGGGGCGCCGGAGAACCGGCTCGACGCGCTGCGCAAGGCGGCCGACATGCTGGAGAGGCGCCTCACCCATCCGCCGCAGCGCCCCAAGCCCCGCTCCCGCCGGACCACCTGACGGGCAGCCGGCACCGCTCGACCCGCACGACCTGACCCAAGAGAACCAAGAGGAACCCCGTGAATCTGCTCCTGCTCTCCAACTCCACGCAGTACGGCTGCGGTTACCTGGAACACGCCCTCGACACGGTGCGGACGTTCCTGCCCCCGGAGGCCCGCCTCGCCTTCGTGCCGTACGCCCTCGCCGACTACGCGGCGTACACCGCCCGGGTCCGCGACGCCCTGGAGCCGGCCGGCATCAGCGTCAGAGGCGTCCACGAGAACGCCGACCCGGTCGCCGAACTCGCCGCGTCCGACGCCGTGTTCATCGGCGGCGGCAACTCCTTCCGGCTGCTCAGCGCGCTCTACCGGACCGGGCTGCGCGACGCCGTGAGCGGAGCGGTGCGTGAGGGGCTGCCGTACATGGGGGCCAGCGCGGGGACGAACATGGCGGCGCCGACCCTCCGTACGACCAACGACATGCCCATCGTGCAGCCGCCGTCCTTCGAGACGCTCGGCCTCGTCCCGTTCCAGATCAACCCGCACTACCAGGACCCGGACCCGGACAGCACCCACAAGGGCGAGACCCGCGAGGAACGGCTCACCGAGTTCCTGGAGGAGAACGACGTCCCGGTGCTCGGCCTGCGCGAGGGCTCATGGCTGCGGGTCAACGGGCGTCAGGCCCGGGTCCAGGGCGCCCGCCCCGCGCGGCTG
>CBRG010000104.1 GCA_000470535.1 Streptomyces sp. AW19M42
GGTAGGCCCTCGGTCAGGCGAGCCGGTGGGCGCCGGCCGACGGGACGGCGGGGAAGACCCGGGGGGCCGCGTAGCCCGCCGAAGTGAACGCCTCCAGCACGGACTTGGTGACCGTGTCCGCCTGCGCCTCCTCCAGGAGCACGATCGCGGAGCCGCCGAAGCCGCCGCCGGTCATCCGGGCACCGAGCGCCCCGGCCGCGTTCGCCGCCTCGACCACCAGGTCCAGCTCCACGCAGGAGACCCGCAGATCGTCCCGGAGCGAGACGTGGCCCGCCGTGAGGACCGGCCCGGCCGCGCGCACGTCGCCCGCGTCGAGCAGCGCGATGACCTGCTCGACGCGCTGGTTGTCGCTGACCACGTGGCGGACGCAGCGCACGACGGACTCGTCCGCGCCGGCGGCGGCCAGCGAGTCGAGCCCGGCGCCCAGTCCCTCGTACGGGAGCTCGCGCAGCGTGCGGATACCGAGCAGCCGGGCGCCCTCCTCGCAGGCCGCACGCCGCTCCGCGTAGGCGCCGTCACCGAGTGCGTGCTTGACGCGGGTGTCGACGACGAGGAGCTGGAGGCCGTGGGCGGGCAGGTCGAAGGGGACCTGGCGCAGGGTGAGGTCGCGGGCGTCCAGGTGCAGGGCGTGGCCCTCGGTGCAGCAGGCGGAGGCCATCTGGTCCATGACCCCGCAGGGGACGCCGACGAAGGCGTTCTCCGCGCGCTGGGCCAGTACCGCCAGCTCGGCGTGGCTGATCCCGAGCCCGAACAGGTCGTTCAGGGCGAGCCCGGTGACCACTTCGAGGGCGGCGGAGGAGGAGAGCCCTGCGCCGGTGGGGACGGTGGAGGTCAGCTGGATGTCGGCGCCGGTGACCGGGTGGCCGGCCTCGCGCAGGGCCCAGACGACGCCGGCCGGGTAGGCGGCCCAGCCGTGGCCCTCGTTCGGGGCCAGCTCTTCGACGCGGAGCTGGACGACGCCGCCCGGCACATCGGTGGAGTGCAGCCGCAGGACGCCGTCGGTGCGCCGGGCGACGGCGGCCCGCGCGGTGTGCGGCAGCGCGAGCGGCATCACGAAGCCGTCGTTGAAGTCGGTGTACTCACCGATCAGGTTGACCCGGCCGGGGGCGGCCCAGATGCCCTCGGGCGCAGTCCCGTACAGCTCGGTGAAGGAGTCGGTCAGCTCGGTGGAGGACTGTGTCGGCTCCGTGGTGGCGGCGGTCGGCTCAGCGGTGTCGGTCATGGTGCGGTGGGCTCCTCTCGGCGGGCGAACGTCCAGGCGTCGGAGACGATTCCGGCCAGGTCCGCGCGGGACGGCTGCCAGCCGAGGCGCTCCCTGGCGGTGGCGGCGGAGGCGACGAGGACGGCCGGGTCGCCACCGCGGCGCGGAGCCGCGGTCTCGGGGACCGGGTGGCCGGTGACCTCGCGGACCGTCTCGATGACCTCGCGGACCGAGAAGCCGTTGCCGTTGCCGAGGTTGCAGATCAGGTGCTCGCCCGCGGTGGCGCCGTCGAGGGCGAGGAGGTGCGCCTCCGCGAGGTCCGCGACGTGGATGTAGTCGCGGACGCAGGTGCCGTCGGGGGTGGGGTAGTCGTCGCCGTACACCGAGATCGACTCGCGCTGCCCGAGGGCGACCTGGAGGACCAGCGGGATCAGGTGCGACTCGGGGCTGTGCCGTTCGCCGCAGCTGCCGTACGCCCCGGCCACGTTGAAGTAGCGCAGCGAGACGGCGGCGAGCCCGTGGGCGGCGGCCTCGCCGGTGATCATGTGGTCGACGGCGAGCTTGGTGGCGCCGTAGGGGCTGGTCGGGGCCGTGGGGTCGGCCTCCGTGATGGGGCTGGAGACGGGTTCACCGTAGGTGGCGGCGGTGGAGGAGAAGACCAGGGTGCGCACCCCGGCGTCGCGCATGGCGGCGAGCAGGGCGATGGAACCGCCGACGTTGTTGATCCAGTACTTCTCCGGATCGGTGACGGACTCCCCGACCTGGGAGTGCGCGGCGAAGTGCAGCACCCCGTCGTAGGAGGGGTCCAGCCACTTCGCGGCGTCCTGGATACGGCCCTGGACGAACTCGGCACCGGCCGGGACACCCTCGCGGAATCCGGTGGAGAGGTCGTCGAGGACGGTGACGGTGTGACCCGCCTCCAGCAGGTGCTGGGCGACCACACTGCCCACGTATCCCGCGCCGCCGGTCACCAGGTACTTCTTGGGGGACTTGCTCACTCGCTCGCTACCTCTCGCAGTCGCGCGGCCGCGGCCTCCGGCGGCACATCGTTGATGAACACACTCATGCCGGATTCGGAACCCGCGAGGAACTTCAGCTTGCTGGTGGTCCGTCGGACGGTGAAGAGCTCAAGGTGGAGAGCGAACTCCTCCCGGTCCGGGATCCCGAACGGTGCCTGGTGCCAGGCCGAGATGTACGGCGTCGGCGGGTGGTCGGGGCCGAATATCCGGTCGAACCGCCTCAAGAGTTCCAGATAGACCTGTGCGAACTCCGTGCGCTCGGCGTCGTCGAGTTCCCGCAGGTCGGGGACGCGGCGGAGCGGGTACAGGTGGACCTCGTACGGCCAGTGGGCCGCGTAGGGCACGAACGCCACCCAGTGCTCGCCGGAGAGCACGATCCGGTCGCCGTCGGCCAGCTCGCGGGCGACGATGTCGTCGAAGAGGTTGCCGCCGGTCTCGGCGCGGTGCTTCTCCATCGAGCGGAGCATCAGCTCGGTGCGCGGGGTGACGAACGGGTAGCCGTAGATCTGCCCGTGCGGGTGGCCGAGCGTCACGCCGATCTCGGCGCCCCGGTTCTCGAAGCAGAACACCTGCTTGACCTGGTCGAGCCCGGCGAACTCGGCCGTGCGGTCGGTCCAGGCCTCCAGCACGAGGCCGGCCTGCTCCTCGCTGAGGTCCGCGAACGACGCGTCGTGGTCGGAGGTGAAGCAGACGACCTCGCAGCGGCCGGAGTCACCGGCCAGCGAGGGGAAGCGGTTCTCGAAGACGACGACGTCGTAGTGCTCGTCGGGGATCTCGCTGAGCCGCCCCTCCTGGGACGGGCAGAGCGGGCACTCGTCGGCCGGCGGGTGGTACGGGCGGCCCTGGCGGTGCGAGGCGACGGCGACGCTGTCCCCCAGCAGGGGGTCCCGGCGGATCTCGGAGGAAGTCGCCACGGCGTCGAGCGGCCGCCGGTCGACGGCGTCCCTCACCACGTCGTCACGGCTGTCGAAATAGAGCAGCTCCCGGCCGTCGGCGAGCGTCGTAACCGTCTTCTTCACCAGACTCCTCCCAAACATAACTCAACACAATGAACCACAAATCAACAGGCGCGTCAATGAGTCACCACCAACCGGTGCAGCCGGATGTGATCTGGATCTCGCGCGCCCACTCGACAGGACCTGCCGGACCCACGCGGGGTTCTCGTGGATTAAGGCCGGGTTTCCGGGCCATACGATCACAATCAAACAAAGATGCTCAATGGAACTGTTCATTTTCTGAACACAAGGGCGTAGTTTCCTTCGGGTTCAGTACACGCAACGAAGCGAGTTCCCCCCATGCACCCTCTGGCATCCGGGCTCCGGCTCCCCACGAACGGGCTCGATTACACGATTCTGGCGATCTACTTCGTCGTCGTTCTCGGCATCGGCTTCGCCGCCCGGCGAAGCGTGAAGACGAGCCTCGACTTCTTCCTCTCCGGACGGTCACTGCCCGCATGGGTGACCGGTCTGGCCTTCGTGGCGGCCAACCTCGGCGCCACCGAGATCCTCGGCATGGCGGCGACCGGCGCTCAGTACGGCGTCGCGGTCGTCCACTGGTACTGGATCGGCGCCATCCCCGCGATGGTCTTCCTGGGCCTCGTGATGATGCCCTTCTACTACCGGTCGAAGGTCCGCTCCGTACCGGAGTTCCTGCTCCACCGCTTCGACAAGTCGGCGCACCTGCTGAGCTCCATACTCTTCGCCTTCTCGGCGGTCCTGATCGCGGGCGTCAACCTGTACGCCCTGTCGATCGTCGTGGAGGCCCTCCTCGGCTGGCCGCAGTGGGTCGCGATCGTCGTCGCGGGCCTCTTCGTCCTGGTCTACATCACCATCGGCGGGCTCTCCTCCGCCATCTACAACGAGGTACTGCAGTTCTTCGTCATCCTCGCCGCGCTGATCCCGCTGACCGTGCTGGGTCTCAAGCGCGTCGGCGGCTGGGACGGTCTGAGCGACTCACTGACTTCGAGCCACGGCTCGAACTTCATGACCGCCTGGGGCGGCACCGGCATCGGTGACGCCAACCCCCTCGGCGCCAACTGGCTGACGATCATCCTCGGCCTGGGCTTCGTGCTCTCGTTCGGATACTGGACGACGAACTTCGCCGAGGTGCAGCGCGCCCTGTCCGCGAAGAACCTCTCGGCCGCCCAGCGCACCCCGCTGATCGCCGCGTTCCCGAAGATGTTCATCGTCTTCCTCGTGATGATCCCCGGCCTGGTCGCCGCCGTGATCGTGCCGAACATCGGCACCGCCGGCTCCGGCACCACGTACAACGACGCGATCCCGCTGCTGATGCGGGAGCTGCTGCCCAACGGTGTCCTCGGCATCGCGGTGACCGGTCTGCTGGCCGCGTTCATGGCGGGCATGGCCGCCAACGTCTCCTCGTTCAACACCGTGTTCACCACGGACATCTGGGCGCGGTACGTGAAGAAGGACCAGTCGGACGCGTACTACCTGCGCTTCGGCCGCGGGATCACGGTGATCGGGGTGCTGGCCTCCATCGGCACGGCGTTCATCGCCGCCAGCTTCTCCAACATCATGAGCTACCTCCAGACGCTGTTCTCCTTCTTCAACGTCCCGCTCTTCGTGGTCTTCATCATCGGGATGTTCTGGAAGCGCGCCTCGATGAAGTCCGGTGTCTGGGGCCTGCTGGCGGGTACCACGGCCGCGATGGTCAACTACTTCGTCATCTACAAGCAGGGCATCATCGACATCCCGAGCGACCAGGGCGCCAACTTCGTCTCCGCGATCGTCGGGTTCGTCGCGGGTGCGGTCGTGATGGTCGCCGTCACGCTCTTCACCGCCCCCAAGCCGGAGGCCGAACTGGCCGGTCTCGTATACGGAACCGAGTCCCCCGACCTCGATGAGGCGCCCGCGGAGGGCGACGACGCCTGGTACCGCAGGCCGGCCCTGCTCGGCTGGGGCGCGATCGTGATCGCCGCCGCCTGCTACATCCCCTACTCGTTCTGATCGGAGCAACTCGCCATGTCCGACATGCACAAGGAAGTCTCCGATCTGGAGAAGAAGTCCGCCACGGCGGCCCGCCTCTTCGACATCAGGCGGATCATCGGCGGTCTCTTCGTGGTCTACGGAGTCATCGTCACCATCGCCGGGATCAACCCGTCCGACGCCGACCTGAAGAAGGCGGAGGGCGTCCACATCAACCTGTGGACCGGCCTGGCCATGCTGGCGCTCGGGCTGTTCTTCCTGGTCTGGCTGAAGCTGCGCCCGGTCCAGCCGCCGGCCGCCGCGCCGGACTCCACGGACGCGCCCGGCAGCTGATCCGCCGCCGCGCCCTCACCACCGGCAGGGGCCGGACACCGTCAGCCGACGGTGTCCGGCCCCTGCCGCGTGCCCGCCGCCCGGTCCAGCAGCCCGGTACGGGCGGCCAGCGCCGCCGCCTCCAGCCGGGAGCCGACACCCAGCTTCATCAGGACCCGCTGCACATGGGTGCGGGCGGTGCTCGGCGCGATCCGCATCCCGGCCGCGATCAGCCGGGTGCCCTCCCCCTCCGCGACCCGGACCAGCACCTCGATCTCGCGCGGGGTGAGCAGCTGGAGCAGCCGCTGCCCCTCGTCGTCCGGCTGGACCGCCGGGTTGAGCAGCTCCGCGAAGGCGCCCTGGAGCAGTTGCGGCGCGATCGCCGCCTCACCGGCCCGCGCCTTGACGATCGCCCGCTCGACGCCCTCGATGCGCTCGTCGTGGCGTACGTAGCCGGCGGCGCCCGCGGCGAAGGCGGCCGCGATCCCCAGCGGGCTGGGCACCGGTCCGAGCACCAGCACGGCGATCTGCGGACGCTCGCGCCTGATCCGCACGATCGGCTCGAAGGCGCCCGGCTGCGCGGGTGCGGCGGTGCCGAACAGGCAGACCTCCGGAGCCCGGCTGACCACCAGGTCCGCCGCTCCGATGGTGGGAGCGGCTGCGGCGAGCACCCGGTGGCCCCGTAATTTGAGCGCCGAGGCGAGCGCCTCGGCGAGCAGTCGGTGGTCATCGACCACCATCAGCCGCACGCCCATCGAGCACACCCCCATAGCACTGGCACCAGGCCCCCCGGCCTTCTAGACCCGGCAAGTTACACGGATGTTCGACGCCGCGGGCGCATTGGCTGACAGACGACCCCTGAAATGCCCGCCGATTACCCAATCGTGTGGTGTGGCCGCCCACTTGACGGCCACAAAGCGACCGGCCCTGCCGGTCGACTGATCGACCGGCAGGGCCGGAGGGGGTACTGACGTCAGGTCAGTTCACGCCGAACGAGACGACGAGGTACTCCTTGTCGTCCAGCGAACTCGTATCGGCTTGCTGATCATCGTCTCGGAGATGTACAACCGCCCGCCGCTGTAGCGGTATTCGGCGTACTCCGGGGAGAAGCTGGTCTCCGCGTCCCGGACCGCATCGTCGCTCGGGTTCTCCATCAGCACGGTCTGCTTGAAGGTGCCGCCGTCGATGGAGACGATCTGGCCGCCCTTGTCGTACGGGGGCTCCTTGTACGCGATGATGTTGCCACCGTCCATGCGGAGCGGGAACAGCGTGTAGTCGTCGCCCGCGTCGGCCCGGTCGCCGGTCTGCTTGCCGGTGGTCAGGTCGAAGGAGACGATCTCGTTGGTGTCACCGCCGTTCGCGTCGGCGCCGTCGTGTTCCTCCGTGGGCAGGTAGAGGCGGTTGTTGCCTACCGCGAGCTGCTGGCAGGTCTCGACCTCGGTGGACTTGCAGTCGGCCGCGTACTTCTCCGCGTCGGCCGGGATCCGGACGATCAGCTTGCCGGTGGCGGCGTCGATCGAGAAGAAGTCGGAGATCCCGCTGCCGTCACCCGCCGTGTCACCGACGTCGGCCGCGACGACCAGGGGTTTGGTGGAGACGATGCTCGCGTAATCGACACCGGGCGGCATCTTGTACGAGGAGAGCGGGGCGCCCGTGGTCGGGTTCAGCGCCTGGATGGTGAGCTGGGGGTCGTCGTACGAGCCGCACTTGCGGACCACGGCGAGTGCGTCGCCCCCGCCGTACCCGGTGTCGTAGCAGCGGTCGGTGCTCACCTTCGGCTTCCAGCGCTCGGCGCCGGTGTTCAGGTCGAACGCGGCACCGCCCTCGGTACCGGCCGCGGCGACCGTCGTGCCGCTGAGGGTGACCTCCGAGAACCGGACGGGTGCGTCGCCGCCGGTGGCGGCGGTCACCGACTTGCTCCACATGAGCTTGCCGGTGGCGAGGTCCAGGGCGCCCACGTGGTCGCAGGGCTGGTACTTCTTCGCCGCGGTCCGCTTGCCCGCCTCGAAGGCGATGGCCGTCTTGAAGTCCTTGGTCATGTGCCGGGAGGCGGCACAGAGCTGGCCGTCCAGCGGGATCGACCAGAGCTTGGTGCCCTTGGCCGGGTCGTAGCCGATGATCTCGTTGATGCCCGTCTTGACGTACGCCTTGTCCGTCAGCCAGGAGCCGTCGACCGTGGTGACTTCGGTGACCTTGGGCTGCGGCAGCTGGAAGGCGACCGTGGACTTGGTGTTGGCCGGAGCCTTCTCCTTGCCCCCGCCGACGTCCTTGCCGCCGCCGCCCTTGCTCTCGCCACCGGTGCCGGCGGAGGTGGACGCCTCGTCCTTCTTCTCGCCGTCGTCACCGCTGGAGGCGTACCAGATGCCGCCGCCGACGATCAGCGCCACGGCGACCACCGCGGCGACGATGATCTGTGCCTGGGTGGAGAACTTCTTCGGCCCGTTCCCGTTCTGCGGCGGCTGGCCCGGCTGCTGCATCGGGGCGGTCGGGTATCCGTAGCCCTGCGGCGGCTGGCCCTGCTGCGGGTAGCCGTAGCCGGGCTGCGGCGGCTGGCCCTGCTGCGGGAACCCGTAACCGGGCTGCGGCGGCTGGCCCGGCGGGGGCGCCTGCGG
>CBRG010000105.1 GCA_000470535.1 Streptomyces sp. AW19M42
CCCCGATACCGGGTGTATCGGGATGATCCCGACAACGCGGCGAGCGTGCGTGCCAGACACCGCCGAGCAGTCGGGACTTTCGAAACACGCCCTAGCACGCGCTTACTGCGACGGGGAAGGGGGCGGACCGGTGACGCCCCGCCCCCTTCCCCTCATTCAGCCGTTCAGCTTCCGCAGTGGAAGCGGGCGCTGCCCCAGTCGGCGTGGTCGTTGCCGTTGCCGTCGCCGCCGTCCCCGGCGATCAGCTCGGCGTACTTGGCGCCGGTGACGTCGGCCGTCAGCGACCAGGCGCTGTCGGCCGCCTTGAGGACCGGCGACTTCACCTTCTCCGTGCCGTCCGCCGTCACGGAGAACCGCACGCTGCCGGCGCTCTTCTGCACGTCGTCCACGCCCACCTCCGCGGTGAACGAGGTGCACTTCCCGCCCAGGTAGTAGCGGACCTTCGCGGGTGCGTGGCTGCCGAGGCCCTTCTCGTACACCGTGGAGCCGATGGTCAGCGGGGTGCCGTCGCCGGTGCCGGTCTCGCCGTTGGAGAGGTCGCGCTCGACCGGTCCCCAGCCGTTCTCGGAGGCCGTCCAGTCCAGGTCACTGGCCCAGCTGTCGGTGGTGGGCGGCGGCGGCAGCGTCCGTACCGAGGTCTGCGCGCCGAGCGTCCGCCGCGCACCGCCGACGGTGTACGCCGCCTCGGAACCCAGCTGGTACGCCTGGTACCTGGCATCCACGGGCGGGGTGACCCGCCAGCTTGCGGTGACCTTCGCGCCGGCCGGGACCGAGTCGAAGGTGACGGGGCCCGCGGGCTCGGCCTTCCAGCCCTCGGGGACGGTCAGGTCCACCGAGACCCCGGTGACGTCGGTGGCCTCGTAGTTGGTGAAGCTCGCCTTCACGGTGTTGGCGGTGCCCGGCTCCAGGGTCTCCGCGTCCGGCTGGACGGTGAGCGTGCCGCAGGCGGCCTGCTCACCCGCGGGCGCCTTGCCGAGGTCGGTCACGGTGAAGCCGTCGAGGACGAAGTCGGCTCCCTCGGGGGCGTCGTCGCGCTTGCGCAGCCCGGTCCAGGTGTCGCCGCAGCCCGCCGTGACGGTCTCGGTGAAGTGGCCGGTGGTGTGCTGGGCGCCGATGGCGGTGGTCCGGGTCTCGACCGAGCCGGGCTTGCCGTCCGCGGTGATCCGGTCGTAGCCGTCGACCCACTCGTAGGCGCCGGCGTGGCTGGACTGGTAGTCGTACTCGACCCTGTAGCGGTGGCCGTCGGCCATCGGCACGGTCCAGGGGGCGGTCCGGTAGACGACGCCGGCGTTCTCCTCGTGTGCCTTGAGGGACTCCTTGCCGCCGAGCACGTCATCGATCAGCTTGCCGTTCCAGCCGGCCTGGGTGTACGGGGCGTGCAACTGGGAGATGCTGGTGCGGGGGTCGGTGGAGCCGCCCGCGTCGCCCTTGAAGAAGGGGCCCCAGCCCTGGTCGACGTCCTCGAAGTCCTCGTACACGACGGTGTTCTTCCTGGTCGCCGGCGCGTTGGCGACGACGCGTACGTCATCGGCGCGGACGGTCGCCGCACTGCCCTTGGCGGCCTCGACGCGCAGCGTGGTACGGCCGTTGGCGGGGGCGGTGAAGTTCACCGCGGTGCGCTGGAAGTAGCTGCCGTGCCAGTCGGACGCGGCGACCTGGTCCTTCGCGGTGGAGCGGTCCACGGCGACGGACTTCCCGCCGGCCGACAGCGTGGTGTGCCGGGTCTCGCCGGGCTGGACCTCGATCAGGGCGGAGGCGGTGTAGCGGGCGCCGGGCTTCAGTCCGCCGACGCTCTGGGAGAGCGCGGCCGTGCCGGTGCCGGAGAGCTTCGCGCTGTTGCGGCCCTGGCTGTCGGTGTCGCGGACGGCGGTGCCGGTCTTCGACCAGTCGGACAGCTTGCTGTCGTTGAAGCCGGGGTCATCGACCGGCGTGCCCTCGCCCCACTTGGCGTCGGCGGCCTTCGGCGCCTTGTCCGGGTAGAGGACGTAGGGCTGCCCGGCCTCGGCCTTCAGCGTGATCTTCCCGTCCACGGGACGCGCCGTACCGGCCTTGACGCGGCCGTTGTCGGTGAGCTTGTAGACGGTGTACGCACCCTTGGAGGGCACCGCCCAGCTGCTCGTACCGCCGGACTGGCTGTAGTGGTAGAGCTTCTTGCCGCCGTCCCAGGGGAGCAGGTAGTCGGTGCCGCTGAGCACCTTGCGGCCGTGGTCGTAGAAGGTCCGCTTCCCGTCCTCGACCGTGCCGCTCACGCCGCCGGTGAAGGTGATGTCGTTGCCGTCCCAGCGGGTGATCTTCTGCTGCTGGAGGTACTTGGCGGGCAGGTTGCGCTGCCAGATGTTGTCGTAGAAGGCGTTCCAGTCGGTCTCGCCGGTCCAGCCCTCGAACTCGTCGATGGCGCTCTGGCCGAGGACCGGGTCGTTGTTCCAGACGTCCTTCTCGTCGTTGCGGATGAACCGGATGATCTGCGAGTTGAGGCCCTTGTTGGTGGCGCCGCCGTAGTCGAGGTCATTGGCCCAGTGCGACCAGAGCGAGCCGCGCTCGAACTTGTCGGCCCACTCGCTGGAGACGTTCCAGCCCTGCTTCTGGATGGACTGGAGGGTCTTGTCCGCGATCCAGCCGTGCGTGTAGTAGACGTCGATGTACAGCATGCTGAGGTTGCTGTCGGTCTCGTCGCGCAGCTGCTGGAAGCGCTTGGCCAGGTCGCCGCTGTTGATGTCGCGGCGCTGGTCGATGTAGTAGCTCTGGTTCAGCCAGTTCCAGCCGGGGCTGGACTTGTCGACGAGCTTCTCGTCGAACGCCTTCGCCTCCGGGTAGGCCTCGGTGGCGTTGACGTGGACGCCGAAGGTGGCGCCCCACTTCTTGCCGTCCTTCAGGAGCTCGTTGAGGTCCTTCAGCCCGCCGGCGCGCTTGTTGTAGTTGCCGCCGTAGTCGGGGTGGGCGGAGTCGTGGCCCTCCGAGGCGTACCCCTTGAGCAGCGCGAGCTGGCCGAGGCCGTCGGTGGCGAGGGAGATCCGCTTGACGTCGTCGAGGGTGCGCAGGAAGGGGTGGGTGGCCTGGCTGGCGAAGTTGAACGGGATGTGGGTGACGACCCGGTCCGCGGTGTCCTCGCCGCCCGGCGCGACCACGCCGATGGAGCGGAAGGCGACGGCGCCGTCCTGCCAGTCGACGGTCTTGTCGCCATTGGCGTCGGGCGTCACGACGACCTTCGCCCAGGGCAGGTTGTCGCCGCTCTCGGGCTTGGGCGCGCCGTCTCCTCGATAGGTCCACTGGCCGGACCAGACGCCGACCCGGGTGGAGCCGTCGTCGGCCTTGCGGGCCTGGTGCCAGAAGCGGGCGTCGTCGCCGCCGGTGGCTCCGGCGGGCTTGTCGTACGAGGAGTTGGACTCGACGGCGGCCGCGAGCGATCCGGTGTTCACGATCGCGTAGGTGCCGCCGACCGGTGCCGCGTCGGCCTTGGTGGCGTCGGTGACCTTCGCGAAGACGTCGGCGGTCCTCGTCGAGTCGGGGTCCAGCTTCGTGAAGGCGGTGGCGGCCCCGGCGTCGGTGCTCGCGACGGAGACCAGGTCGTGGCCCGGGATGTCGATCGTGCCGACCCGGAAGGCGGCGGTGTCGCGGACGGCGGTCACCTTGAAGGTGGTGGCGCGTGCGGAGACCGAGAGCGAGGCGTCGATCTCGACGCCGGGCAGGTCGGTGAAGGCCAGCGTGTAGCGGGCGGCCGACTTGGTGACCGTGGGCGCGCCCTTGAGCTTCACGGCGTGGGCGGTGCCGTTGAGGGTGACGGAGGTGACCGGCCGGGTGCTGCCGGACAGCTGGTTCCCTGAGGCCCGGTCGGTGTACGTCAGGACGCGCGGGAAGTCGTCCGCGACGGCGACGGCGAGCTGGGCGGAGGCGATGACGGCGCCCGCCGGGACGGCCGATTCGGCCGCGGCGGGCGCGGGGGCGGCGGCTGAGGCGGGGAGGGCGGTCCCCACCAGAGCCAGGACGGCGGCTGAGGCGGCGGCAGCAGCGCCCGCCGTAGTGAATCTTGGCGACATGTGCTCTGCGTAGTCGCCGTGTCCGGACACCGTCAACGACGTACGGCTCCGAGGGCCTCTCCAGTCCAACAACCGCTCTGCGTAAGTCCAAGTAAGCCCACGTGGGGTGGGCGGGAAGCAGCATCGGCGCCGTGTTCAGATGTTGATCACGGTGACCGGCCATGGATGGGGCGGACACGCCAAGTAGTGGCACAGGGCGTCGAGTTGTGAAGACCTGGGATTTTTGAGAGCGCTCTCAGTCACAAGTCTTGACGGTCGCCGCTGCCCTCGCGAGAGTGGTGCGCACCGCGGACGCGCTCGTTCCACCTCCCCGCACCGCCGCGCCGTCCGCGACCCTCCTGTCCCCCACCGTTCGCCACCCCCCACATCCCCACCCCCCACGCCTCAGGAGTCCCCTCGTGATTTCGCGCAGACTGTTCCTGACGGGCGGCATCGCCGCCTCCGCGACCGCACTCACCTACCCCGTCTGGGGCAGTGCGCTGAGCCCGAGCGCCTCTGCGGCCGCCGCGACCTGCGAACTGGCCCTGGAGAACAAGTCCCTGCCCGGCCGGGTCAACGCGTACGTCACCGGCCACGAGCAGGGCACCGACCGCTGGGTGCTGCTACGGGCCGACGGCAGCGTCTACCACCCCGAATCTCCCGCGGCCCCGCAGACCCCGCTGCCGGTCGACTGCGCCATCCCGCTGAACGCGGCGGGCGGCGCGCCCGTCGTGGTCACGCTCCCCCAGATGTACGGGGCCCGGGTCTACTTCGTGCGCGACAACACCCTGGACTTCTTCCTGAACCCGGGCCCCTCCCTCGTCGAGCCGGCGTTCGCCACGTCCACGGACGCGAACTACGGGCGCACCTGGTCGTTCTGCGAGTTCACCTTCAACCCGCAGCAGCTGTACGCGAACATCAGCTACGTCGACCTGGTGACCGCGCTGCCGATCGGACTGACCCTGGAGGGCGACACCACACACACCGTGGCCCCGCTCCCGGACGGCGCCGTGCAGAAGATCGCCGACGCCCTCATCGCCCAGGCCGCCGCCGACGGGCAGCCCTGGGACCAGCTGGTGAAGCGCGGTTCGGACGGCAACGTGTTGCGGGTCATCTCGCCGCAGAACCTGATGGCGTCGTCCGGCGGCAACATGCCGTTCGGGGATCTGTTCGCCTCACAGGTCGACGAGGTCTGGGAGAAGTACCGCTCGACGGACCTGCGGATCGACCTCCAGGGCGGGCGCGGCGTCCTCGCCGGACGGGTCAGCGGCGACACCCTGACCTTCGACGGCGGGCACACCTTCTCCAAGCCCAACTCGCAGGACATCTTCACCTGCAACGGCGGGCCGTTCGCCAACAACCCGGCGGACAACGACGACAAGAAGGCCCTGCTGGCCCGGATCGCGGCGGGCTTCAACCGCTCGATCATGCTCAGCCACCCGGACCAGCCGAACGGCACTTCGGTGGCGGACTACTACCAGACCCCGGTGACCAACCACTGGTCGCGGATCGTGCACGCCAACAGCCCGATCGGCTACGCGTTCCCGTACGACGACGTACGCCCGGACGGCGAGCCGGACGTCTCCGGCGCCGCGAACGACGGCAACCCGCGCCGCTTCACGGTGAGCGTCGGTTCCTGACCTCCTCCCACGGAGACCGGGAGGGCCCCCGTCCGGGCGGGACGGGGGCCTTTCCATGCCCCCGTCCCGCCTGGACCGCACGGTCCGCGCTCAGGCCGCCAGGCCGTTGACTCGGTACTGCATCACCCGGTAGTTCTGGTCGTCGAACCACTGGCTGACGGCGATGTGGAAGTCGCCGAAGGTCGACCCCGGGACGATGAAGCCGCCGTACGGGCTCGCGACCGCGTTCCCCGTCTCCATCCCCGGAACGGTGGGCACGATCATGGTCTGTTCCGGTGTCGTGAAGAGATTCGCGGTCGGCAGCGGAAAGATCTGCGCGCGCATGTCCAGCGGGGCCATGTTGAGCCAGGTGAGTGCGTATTTCCCGCCCATGGCGCGGAAACAGATCTCGCCCCAACGGCGTGGCGCGGTGACGGATGTCGGCGGGTTCCCCCAGGCCCAGGCGCCGCCGGCATAACCCCAAGGCTCATATGCGGCGGGATTCCCCAGGTCGTTCTGCGGAACGCGGTGAAGCAGCAGATCGGATGTCACATCGCGATTGAAGGCCGTTGACAGGACATAGCAGTATCCGTCGTCCGCGACCGCGTAGGTCTTCTGCTGGAACTGCCCGTTGTGCTGGTCGCCGGGCCATTGGCAGAGGTATTGCCAGGTCTCACCGTTGTCGTCGGAGCGCCAGAAGTCCGAGTGGTGGGTCCGGTAGATGACTCCGCGCATCAGGTGCATGTACATCGTGGAGCCGACGGTGAACACGTCGGAGGGAATGGCCGTGGTGCCGCCGTCGTGGCCTTCGGGGACGAGGCCGACCGCATGCGCCCCGCCCACGCTGCCGTCGATCACGAGCGAGCCAGGGGCTGCGTCGGAGGCGCGCAGCCCGACCGGGCCCCGCCAGTCGGGACCGCCGACGCCGCCCCCGTCGAAGGTGTCGCCGCACACGAAGAGCATCGAGCCGTCCGGGCATCGCGCCGGTATGCCCAGGTCGGTCCAGGGTGCGGCGAAGCCTCCGGTCTCGGCGGGGCCGGTGAGGTTGCGCACCTTGCCCCCGGTGACCAACGGCGCGGCGCGCTGACCGGCGGCCGCGGCCGGGAGACCGGTCGCCGTGCCCGCGACGGCCAGAGCGGCGCCGGCGCCGGAGCGCAGGAGCGTGCGACGGCTCGGGTTCAGTGCATTCATGGCAGCTCCTGTGGGGGAGGTGGGGACTCTCCTGAGGATAGGACCGGAATTGGCCGGCGCGGCAGAGGACCATGTCAAGCACTTACGACAACGGGCAACAAAAGGGAATTGCGTCATTGGTCGAACCGCTGACGGCACGTCATGCCGGACCGCGAATTCCGCCCCTGTCGCCTTTCGCCGCATGCTCCCCCACCTGGGGCGACGGCGGATTCGCGCACGAACGACCAAATGCGTCGCGGGACAGAACTCTTGACGCCGCATTCGGGCGCGCGGCACCGTGCCGTCATGCGACAGAAGAGAATGGCTCAGCTCATCGCCGCCGCGGCGGCCATCGCCGGGATACTCCTTTCCGTTCCGGCGGCCGCCCAGGCGGCACCCACCCCCCACGGCCTGCGTTCGTTCCAGTCGGCTCACGGCCTCCGGCCCACCGGCACGGTCGACGCGGCGACCGCCCGGTCGCTCCAGGCGGCTCCGGACAGCGAACTGCGGACGGTCTTCACGGTCGCCGCCGACCTCGGTCCGGCCGAACTCGCCAACGCCCGCACCGTCATCGGCGTCGGCAAGGGCGCCCAGATCCCCGAGCAGGGCCAGGTCATCGCGCTGATGACGGCCATGCAGGAATCGAAGTTCGTCAACTACCTGACCCCGGTCGACCACGACTCGCTCGGCATCTTCCAGCAGCGGCCCAGCACCGGCTGGGGCACCCCGGAACAGATCACGGACGTCCCCACGTCGTCCAAGTCCTTCTACGGGGTGGCCCCGTTCGGCAGCAATCCGGGCCTGATCCAGATCGCGAACTGGCAGACCAGGCCGCCTGGCGAGGTGTGCCAGGCCGTGCAGGTGTCGGCCTTCCCCGACGCCTACGCCCAGTGGGAGCAGTTCGCCCGCGACCTGCTGGCCCAGGAGGGCCCCACCGTCGACCCGATCTACTGAGCCCCCGCCGGACATCACTGCCGCTTCCCCCCACACACAGGCGCCCCCGCCCTTCGGCGGGGGCGCCGCCGTGCGCGCGGCCGAGGGGCCTCAGGCCAGGG
>CBRG010000106.1 GCA_000470535.1 Streptomyces sp. AW19M42
TCGGCGAGCGCAGCGGCGGGGCCTGGCGGCCCAGTCCCGGCTCGGTGTACCCGACCCTCCAGCTCCTGGAGGACGAGGGTCTGATCGTCAGCGCCAGCGAGGGTGGCAAGAAGTTGTTCACGCTGACCGACACCGGCCGCACCGAGGCGGAGTCGGGCCCCGAGGCGCCCTGGGAAGAGGCCGGTCGCGGCGTCGACTGGGAAGGCGTCAACGAGATCCGGCAGGCCGGTTTCGGTCTGATGGAGGCGTTCGGCCAGGTCTGGAAGACCGGCTCTGCGGACCAGCGCGAGAAGGCGCTCACGGTCATCAACGACGCCCGCAAGAAGCTCTACCTGATCCTCGCCGGCGAGCACTGAGCCGGCGGTGCGAAGACTGAGGAGCTGTACGTCGAAAGGGCCCCGTGGAACCCAAGAACTCCCGCGGGGCCCTTTCGATGCCGGTGTGCGAACGGACCGTCCGTCCGACTGTCCGTCGGCTTTCAGGCGATGATCAGACGATCAGTCCGTCCAGTTTGTGCAGTGACTCGATCAGGGCGGCGGTGGCCGAGTCCTTGAGTTTCCCGGCCATCAAGGAGACCGCCGCCCCCGTGAACTCGCCGTCGATGCGGACCGTGGTGGCGTCCCCGTCCGGTGTCAGCGCGTAGCGCATCTTCAGGTTGACACCCATCGGGCCCTTGCCGGTCGTCGTCAGCAGGCGGCCGTCCTCCAGCTCGGCGATCGTCCATGTCACCTCGGCCGGGAACCCCATGAGCTTCATGTTCTCCTCGTAGGTGCCCGCGAGCTCCAGAGTGGCCGGGCCGCCCTTGGGGAAGCTGGTGTGGGTGGCGTTCCAGTCCCCGTACGTGCTGAAGTCGGTCAGCTGGGCCCAGACCTTCTCGGCCGGTGCCTCGATGCGCGCCTCTGCACTGACTTCGGCCATGTGACCACCCCTTCTCGGCGGGTTACGGTGTCGCGGAACGTAGCCGCAGAGGCTTGAACATTCAATACTGATGAACCGTCAGGTGTCAGGTTCTGTTCAGATCTGCGGTTCCGTTCAGGTCCGAGGTTCTGTGCCGGTCTGCCAGATCAGCGCCGCGTCGAAGCGGTCGGAGGCGCGCGGGTGCGGGCCGTCGTCGTGACAGTGGAACGCCGCCCAGAACAGGTCGGCGGGCAGCGCGTCGCGGGGCGCGTGGACCCGGTAGACGTAATCGCGCCCGTCGAGTGCGGGCAGGGCGACCAGCCAGCTCACCTCCGGCCCCCCTCCCTCCGCCGCAACATGCTCCGGGCTGTGGGACGTGCATGGGGGCGTCTCCGGTTGCTACGGGAGTGCAGGGCAAGGCGGCGCGCACCGATTCCCGGAATGGGATTCCGGAACGGCTCGATCTCATCCGTAAGGAGGAGGAGCCGCGCTTCTGTGCCCAACTCGGGTGGGATGCGTCAATGGGCCTCTCCGGGGACGATCCGGTCCGTCAGGGCTGATGAGGTGGGAGTGTGCAGAACCGGACACCGCGGATTCCTCAGCAACCCGCACCGAACCACCGTGCCGAGACGGACACCGAACTCACCGACGAGCTGGCCGCCGTGGTGACGGGTGCGCGCAGGCGTGCCCTCCGTGACGGCGATCAGCAGATCGACACGGCTCATCTGCTGCACTCCCTGATCGAGTCCGACCCCGCCGTCCGCACCGCCTTCGACGGCGGACCGCAGCTGGCCAGGGTGCTCGGCTATCTCGTTCAGCGCAGTATCGGCTACGGGCTGCGCTGGCAGGGTGCGATCGAGGACTCCGGGGTGATCCCGGTCGTCCCGGCAGCACCGAACGCGGTGGTCGAGGGCTGGTCGCCGGCCGCCGGGTCCGCGATGGAGGATGCCCATCGGCGCGCCCGGCTCCTGGGTCGGGAACGGGCCTGCGGGCTCGATCTGCTCGCCGCGCTCGCCGCGGACCGGCAGTGCCGGGCCGTCGAGGTGCTGGAGCGGGCGGGCGTGGACGCGGAGCTGCTCGCGGACCGGATCGTCGACACCTCCGGCCAGGGTTGACCGCCGGGCTCGGTCCGGCGACCCCGCCCTTGGCGTCGAAGTACCGCGTGACCGGTGCCGCGTCCACGTCGGCCTGCGTGATTCACGGGGTGACTCCACGGTTGTTGACCGACGGTGGGCCGACTCGTATCGTTTGGCTCAACGACTGTTGAGTTAATGGAGTGAGTCTCATGGCGACGTCGCGGCCGGCCACCCCATCCATCGCCCGTGCGGTGCTGAACCGCGTGTCCCCGGACTGCTGATCATCGAGGTCGGTGATGGTCTGATCACCCGGGTCCGCGACTACACGGACGCGCCCGCCGTGGCCCATGCGGCGGCGGCCGCCGGGAGGTCCTGGCGGGAGGCTTCGGCGGGAGGTCGTGGCGGAAGGGGGCGGTGACATCGGGGTGGGATCCGCGTCAGGTGTCACCGGGGTGACGCTCCTGACGCCAGCTGTCATGATGTGCCGATGCACGCGTCTCAGGGGAGAAGCGCCGGCCTGGGACTCGCCCTCGCCTCGGCCTTCGCATTCGGCGGTTCCGGAGTGGCGGCCAAGCCGCTGATCGAGGCGGGGCTCGACCCGCTTCATGTGGTGTGGCTCCGGGTGGCGGGCGCCGCGCTCGTCATGCTGCCGGTGGCCTGGCGCCACCGCGCTCTGGTGCGCAGTCGGCCCGTGCTGCTGCTGGGCTTCGGCCTGCTCGCCGTCGCGGGCGTCCAGGCCTGCTACTTCGCGGCGATCTCCCGCATCCCGGTCGGTGTGGCTCTGCTGGTCGAATACCTCGCGCCGGCGCTCGTCCTGGGCTGGGTGCGCTTCGTCCAGCACCGCCCGGTGACCAGGGCGGCCGCCGTGGGCGTGGTCCTGGCCGTGGGCGGTCTGGCGTGCGTGGTCGAGGTGTGGTCCGGGCTGACCTTCGACATCGTCGGCCTGCTGCTCGCACTCGGCGCCGCCTGCTGCCAGGTCGGCTACTTCGTCCTCTCCGATCAGGGCAGCGGCGAGCACGGGGCCGACGCCGGGACTCCGCACCCGGTCGGGGTCATCGCCTACGGGCTGCTGATCGGCGCCGCCGTCCTCACCGTGGTGTCCCGGCCCTGGGGCATGGACTGGTCCCTGCTCGGCGGGAGCACCGCCATGAACGGCACGGATGTGCCCGCCTGGCTGCTGCTCGTCTGGATCGTGCTGCTCGCCACCGTCATCGCGTACGTCACCGGAGTGATCTCGGTGCGGATGCTGTCCCCGGCGGTCGCGGGCGTCGTCGCCTGTCTGGAAGCGGTCATCGCGACCGTGCTCGCCTGGGTTCTGCTCGGGGAACATCTGGCGGCCCCGCAGCTCATCGGCGGATTCCTGGTGCTGTTCGGTGCCCTCATCGCGCAGTCCTCGACACCGAAGGCGCCCTCGGGGCCCGTCGCTTCAGGGCCGGGCGGTGAGCTCGCCGGGGCTGAGGGGGAGTTGTCCGCCGGCCGTGCCGCCTCGTAGGGTGACGATCATGCATCTGACCGTACTTCCGCCTCCCGCCGCTTAGCGCGGGCGGCCACCTCTGACGAAGACCGGGCTCGGGCAGTCCCCGAGCGGTTCGTCGCTGCCCGCGTGCGGAGCCGAGCGACCACCTTCCCGTCTTCCTTGGAGAAGTCACGTGTCGAATCCTGCTTCCGGCCTGTCCACCGGGCGGAGCCTGTGCTATTTGATCATCGCCGGAGTGGCCTGGGGTACGGCCGGTGCCGCTGCCTCGCTGATCTTCGGGGCCAGTGATCTCGGCCCCCTCGCGCTGTCGTTCTGGCGATGCGCGGGCGGCCTCGTATTCCTGCTCGCCGCGCTGGCGCTGCGGCCCGCGCGGGCCGCAGCCGCTGCTGAGCCCCGCCGTCGTCGGCTGCTGCGGATCGTCGGTACCGGCGTGGGGCTCTCCGTCTTCCAGACCGCCTACTTCGCCGCGGTCCAGGTCACCGGCCTCGCGGTCGGTACCGTCGTCACGCTCGGGGCGGGCCCCGTTCTCATCGCCGTCGGCGCCCGGATCACCATGGGCGAGCGACTGGGCGGCGGCGGGATCGCCGCGGTGGCGGGCGCGCTGACCGGGCTGGCCGTACTGGTGCTCGGCGGCGACGCCGGTACGGTGCGGCCCGCCGGTATCGCGCTGGCCCTGCTCTCCGCGGCCGGTTACGCGGCGATCACCCTGCTGACCCGTTGGCTCGGCCGGGACGGTGGCGGCGCCGACGCGCTCGCCACGAGCGCCTGGGCCTTCGCCGTCGCGGCGGTGCTGCTGCTGCCGATGGCGGCCGGCGAGGGAATCGTGCCGGCGACCGCGCACCCGGTGCAGGTGGTGGCCCTGATGGCGTATGTCGCCGCCATCCCGACCGCACTCGCCTACGCGCTCTACTTCGCGGGGGCCGCGGTGGTGCGCGCCGCCACCGTCTCGGTGATCATGCTCCTCGAACCGGTGAGTGCGGCGTTCATCGCCATCGTGGTGCTCCGCGAGGAGCTCACCGCCGCCACCGTCGCCGGAACCCTGCTGCTGCTCACCGCGGTGGCCGGGCTGGCGGTGGCCGAGACCCGGGGCGCCGCGAACGCCCGCCGTGAGGCGGCCGCCCACGCCTGACCCGGGGCCGGCGGGCCGGTTCACCGTCCGGCGAGGGCCGGTCCGCCGCCCCGGGGGTGGTTCAGAGCGCCCGGAGGTAGTCCGGAACCACGATGGCGGGATCGAGGTCGGCCGCGGGGACGGGGGCCGCGAATCCGTGCGTGAGAGGGACGACGCCCGTCCAGTGGGGCAGTGAGAGGTCCTCGGGCTCGTCGTTCGGGCCCCCGGTGCGGACCTTGGCGGACACCTCCCGCAGATCCAGCCGGAGCACGGCGGTGGCCGCCAGTTCCTTCTCGTTGGCCGGCCGTGAGTCCTGTGAGCGCCCTGGAACCACCTGCTCCACGATCGCGTCGAGCGCGGTGCGCCGCTCCTCGGGGTCCGTCACCGCGTGCGCGGTCCCGTGGACCACCACCGAGCGGTAGTTGAGCGAGTGGTGGAAGGCGGAGCGGGCCAGCACCAGCCCGTCGACATGAGTCACCGTCAGGCACACGTCAAGTCCGTCGGAGCTTCCGCTTGCCGTCCGCAGCGGGCGGGAGCCGGTGGAGCCGTGGACGTAGAGCCGCTCGCCGATCCGGCCGAAGAGCGTCGGAAGGACGACGGGGGCGCCGTCGCGCACGAAGCCGAGGTGGCAGACGTAGGCCTCGTCGAGTATCGAGTGGATCTGCTCGCGGTCGTAGGCGGCCCGTTCGCGGGAGCGGGTCGGGACCGTGCGCCCGGTCGGTTCGTAAGCGGCTGCGGCGTCCGGGCCCGTGGTCTGCGGCGGTTGGGTGTCCGGCATTGCGTACTCCATTGCACTAGTGCATACTGTTCTTTGTGCTAGGAGAGTATCGGATCACTGGACGGCGTGCATCGGAAATTGCCGCCAGCGTGGAACAGGCGGTCGGCTCGGGGGAGCTGTCCCCCGGCCAAGTGCTGCCACCCATGCGGGAGTTGGCGGCGCTGCTGGAGGTGAATCCCAACACGGTGGCGGCCGCCTACCGCACCCTGCGCGAGCGCGGGGTGATCGAGACGGCCGGGCGCAGGGGCAGCCGGGTCCGGCCGCGCCCCGCGAGCACGGCGCGAGGATCGCTGCGGATCGAGGCGCCGCCCGGGGTGCGGGACCTCGGCACGGGGGATCCGGACCCGGCGCTGCTGCCCGCGCTGGGCGAGGCGTTCGCGGCGGTCACCGCGGCGTACGCGCAGGCGCCCGGGATGTACGCGCAGGCGCCCGTGGATCCGGGGTTCGCCGCGCTCGCGCGAAGCGCGTTCGACGCCGACGGCATTCCGGCCGGGCCGGTGATCGCCACCTCCGGATCGCTCGACGCGATCGAGCGGGTACTGACCGCCCATCTCAGACCGGGCGACGCGGTCGCCGTCGAGGATCCGGGCTGGGGCAGCCTGCTGGATCTCGTGCCCGCGCTGGGCATGCGTCCCGTCCCGGTGGCGCTCGACGACGACGGGCCGCTGCCGGACGCTCTCGAAGCGGCGCTGCGAGCGGGCGCCCGTGCGGTCGTCGTCACCGGCCGGGCGCAGAATCCGACCGGAGCCGCGATCGGTGCCGGGCGCGCGGACGAACTGCGCGCGGTGCTGGCGGGACACCGGGGCGCGCTGCTGATCGAGGACGACCACGGGCACGCCATCGTCGATCTGCCGCTGCACACCCTGACGGGCGCCACGGACCGCTGGGCGGTCGTACGTTCGGTGGCCAAGGCGTACGGGCCGGACCTGCGGGTCGCCGTCCTGACGGGTGACGCGGTCACGGCCGACCGGGTGTCGGGGAGGCAGCGGCTGGGGCCCGGCTGGGTCAGCAAACTGCTGCAGCGGGCGATGGTGCACCTATGGACCTCGGGCGCCGTGGATCCGCGCGAGGTGGCCCGGTCGTACGCGCTGCGACGGGACGCGCTGGTACGGGCACTGGAGGTCCGGGGCGTCCAGGCGCACGGCCGGAGCGGGATGAACGTGTGGGTCCCGGTGAGCGACGAGACCGGGGCCGTGGCGCGGTTGCTGCACACGGGCTGGGCGGTGGCGCCCGGGGCCCGGTTCCGGGTGTCCGCGCCGCAGGGGATCCGGATCACCGTGTCCCCGCTCGTCGACGCGGACATCGGTCCGCTGGCGGACGCGGTCACGGCAGCTGCGGGGCCCGCCCGGCCGCTGAGCTACGGCTGAGTCGGCGCTCCGGCCGGAAGCCGGGCGCCATGGTCGCCGTGGCGCGCGCCGTCGTGGCCCGTGACGCCGTCAGCCCCGAGTTCCTCCCCGTCGACCAGCAGCAGACGCCCGCCCCGGATCTGCTGGACCGCATCGCCCGGCAGGTCTCACGGCGGCGGGAGCAGGAAGCCGCCGACACGGTCCTCTGCCACGGGACCTGTGCCTGCCCAGCATCATCCTCGATCCGCAGACCCTGGAGGTGTCGGGCTTCGTCGACCTGGGCCGCCTCGGACTGGCCGACCGCTGCGCCGACCTGGCGCTGCTGCTCGCCAACGCGCGAGAAACCTGGACGGGTGAGGAGCAGGATCGGGCTGCGGACATGGCCTTCGCCGCGAGGTACGCAATCGCCCTGGACCACGACCGCCTTCGCTTCTACCTCCGTCTCGCCCCGCTCACCTGGGGCTGACCGATTTCCTGGGGACCGCCTTGGTGGCCCTGGGCCTGCTCTGGGTCAGTGCGGCCCCCGCCAGGACCACGAGAGCGCCGACCGGGGTGTTCCAGTTCAGCTGTTCGCCCAGCACGGTGACTCCGGCGGCGGTGGCGATCACCGGGATGAAGTAGGTGACCATCTGCGCGGTCGTCGGGCCGACCTCGGTGACCAGTCCGTACTGGAGGAGTACCGCGAGTCCCGTGCCGAGGGCCCCCAGAGCGACCACGGCCAGGGTGGGCAGCAGCGGGAACCCTGCCGGGGCCGAGGTGAACAGTGGCGTGACCAGAGCGAGTTGCGCGGTGCCGAGGAAGAGCTGGCTGCCCGTCAGCGCGAGAGTCGAGGAACCGCTGCCCGCCAGCGTCCGGCGAACGTAGATCCAGCCGACCGGATAGCTGAGGGAGGCCAGGAGCGCCATCGCGGTACCGGTGAGGTCCAGCCCGGAGAACCCCTGCCAGGCACCCAGCACGGTCAGCACCCCGAGGAAGCCGAGCCCGAGACCTGCGACCCGGCGACGGGTGGGCCGGTCCTCCGAGAGCGCGACCACTGACAGCGCCATGCCCCATAGCGGGGAGGTCGCGTTGCAGATGCCGGCCAGCGTCGAGGGGATGGTCAGCTCGGCATACGCGAAGAGCGAGAACGGCAGCGCGTTCAGGAAGAAGGCGGCCACGGCCAGATGGCCCCAGGTGCGGGCGGTGCGCGGCAGCCGCTCCCGCTTCACCGCCATTGCCACCGCCAGCACCGCCGTGCCCGACAGCAGCCGGCCGAGGGTGACCTGGAACGGCGCGTACCCGTCGGTGCCGACCTTGATCAGGAGAAAGCTGAAACCCCAGATGAGCGACAGCGCTGCGAAACGCAGCCGCCAGTCCAGGGCCGGTCGGCGAGCGTCGTCGGTGGGGCCGGCTGGGCCGGTGGCCTCGGCTTCCGGCCGGGCCGCCGCTGCGGAAGGTGTGGGCGGTACGGGAAGTGCGTTCGGTGCGGCAGATGTGGTGGGAGATGCGTTCGGTGCGGCAGGTGCTGTGGGAGATGCGGGCGGTGCGCTCATGCGTTCCACGATGACGAATGCGACCTCGTAGCACAAGTGAGAGTTTGTGTGACGGTTCGCTTAGGATCGCTTACATGTTGAATCTGGAGCGCCTCCGCACCCTGGATGCCCTGGCCCGGCTCGGGTCGGTCAGTGCCGCCGCCGAGGGTCTGCACGTCACCACGTCGGCCGTCTCGCAGCAGATGACCAAGCTGGAACGTGAGGTGGGGCAGCAACTGCTCGCCAAGAACGGCCGCGGGGTCCGGCTCACCGACGCGGGGCGGCTGCTCGCCGATCACGCGGCCCGGATTCTCTCCCAGGTCGAGCTCGCCCAGTCCGACATCGAGGCGCAGCGGGGCGAGGTGGTGGGTGAGATCCGGCTGGCCGCCTTCCCCACCGCGGCGCGCGGCCTCTTCCCGTCTGCCCTGCTCACCCTGCGCGCGGATCACCCCGAACTCCGGGTGCGTACCAGCGAGCTGGAGCCCGAGGCCGGAATTCGTGCGGTGTTCAGGGGTGACGTCGACCTCGCGGTGGTGCTGGACTGGAGCAACAAACGGCTGCCGGTGCCGGGCGGTCTGGCCACGGCGCAACTGCTGGACGACGTGCCGGACATCGCGATGCCGGCCGGGCATCGGCTCGCGGACCGGGCGGAGGTGGACCTGGAGGAGTTCGCGGACGACGACTGGGTCTCCTGGCCCGAGGGCGAGTTCTGTTACGAGTGGCTGACGTTCACTCTGCGTTCCAAGGGCATCGAGCCGCGTATCGCCCATCTCGCGGGCGAGCACCACACCCAACTCGCACTGATCGCCGCCGGAATGGGGGTGTGTGTGGCGCCCAGGCTCGGTCGCGGTCCGGTGCCGGACGGGGTACGGCTGGTGCCCGTACGGCAGCGGATGCGGCGTCACGTCCATGCCGTCTGGCGGGCGGACGCGGACCGGCGGCCCTCGATCAGGGCGGCGGTCGCGGCGCTGCGGGAGGCGGGCCGGGCCCTGAACGAGCCGCTGGAGGGGGAGTAGGGCCGGGGCGACGACGTACGCCCCTCCCGTCGCCGTCAGATGCCGGGCAGGGCGGCGAGTTTGCCGAAGTCCCAGGAGGTGACGGCCTCCGGGGTGAGCCGCAGCCACGCGTGCCGGCCATCGTGCGGCATCACCTCCATGCCGAAGTACTTCGCCGCGAACAACTGCTCGGGCATGGCGAGTTCTGGGCACGGTTCACCGGTACGCGGTGCCTCCCCGACGAACACCGCGTCCCCGGACAGCTCGATACCGCGCAGTTCCCCGTACTCCACCCCGTCGTCGACGACCACGGCGATCCTCGGGTTCCGGCCGAGCTGCGACCAGCGCCTGCTCCGGGTGATCGAGTACAGCCACAGCGAGGTGCCGTCCCAGCAGAACCAGAGCGCCCCGACGTGCGGGCGGCCGTCGGAGCCGACGGTGGCGACCCGGCAGGTGCGCTGCTGTGCGAGGTAGGTGTCGCGTTCCTCGTCCGTCATCATGATCCGGCGGCCCCGTCGCTGTATGGCGGCCATGTGGAGCCTCCTCCTGCTAGCTGACTATGTGTCAGGAATCATGGAGGCTCTTCCCTCATCGCGCAATGGCGGTTAGCCTCGCGCGCCCGTTCCTTCACCGAGAGGGGCAGCTCGTGCCGTTCAGGGAACAGCTCGCCGAGCAGATCGATCCGGCCTCCACCGTCCTGCTGACGGTGGAGTGCCAGCAGGGTGTGGTGGGGACCGACAGCGCACTGCCCGAACTCGCCAAGGAGGCCCGGTCGTCGGGGGCGCTGCACAACGTGGCCAGGCTGGTCGCCGCCGCCCACGAGGCCGGTGTCCAGGTGCTGCACGCCGTGGCCGAACGCCGCCCGGACGGCCGTGGTGCCAACCGCAACGCCCGGCTCTTCCGCGCCGCCGGACGGCTGCCCGTGCAGCAGCACTCCGGAACCACGGCGGTACGGATAGCCGAGCCGATCGAGGTGGCGGACGAGGACCTCGTCGTCCGCAGACTCCACGGACTCTCGCCCATCGCCGGCACGGACATGGACGCGCTGCTGCGCAACCTCGGCTGCCGCACGCTCGTCGTCACCGGGGTGTCGGCCAACGTGGCCATCCCCAACGCGGTGTTCGACGCCGTGAACCTCGGCTACACGGCGGTGGTGCCGTCCGACGCCATCGCGGGGGTGCCCGCCGAATACACCCCCGCGATGATCCGCAACACCCTCGCCCTCGTCTCCACCGTCGCCACCACGGACGACGTGCTCGGCTGCTGGCTGGGCCGGGGCCCTACGAAGCGAGGCTGATCGAGTCGCCCTGCACGCTGATCGGGGCGGCCGGCAGCGGCTCGGTGGCGGGGCCCGCCTTCACGTCGCCCGTCGCCACGTCGAACTTGCTCCCGTGACAAGGGCAGTTGATGGTGCCGTCCGCGACGCTCGACACCGCACAGCCCATGTGCGTGCACTTCGACGAGAACGCCTTGAACTCACCGGCCGCGGGCTGCGTCACCACGACCCCCTGTTCCGTGAAGATCCTGCCGCCGCCCTCCGGGATGTCCGTGGTCTTCGCGAGGACGGAGCCCCCGCCGCCGGCCCCGCTCTCGCCGCCCTGCCTGACGGCGCCGGAACCGGCGGACGCCTCCTTCGGCCCGCCGCACGCGCTGAGTACGGCAGCCACGGAGACGGCACCGGCCGCCGTGACGACGTTCCGGCGTCCGGGACGGCCCTCGTGGTCCTGCGATGCGCTCATACTGGCTTTCCCTTTCCACGGTGTACTCGGTTCCGGCGCTCCGGTGGCGGGGATGCGCGGCAGGCACCCCGTGTTCAAAGCCCCAGGGACTTCCTCAGGAAATCCCGCTCCAGCAGCAACAGACCACTCGCTGTGCGCTCCTGGCTGACCAGATGGCCGGCACCCGACAGCGGCAGCACGGTGTGCGGCCGGCCGGCGGCCAGCAGCGCTGCGGAGAACCGCAGCGTGTGAGCCACGGCCACATTGTCATCGGCAAGACCGTGCACCAGCATGAGCGGCCGGACCAAGTGCCCGGCCTCGTCCAGCAGGGAATTGCGGGAGTAGTGCTCCGGAAACACATCCGGGTGGCCCAGGAACCGTTCCTCCCAATGGGTGTCGTAGAGCCGCCGGTCGACCGACGCGGCACCCGCGACCGCGGCGTGGAAGACCTCCGGATGTCGAAGCACCGCGGCCGCCGCCAGATAGCCGCTGAACGACCAGCCGCGCATCGCCACCCGGGTCAGGTCCAGCTCCGGGTGGAGCCCGGCCGCCGCGTGCAACGCGTCGATCTGGTCCTGCAGCACGGCGGTGAGACGGTCGCCGTGCACCGCCTTCTCCCAGGCCTCACCACGCCCCGGCGTACCCCGCCCGTCGGTCACCAGGACCGCGAAGCCCTGCTCCGCGAACCACTGGGCGACCGCGACCCACCACGTACGCGCCTTCAGCACCACCTGCATGCCGTGGCCCGCGTAGGGGCTGAGCAGCACCGGCAGCGGCCCGTCGCCGGGCCGCTGCCACGACGGCAGGTACAGCCTGCTGCGCAGTTCCCGCTCCCCGAGGCTCAGAGCCAGCGGCCGAGGGGTGACGAGCGGTTCCTCCGCCAGTACCGCGATCCGGCCCGCCGGAGCGGCGTCCCGCAGCACCGTCACGGTGTGACCGTCCGGAGTCCTGCTGTCGAGCACCACCGTCGGCCCGCCGACCGACGCCGTGTGCACACCGGGTGAGCCGCTGACGCGTACGAAGCCCTCCTCGGGCGCGTACGACCAGACGTGGGTCTCGGTCGGCTCCTCGCACGCGGTGAAGTACACCCGACCGCCCGCCGCGCCGAGCACCTCGCGGACCTCCAGCCCCGCTGGTGTCGGGGTACCGCCGATGTCCAGCCCCTGACTGTCGCCGCCCGGCCGGGCGGCGACAGCGAGCGCACCCGAGGCGAGCCGCAGCGGAGTGCCCCGCCGCAGCGACACCCAGGCGGGGTCGTGGGTCATGTGCGCCGCCCGGGTGCCGCCCGTCCGCTCGTCCACCTCCAGGACATGGACGGACCGCTGGTCACGCGTCTGCACCGAGACCAGCGGTCCACGGCTGTCCCAGCCCGCCGACACGACGTACTCGAAGGCCCGGTCCGTCCAGGCGCCCTCGGGGTGGTCCGGGCCGGCGGCCGTGGGCAGCCGGACATCGGTCCGTTCCCCCGACACCCGGACCAACTGCAGCGACACCTTCGCGTTCGGTGTGCCGGCCGCCGGATACGGCACCGCGCGCGGCGGCCGCTCCGGGCCCGACGGATCACTGATGTACCGGCGCCGGACCCCAGCCGTGTCCACCCGCGCCACCAGCAGCGCGTCGCCGCGCGGCGACCACCAGTAGCCGCGCGAGCGCCCGATCGACTCCTGTGACACGTAGTCCGACAGCCCGTACGTCACGTGCTCGCCGTCCGGCCCGGTGAGCGTCCGGCCACCCGTCCCGTCAGCCCGTACGGTGTGCAGCGCACCGTCCGACACATACGCGACCAGGGAACCGTCGGGCGAGGGGCGCGGGTCCACCACAGGTCCCGGCGTGCGGATCCGGCGTGGCTCCCCGCCGTCGCAGCGCACCACCCAGAGCGTGCCCCGAAGCGCGAAGGCCACCAGCCGTCCGGCCTCGTCCGTCGCGTAGGAGACCACGCCGGAGGAGGTCTCCCGGGCCCGTTCCCGCCGCGCCAGCTCCTCCGGCGGCACCGCGTCCGACGACTCGTCCGCGAGGCCGGGCCCGAGAGGGTCGGCGAGCATCCGCTCCGCGCCGTTCTCGTACAGCCAGAGCCGGCTCACCGGGTCGGTGCCCGAGGTGCCGCGTACGAACAGCACCCGCTCGCCGTCCGGGGAGACGGTGAACTGCCGGGGTACCCCGAGCGAGAAGCGCCGGGTGCGGGCGAACTGGAGAGGGAACCGCTCGGCAGCGGTGGCGACGGCGTCGGCGTCGGCAGGGACATCGGCGGCGGGAGTCATGGCGACACCATGACAGGTCGGAATCCGACGGAGCCACCGGCACCCTCAGCCGCGCAGCCGTACGGGCAGCTCCCGCACGCTGTTGCCCACGAAGGACGCGTGCCGCGGCAGTTCGGACTCGGGCACGGCCAGATCGAGGCCGGGGAAGCGAGCGAAGAGCTGCTCCAGCGCCGTGACGCCCTCCATCCGGGCCAGCTGGGCGCCCATGCAGTAGTGCGCGCCATGGCCGAGGGACAGGTGCCGGACCCCGCTGTCGCGGGTGATGTCGAAGCGTCCGGCATCGGGGCCGTGGGCCGAGTGGTCGCGGCCGGCGGCGGAGTAGCCGGCGAGCACCGGAGTGCCCCGGGGGATCACGGTGCCGTCGATGTCGAGGTCGCGGGTCGGGTAGCGGAACGGGAAGTAGCTGACCGGACTGTCCCAGCGCAGCGTCTCCTCGACCACGTCCGCCCAGCTCGCGCCGCCCGACCGCACCAGGTCGAGCTGGTCGCGGTGGGCGCACAGGGCCCGCACGGCGTTGGTGATGAGATTGAGCGTCGTCTCGTGGCCGGCGATGATCGTGAGCATCAGGGTGCCGATCAGCTCGTGCGGGCCGAGCCGGTCGCCGCCGTCCTCGCGGGCCGCGATCAGGGCGCTGGTGAGATCGTCCCCCGGACGCTCCGTCCGGGCGGCGGACACCGCGCTCAGCAGCTCCACCATCTCCAGGTTGGCCGCCTTCGCCTCCCGCGGGCCGATGTCCGTGGCGACGATCCGGTTGGACAACTGGTGCAGCCGGTCGTGGAGCGCGGCGTCCACGCCCAGCAGTTCGCAGATGACGCCCATCGGCAACGGCAGCGCGAAGCGCGCCCGCAGATCGACGACACCGCCGCCGGCCCCGGCCGCCGATTCGAGACCGTCCAGAAGGGAGGCCGTCAACGCCTCCGTGCGCGGCCGCAGTTCCTCGACCCGGCGCGCGGTGAACGCCTTGCTCATCAGCGAACGCAGCCGCCGGTGGTCGGCTCCGTCGGCGGTGGTCATCCCCTGCACCGTGGCGAAGGTCCGCAGCGGCCAGCCGTCGTCGATCCCACCCGACTGGAGCGCCGCGAAGTGCCGGGCGTCCTTGGCGACGTCGGGGTGCGAGAGGAACTCCTTGAGCGCGTCGTGGCCCAGCACGGCCATCCCCGCCACCTCGCCGGGGAGAATCACCGACGCGACGGAACCACTCGCCAGCAGCCGGGCGTTGGCCGCGTGCGGACAGCCGCCCGCAGGGTCCATGCGGTGCGGTAGTTCGGCAGCGGGGTCCATCGGTGATGTGCTCAACAGGGCTCTCCAGTTCACCAGTTCAGCAGTCCGACAAGGCGCTCAGGTTCCGCCGCGCACCGGGAGTGCCGCCGGGCCGGGGCTTTCGTTTGTACCAGGCCGGACCGGGCCGTGTGCCGGATCCCGCGAGCCCGGACCGACCCGTACGGGTGGACCTGGGCCAACGGGTCCGATCCGGGGAGTCGCTGGGGAAGTGTCCCGGCGGAACCGGGTGGCAGAAGATGCCGCCGTAACTGCCGATCGCGGCCGGAGGGGGCACCTACCGTCAACTCCCGTAAGAGATATCCGACGTCCTGGAGGACAGGCATGAACAACAGCATTCGTACGGCTGCCGCTGCCGCAGCTCTCGTCGCCGGTCTCGTCACGGTGAGCGGTACCGCCAACGCAGCCGAGCGCCCGGACCGGATCACCAGCCAGGAGCAGCTCGCACAGAGCATCGCGCAGGCGGTCGCCGCCGAGCAGCAGAGTGGCGCCGTCACCGACGGGGTCATCGGCGGCATAGTGCTCAACTCGCCTGTCGCGAGTTCCTGCTGACGAAGAGGAGGTGAGCACCGTGGACAGCACTGCGGACCTTGCCCAGGACGGGCAGGAGACTCCTCTGAGATGGTGTCCGAGCGGCGACGCGAGCCGTCCGGAGTCCGTCGTCCTCGGCGTTCGGTCCGGGGACGGCGGCCAGGTCGTCTACCTGGCAGAACCCGTGCCCGTCGCCGATGTTCTCGGAGCCATTCCGGAGGGGATCGCCCCCAACCGGGTGCTCCGGTTCGCCTCGCACTGCGTGTCGGACTGCGCGAACCGGGTCGGAGAGGCCTGCGGGCTGATCGAACGGATCACGACCGTGCCGGCCGGGGCCGTACCGGCCGCCGTGCCGCGGTGCCACCTCCGCCCGCACTGCAAGTGGTGGAACCAGACCGGCGTCGAGGCCTGCCACCGCTGCCCCGCCCTCACGACGCTGGAACCCCGCGACGACGAACTCGCCGTTCTCGTCGCGGACCCGGCGACCACCCGTGAACAGTTGGAGAGCTGGGTTGCCGCTGCACAATGAGGTGGGCCGTTCACGGAGCGGGTCCGTTCACGGGAACGGGCCCGCTCCCGTGCGGGTCCGTTCACGGAGCCGGTCGCGGACCGGACCGAGCACGAGAGAAGGGATGGTTGTGAACAACTGGATACGGTGCTTCCGCCCGGCCCCCGACGCCGGGGTCCAGGTGCTGTGCTTCCCGCACGCGGGAGGTTCGGCCAGTGGCTACTATCCGCTGACGACCGAGCTCACGGGGGTGGCGGAGACACTGGTCGTGCAGTACCCGGGGCGCCACGACCGCATCACCGAACCGTTCGCCGAGCGGTTCGGTGACGTCTTGGACGCGGTGCTGGCCTCGCTCCCCACGAGCGGCGGCCGGCCGCTCGTGCTGCTCGGCCACAGCATGGGCGCGCTCCTCGCGTTCGAGACGGCGCGCCGGCTGACGGCAGAAGGACGGTCGCCCGCGGTGCTGTTCGTCTCCGGAAGCGAGGCCCCGTCACTGCCACGACAGGCCCGGCTGCCCAACCCGCCGGGCGACGACGACCTGATCGGGGAGATGCGGCTGCTGTCCGGCACGGACGAGGAACTGCTGACCGATCCCGAGATCCTCCGGCTCGCCCTGCCGGCGCTGCGGGCCGACTACGCGATGCTCTTCTCCCGCACCTACGTTCCCGGGCCGCCGCTGCGCTGCCCGGTCGTCGCGCTGACCGGTGACAGGGACCCCCGGGTCTCCGTCGAGGGCGCACGGGGATGGGAGCGGGAGAGCGTGGGCCCCTTCGAGCTGCATGTGCTGTCCGGCGGCCATTTCTTCCTGAGTGACCACCTGGACCGGGTCGCGGAACTCGTCGCGGCGTACGCGCCCGGCCGGGCGGCCCGCGCCACCGGCCGAAACCGCTGACAACCGCCACAACCGCGGGCACCGCACAGGGCTTGGGCCCCGACCCGAAGGTCGGGGCCCAAGCCCTGTGCGGTGTGGTCACTTACTCCGCCTCGAACTCCGCGAGCAGGGCGTCGAGAGAGTCGTCACCGCCGCGCACCGCCATGCACTGACGGGCCATCTCGTGCAGCGTCAGCTGCTCCAGGAACAGCGTGATGGGGACATCGAGGTCGAACTCGTCCCGCAGGCAGCCGACCAGGTGGACGGCGGTCAGGGAGTCGCCGCCGGCCGCGAAGTACGTCATCTCCGGGTCGTCGGCGTCCGCCAGCCCCAGGGCCCCGGCGATCAGCGCCCGGATCTCCTGCTCCAGGTCCGCAGCGGGCCCGCCCTGCTCCGGCTGCTGCGCCTGCTCCCCGGCCGGCGCGACCGGTGCGAGGCGGTACGCGCCGTGGCTCTCCCCGGCGAAGGGGTAGGACGGCAGCGCGGTCCGGCGGCCGCCTCTCTCCACCGACGTCCCCACGGGCACCGGCACCGGCCCGCCCGCCAGCCAGGCCTCGCCCAGCGCATCGGGCCCGCCCGCCGCCGG
>CBRG010000107.1 GCA_000470535.1 Streptomyces sp. AW19M42
CCCCGCCTCGTCCACCGGGACCGCCAGGGGCGCTTCTGCCAGCAGCCGGTCCAGCAGGGACACCGAGCCGCCCTCGGGCGGGCGGTGGCCCGCGTGGGCCAGGCAGACGGCGCGCAGGGCCTCGCGGAGCGCGCGGGCCGCCGGGACGTCCGGGCCCGCCAGGGCGAGTTCGGCGCGCCCCTCCGCCGTGTCGAGGGTGTCCGCGCCGGTCTCCACGTCCAGGGTGTTGACCAGGGCTTCGATCAGCGCGAGTCCGCCGGGTGCGGAGTCCCTCTCATTCATGGTTGCGACGTTACCTCCAGTGCGGGAGCATGCAGTAACGGTTACCCGTTGAGATGCTTCATCGGTAACCGGCTGTACGTAGCTGCCCGCATCTGCCCGTACCTGCCCGTACCTGCCCAAGGAGGAGCGTCATGGCCGTAGCCGCACTGGGTGCCGTCGTCCTGGACTGCCCGGATCCCACCGCCCTGGCCAATTTCTACGCCGCACTGCTCGGCGGGAAGGTCGAGCAGCAGGAGGACTGGGTGGATCTCACGGGGATCACCGGCACTCCGCTCGCGTTCCAGGCCGCACCCGACTTCGTGCCGCCGCAGTGGCCGGGTTCGCACGGTTCGCAGCAGTTCCATCTGGATCTGACCGTGCGGGATCTGGACGCGGCGGAGCGCGAGGTGCTGGCGCTGGGGGCGACAGCGCTCGAAGCGGACGACCGGGAGCGGACCTTCCGGGTGTACGCCGATCCGGCGGGGCACCCGTTCTGTCTCTGCGCCTGCTAAGGCTTTTCCGTTGGCTCAGACCGCCGGGACGTCCAGCTGATCGATCGTGGCGTGCGACGGGCCGCGGCGGGCGGACAGGTCGCGCGACACGTCCTGTGCCGCACGCAGCACCCGTACCGCGTTCCGCCACGTGAGCCGGGCCAGGTCGGCGGCGGACCAGCCTCGGTCGAGCAGTTCCGCGATCAGGTTCGGATACCCCGCCACGTCCTCCAGGCCCTGCGGGAGGAACGCGGTGCCGTCGTAGTCGCCGCCGATACCGATGTGATCGATCCCGGCGACCTCGCGCATGTGGTCGAGGTGGTCCGCGACCGTCGCCACGGTCGCCGTCGGGCGGGGGTTCGCCGCCTCGAACGCGGCGTGGATCTTCATGCCCCGCTCCGTGGTGTCCAGGTGGTGCAGGCCCTGGGCGCGCATGTTCTCGTCCGCGGACTGGGTCCAGGCGACGGCCTCCGGCAGGACGAACTTCGGCACGAACGTCGCCATGGCGATGCCGCCGTTGGCCGGGAGCTGCGCCAGGACGTCGTCGGGGATGTTGCGCGGGTGGTCGCAGATCGCCCGCGCGGAGGAGTGCGAGAACATCACCGGCGCGGTGGACGTGCGCAGGGCGTCGCGCATCGTCGTGGCCGCCACGTGCGAGAGGTCGACCAGCATGCCGACGCGGTTCATCTCCCGTACGACCTCGTGGCCGAACGGGGAGAGCCCGCCGACGCCCGGTTCGTCGGTCGCGGAGTCCGCCCAGGCGATGTTGTCGTTGTGGGTCAGCGTCATGTAGCGGACGCCGAGGGTGTGCAGGGCGCGCAGGGTGCCCAGTGAGTTGTTGATGGAGTGGCCGCCCTCGGCACCCATCAGGGAGGCGATACGGCCCTCGGCGCGGGCCGCCTCCATGTCGTCGGCGGTCAGCGCGCGGCGCAGGTCCGCGGGGTGCCGGGCCAGCAGCTCGGCGACCGCGTCGATCTGCTCCAGGGTGGCGCTCACGGCGTCCTCGCCCGCCATGTCGGACCGTACGTAGACGGACCAGAACTGGGCCCCGACGCCGCCGGCGCGCAGCCGGGGGATGTCGGTGTGCAGATGGGCCGACTGGTCGGTGGCGATGTCGCGGGCGTCCAGGTCGTAGTTGACCTGTTCGCGCAGCGCCCACGGCAGGTCGTTGTGGCCGTCGACCACGGGGTACTCCGCGAGGAGTTCCCCGGCCTTCTCCAACTGGTCCATCGCTGCCCTACTTTCCGAAGCCGAAGGAGTCCGCGCCCCGCACCTTGGTGCGCAGCCGCTTGCCCTTCTCGGTGGCCTGGTCGTTGAGCTCCTTCTGGAACTCGACCATGCGGGCCTGGAGCTCACTGTCGTGGGCGGCGAGGATGCGGGCCGCGAGCAGGCCCGCGTTGCGCCCGCCGGCGACCGAGACGGTGGCGACGGGGACCCCCGCGGGCATCTGCACGATGGAGAGCAGGCTGTCCATGCCGTCCAGGTACTTCAGCGGTACCGGTACGCCGATGACCGGCAGCGGGGTGACGGAGGCGAGCATGCCGGGCAGGTGGGCGGCGCCGCCCGCCCCGGCGATGACCGCCTTCAGGCCCCGGCCCGCGGCGTTCTCGCCGTACGCGATCATCTCGCGCGGCATGCGGTGGGCGGAGACGACGTCGACCTCGTAGGGGATCTCGAACTCGTCGAGGGCCTTGGCCGCCGCTTCCATGACGGGCCAGTCGGAGTCCGAGCCCATGACGATGCCGACGACCGGTGCGGCGGAGGCGGGGGAAGTCATTCGGTGATCGTTCCTCGCAGGTAGTCGGCCGCGTGCCGGGCGCGCTCGCGCACGTCCGCCAGATCGTCGCCGTAGGTGTTGACGTGGCCGACCTTGCGGCCGGGCTTCACGTCCTTTCCGTACATGTGGATCTTGAGCTGCGGGTCACGGGCCATGCAGTGCAGGTACGCCTGGTACATGTCCGGGTAGTCGCCGCCCAGGACGTTGCTCATGACCGTCCAGGTGGCGCGCGGGCGCGGGTCCCCGAGCGGGAGGTCCAGGACGGCCCGGACGTGGTTGGCGAACTGCGAGGTGATCGCGCCGTCCTGGGTCCAGTGCCCGGAGTTGTGCGGGCGCATCGCCAGCTCGTTGACGAGGATGTGCCCGTCGCGGGTCTCGAAGAGTTCGACGGCGAGGTGTCCGACCACGCCCAGCTCGGCCGCGATCCGCAGCGCGAGCTGCTGGGCCTCACCGGCGAGCCGCTCGTCCAGCTCGGGGGCCGGGGCGATGACCGTGTCGCAGACGCCGTCCACCTGGATGGACTCGACGACCGGGTAGGCGACCGCCTGGCCGTGCGGCGAGCGGACGATGTTGGCCGCCAGCTCCCGTACGAAGTCGACCTTCTCCTCCGCGAGGACCGGGACACCGGCCCGGAAGGGGTCGGCCGCGTCCACCTCGGAGCGGACCACCCAGACGCCCTTGCCGTCGTAGCCGCCGCGCACGGTCTTGAGGACGACGGGGAAGCCGCCGACCTCGTGCGCGAAGGCCGCGGCGTCGGCCGGGTCCTTCACGATGCGGTGGTGGGGGCAGGGCGCGCCGATCTCGGTGAGCTTCGCGCGCATCACCCCCTTGTCCTGGGCGTGCACCAGCGCGTCGGGGCCGGGGCGCACGGGGATGCCGTCCGCCTCCAGGGCCCGCAGGTGCTCGGTCGGCACGTGCTCGTGATCGAAGGTGATCACGTCACAGCCGCGCGCGAAGGCGCGCAGCGTGTCCAGGTCGCGATAGTCGCCCACGACGACTTCGCTCACGACCAGGGCCGCCGAGTCCTGAGCGGTGTCGCTGAGGAGCTTGAACTTGATGCCGAGGGGGATGCCCGCCTCGTGGGTCATACGGGCGAGCTGACCGCCACCGACCATGCCGACTACCGGGAACGTCACTCCTCCAGGGTATCCGCACGCCCCGGGGACTCCCGACGACGGCCCGAGGTGTCCGGCTCACCACACCTGTACCCGTACTCACAGGCACCCGACGGGTGGGCTGGTTAGCATGGCCGGGTTGACGGAACCTGAAGACGAACCGACAGACGGGCTGAGCAATCACCATGAGTGAACGGGGCGCACTGCGGGCCCGGCTGGATCTGCTGGCCCGGGAGATCGCCAAGTTCGGCGTGGTCGGCGCAGTCGGCCTGGTCGTCAATATCGCGGTATCCAACCTGCTGTGGCGCTACACGGACATCCCGACGGTCCGGGCGGGCCTGCTGGCCACGGTCGTCGCCATCCTCTGCAACTACGTGGGCTTCCGCTACTGGACGTACCGGGACCGCGACAAGAGCGGGCGGACGCGGGAACTCACCCTGTTCCTGCTGTTCAGCGCCGTGGGGGCGGTCATCGAGACCGGGGTGCTGTACGCGGCGACGTACGGGTTCGGCTGGAACAGCCCGGTCCAGAGCAATGTCTTCAAGATCGTCGGGATCGGTGTCGCGACGCTGTTCCGCTTCTGGTCGTACCGGAGCTGGGTGTTCAAGGCGCTGCCTGACAAAGAGGGCGTACTGAGTGAGGCGGAGGCGCCTGTGGCACCTGCGGTTTCCCTGCCCGCGCCCGCGGTGCGGGTCGAGGCGGATACGGCTCAGCGGTAGCCCCGGGTACGTCCGGGGTGACGCCTTGTCCTCAATCGCCGGACGGGCTTGATCTGTCGGCTTGGTCTGGCCGTTCCGTCACCTCACCGGGCGTTCGGGTTCTTTTCTGTTCAGGGCCACCCGGCTGAGGAACAGGGCGAAGACCGGGGGCTGCTGCTGGAGCAGTTCGAGGCGGCCGCCGTCCGCCTCCGCCAGGTCCCGGGCGACCGCGAGGCCGATCCCCGTGGAGTTGCGGCCGCTGATGGTCCGCTCGAAGATCCGCGCACCCAGGTCCGCGGGGACTCCGGCGCCCTCGTCCGTCACCTCGATGACCGCCTGGTTGCCGGTCACCCGGGTCCGCAGGGCGACCGTGCCGCCACCGTGCATCAGCGAGTTCTCGATCAGTGCGGCCAGCACCTGCGCGACCGCGCCCGGGGTGCCGACGGCGCGCAGCCCCTGCTTTCCGGAGCAGACGATCGCGCGGCCCTCGCCCCGGTACGCCGGGCGCCACTCCTCGATCTGCTGCTTGACCACCTCGTCGAGGTCGAAGACGACGGCCGAGCCGGTCCGCGGGTCGCGGGCGTTGGTCAGCAGTCGCTGGACCACGTCCGTGAGGCGCTCGACCTGGGTGAGGGCGATGTTCGCCTCCTCCTTGACCGTCTCCGGGTCGTCGGTGACCGAGATCTCCTCGATCCGCATGGAGAGCGCGGTCAGCGGCGTACGGAGCTGGTGGGAGGCGTCGGCGGCGAGCCGGCGCTCCGCGGTCAGCATCCGGGCGATCCGTTCGGCGGAGGAGTCGAGCACATCGGCGACCCGGTCCAGCTCCGGCACCCCGTAGCGCTTGTGGCGCGGGCGCGGGTCGCCCGAGCCGAGGCGCTCCGCGGTCTCGGCCAGGTCGGTGAGCGGCGAGGTCAGCTTGTTGGCCTGGCGCACCGCCAGCAGGACGGCGGAGACGATGGCCAGGAGCGCCACCGCGCCGATGATCATCAGGGTGCGGCCGACCTCGCGGGTGACGGCGGAGCGGGACTCCTCGATGGTGACCCGCTCGCCGTGCCCCCCCACCTCGGTGGCGCTGATCACGCTGCCGCTGGGGCGCTCGCCCACCTCGATCGGTTCGCGGCCGACCATCTTCACCAGGGCGTAGCGCTTGTCGTCGACCTGTTCGGCCAGCACTCCGGGGTTGATCCGCTCGGATCCCAGGAGCCTGCTCTCGATGACGCTGATCACGCGCAGCGCCTCGGAGTCGACGCTCTCCTGGGCGCTGCTGCTGATGGTGCGGGCCTCGACGATGACGAGGGAGACGCCGAAGACGGCGATCACCACGAGCACCACGGCGAGGGTGGAGTTGATCAGTCTTCGGCGCATGAGTGTTTCTGTACGTCAGCTCTTCTCGAAGCGGAAGCCGACGCCCCGGACGGTGGCGATGTAGCGCGGATTGGCCGCGTCGTCCCCGAGCTTCTTGCGGAGCCAGGAGATGTGCATGTCGAGGGTCTTGGTGGACGACCACCAGGTGGTGTCCCAGACCTCGCGCATCAGCTGGTCACGGGTGACGACCCGGCCCGCGTCGCGGACCAGGACCCGCAGCAGGTCGAATTCCTTGGCGGTGAGCTGGAGTTCCTCGTCGCCCATCCAGGCCCTGTGGGACTCGACGTCGATCCTGACGCCGTGGGTGGCGGGCTGCGGGGCGGGCTCGGTGGCCCCGCGGCGCAGCAGCGCCCGGACCCGGGCCAGGAGTTCGGCCAGCCGGAAGGGCTTGGTGACGTAGTCGTCGGCGCCGGCGTCGAGGCCGACGACCGTGTCGACCTCGTCGGCGCGGGCGGTCAGCACCAGCACCGGCACGGTGTGGCCCTCGGCGCGGAGCCTGCGGGCGACTTCGAGGCCGTCCATCCCGGGCAGCCCCAGGTCGAGTACGACCAGGTCGATGCCGCCCTGGAGGCCGGCGTCGAGAGCGGTCGGACCGTCTTCGCGGACCTCGACCTCGTAACCCTCCCGACGCAGGGCGCGGGCCAATGGCTCCGAGATGGATGCGTCGTCCTCGGCGAGCAGTACACGGGTCATGTGGTGATGGTAGTCCGCGCAGCGGACAAGGAGTGAGGTGATCCAAAAGCCCTGCGGGTCTACGCCCCGTTCAGGTCCAGACCTTCAAATATGGGAGTGTGGTTGCACTCCCACCTGTGATTCATGTCTCAAGTCCTTTCAAATCCACTTCTGTCATGTCGTATGGTGTCTCAACGCCTGTTGCACTACTCAAAGACCTTTGGGCAGCTATAAGCACCCAGGGTCTCTTTTGTGTGCGGGGCCGGTACCCGCCGGCCCGTAAGTCGAAGTCCCAGTGAACGACCCAGTGAATGACCTGTGGGCCGGGCCCGGAACGCCAATGAAGGCACCGGGCGTGGATCCCGACGCGGTGGGCGTACCCGCGTCGGTGCCGGCCTCCCCCCACCGGGCGCGTACCGCTTCACGAGGCGCCGCGTCCCGAGCAAGCAAGGATCGACCATGGCGTCCAGCCTGACGAAGGACCCTGCCAGCCCCCCTGGCGCAGAGAAGACCTTCTTCGGCCACCCCCGCGGCCTGGCCACGCTCTTCATGACCGAGATGTGGGAGCGTTACAGCTTCTACGGCATGAAGGCACTGCTCCCGCTGTACCTGATCGCGCCCGGCGGCCTGCACATGAATGCCGCCACAGCGACGACGATCTACTCCGCCTACATGGCGATGGTCTACCTGCTCACCATGCCGGGCGGCTGGCTCGCCGACCGCTTCTGGGGGCCGCGCAAGACGGTCGCCATCGGTGGCGGTGTCGTCATCCTCGGCCACATCACGCTCGCCGTCCCCAACTCCGGGACGTTCTTCGCGGGCCTCGCCCTCGTCGCGCTCGGCTCCGGCCTGCTGAAGGCGAACATCTCCACGATGGTCGGCCACCTCTACAAGGGCCCGGAGGATCCGCGCCGTGACGGTGGCTTCACGCTCTTCTACATCGGCATCAACGTCGGCGCCTTCCTCGCCCCGCTGACCATCGGCACCGTCGGTGAGAACGTCAACTGGCACTTCGGCTTCGCGCTCGCCGCGGTCGGTATGGCGCTGGGCCTCGCCCAGTTCATGCTCGGCACCCGCCACCTGAGCCCGGAGAGCAATGTCGTCGCCACCCCGGCGACGGAGGAGGAGAAGCGCTCGGCCCTGCGCAAGGGCCTGGTCTGGCTGATCGTCGCGGTCGTCTTCTACGGGCTGCTCGCCGCCACCGGCAACTTCGTCGACTGGGCGGTGCTGCCCATCACCATCGCCGGCCTGGTCATCCCGGTCGCCGTCCTGGTCCGCATGAAGCGCGACAAGGAACTGACGAAGACCGAGCAGTCCAAGCTGTCGGGCTACATCTGGTTCTTCGTGGTCGCCGCCGTCTTCTGGATGATCTACGACCAGAACGGCTCGACCCTGTCGATCTTCGGTGAGAACTCGACGACGAACAGCCTGTTCGGATTCGACTTCCCCACGTCCTGGTACCAGTCGCTGAACCCGATCTTCGTCATGGCGGCGGCCCCCTTGATCGCCTCGGGCTGGCTGTGGCTGAACAAGCGGGGCAAGGAGCCGAGCACCGCCGTCAAGTTCGCCTCCAGCCTCGTCCTGATCGGCATCTCCTTCGTCGTCTTCATGATCCCGCTGATCGACACCGCCGCCAACGGCGGCCGGGTCAGCCCGATGTGGCTGGTGGCGATCTACTTCATCCAGACCGTCGCGGAGCTCTGCCTCTCGCCGGTCGGTCTGTCGGTGACCACGAAGATGGCCCCGGCGAAGTACAGCTCCCAGATGATGGGCGTCTGGTTCCTCGCGGTCACCGCGGGCGACTCGGTGACCGGTCTGCTCACCTCCCCCCAGCTCGGCGTCGACCTGAACACCACGGCCGCCGTCGCGGTCGAGGCGGTGCTCGCCGTCCTCGCCGGTGTGGGCATCTGGATGTACCGCAGGAAGGTCACCAAGCTCATGGGCGACGTGAGCTGACCTCGCCCCCGCACAAGAGGCCAGGGGCCTTCGCACCACTCGGTGCGAAGGCCCCTGGCCTCTGAGCCGTACGGGGCCCTTGTGCTGTACCGGGCCTTGTGCCGTACGGGTTCGGCTCAGCGGCCGGAGCGCAGCCTGCGCCACGGGGTGAACGTGAACACCGCGCCGCCCAGCAGGATCGCCGTGCCGGCGACCAGGCCGAGTGCGCGCAGGGCGCCGTTGTCCTCGGCGCCGGTGGCCGCGAGACCGCCGCCGGAGGCCGTACCGCCGCCCGCGGCCGCCGCCGCTCCGCCGGAGCCCGCGGTGTCACCGCCGGACGCACCGCCCTGCTGGGCGGTGGTGTCGAGTTCGAGCGACGCCTTGACGGCGCCCTTGACCGTGCACGGGATGTTGATCTTCGAACCGCCGAGCGTGACGTCGATCGTCAGGGTGCCCGGAGTGAGGGTGGACCTGCCGGAGGCGCCCGGCTTGTAGGTGCCGGTCATGTCGGGCAGGTCGACCGGCTTGCCCGTCTTCAGCGGATCGGGGTTTCCCGGTCCGGTGACGGCGACGGAGCCCTTGTCGGCGCCGCCGATGACGATCTGCATGGACGGCTTGAGCGCGCCGGCGGGCAGGTCGGCCGGGCTGTCCATCACGCCCTTGGCCGTCTTCACCGTGAGCCCGTAGCCGCCGCCGTTCTTCTTGGCGTTGACCGTCACCTCGGACTCGATGGAGGCGGGTCCCGGCGACTTGCAGGCGAAGTTGACGGCGACCTCCTTGCCCGGGAAGTCGGTGGCACCGCCGGTGCCGCCGGAACCCGCGGTGGCGCCGCCGGCGTCCGTACCGCCGGTGTCGCCCCCGGTGGCCGTGCCTCCGGTGTCGGTGCCGCCCGCGTCCGTACCGCCGTCGGTCGTGCCCCCGGCATCCGTGCCGCCGTCGGTCGTCCCGCCGGCGTCGGTACCGCCGTCGGTCGTGCCGCCGGCCGTGGTCCCGCCGCCGTCCGTGACCTTGATCGTCGCGCCCGGCTTCACCGTCTCCTTCGGGGTGCACTTGGTGTCCGTGGAGATCGGCTTGGAGACGTTGATGTTGTACGCGTCCGGCGTCAGCGTCAGGTCACCGGCCTTCTCCAGCTTCAGCGATCCCTTCATCTCCGAGAGCAGCATCGCGGAGTTCTTGGGGATCGGCGGGGTCTGCCGGGGCCCCTCCACCTTCAGGTCGCCGGTGGCGGCGCCGCCCAGCTTGATGGTGCCGGTCGGCTGGACCGTGTCCTTGCTCAGGTCCAGGACATCGGGATTCCTGGAAGCGGCCGCGACCGTCTTCCACACCACCTCGACGGTGTCCCCGACCTTCGCCTCCGCGGGTGCGGTCAGCTGCACCTGGGTGGTGCCCTCCACGGGCGGCAGTCCGGAGATGGCCGGGGGTATGCACTGCGTCTTGTACGAGATGTCGGCGGCCTGGGCAGGGCTCGCGGCCAGCAGCATGCCCCCCCCGCCGATCATCATCGCGACTCCCGCCGCGACCGTCCTGCGTTGCGTACTCACGAATGTCCCTTCGTCGTCGGTCTGTGCTCTGACGGTGCGGAATCAGGGGTGAACCACGGCAGCGCGGCCGTGGTGGTGCCCGTGCCCGCCGCGGGCACGGGGTCCTCGGACGGCGCGGGTGTCCGCCGCAGCTTCGGCAGCCGGGCCGTCACATCGGTGAGCCGGCCGGCGCGCCGGCGCGGCCGGGCCGCCGCGTGCGCGGAGCGCGGCCGTACCTTGTCGACGACCGCCATGCCGATACGGAACACGGCGGCGGGCACGACGAGGCAGAGCAGGATCCAGAAGAGCGTCACGCCCCACGGGCGGCCGACCCCCCACGGCTGTTCGGCCAGCACCCTGGTGCCGTACCTCAGCGAGACCTGGTAGTCGCCGTGGGCGCCCGCCGTCAGCTCGACGGGCAGTTCGATCCGCGCCTTGCGGCCGGGCTCGATGGTGCCGCGCCACTGCCGCTCCTCCCACTGCGGGGCGTAGACGCCGTGCGCCGTGCCGACCTGGAAGACCGGGTCCTCGACGGCGGCGGAGCCCAGATTGCCGACGGTGAACACGAGCCGGCGCGAGGCCGGGGCGCCGAACCAGGTGAGAATCCCGCTGTCGCCCTCCAGCCGGGTGGTGGCGAGGACGGCGAGCTTCCCGTCACCGTCCTCCTTGGGCAGTGCGGCGACGGGGTGTCCGGCGACGACGAACGCGGCGTCGGCCACGGACTGGTCCCCGGTGACCGTCGCGACGTGCACCACGCACGGGCACGGTACGGGCGGCTCCGCGACCGGCAGCTTCTTGCTGAAGGCGCCCTTGGAGTCGGTGGTGACGGCCCTGCCGTCCGCGTTGGCACAGGAGTTGGTGCCGCCGATCACTCCCCGGCCGGGGCTGGACCGCCCGCAGACCAGCATCATCAGCAGGGTGTCCGGCCGCCAGCCGCTGCCCTTGGCGGTGATCTCGCCGCCCTTGCCCGCCTGCTTCTCGGAGAGCGTGACCGCGGGTTTCGGGTCCGCCGCGCTGCGGCCGGTGGCGTGGGCGCCGCTCGCGGTCAGCAGCAGGGCCGGCAGTATCGCGGTCAGCAGAGCGGCGAGCAGCAGGGCCGCCCGCCCGCGGCCGTCGCTCCGGAGTGCCGCCGGTCCGGTCCGTCCAGTCACGATTCCGCTCCCGCCTTCACCAAGTGCCTCTCGTCGGGGTGTTGTTGCCGGTCCGGGGCCGGGGCGGCCCCGGTACCGGTGGAGTCGCACCCGCCGCGCCGTGCCGCCCGCCGCCTCCGGTGGGCGTACGTGCCCGCGGCAGCCCCGGCCAACAGCAGCAGTGCGCCCCCGGTGAGCGGCACCCACGGGACGAAGAGCGCGGAGGCCGTCGCCTCGCTGTGCGCGTCGCCCGCGGCGCTCACGCGCAGCCGGACGGTGGCGGAGTCGAGGGCGGGGGTGTCCCGCCACGGTTCGGTGAGCCGGACGCGCTGTCCGGGCAGCAGCTCGACGGGCAGGGTGCGGGCTTCGCGTCGCAGCAGCGTGCCGAACACCCCGTCGGCGCTGACGGCGAGCCGGGGCGAGAGGACGGCGTTGCCCCGGTTGACCAGCGTGTAGTGGATGGTGCCCCCGGACACCTTGACGTCCTCGACCGTGAGCGCGGCCAGCGTCGGCCCGCCGACCCGCAGCTGGACCCGGACGCCTACCGAGCGGCCGCCGCTCTCGGCGACGATCGCGCCCGGGTGGTCACCGGGCAGCGCGTCGCCGGGCACCGTGACGGACACGGGCACCTCCGCGCGGGTACGGGCGGGCACGGTCACCTGGTCGGCGGCCGTCCGCAGCCAGGCCCCGGTACCGGTGGAGCCGTGCGCGCCGCGTACCGCGAAGCCGCCCTTCGCGCTGTTGTACGCGTCGGCGCCGCGCAGCCGCACGGTCAGCGGGTCCGGGCCCGGGTTGGTGACCGAGAGCCGGTCCTGGAGGACGCTGCCGGGCAGGCCCTCCAGGTAGAAGTACGGTCTGCCGCCGTCCCGCCCCGCGCCGTTCGCCGCGGGCTGCGCCGTCCACGCGGGGGTGGCCGGGTGCTCGGTGGCACCGGCCGCCCCGGTCATGGCGGCGGTCCACCCCAGGGCGGCGAGCAGCGGTACGGCGAGGGCGAGTCGGGTGAGGTGACCGGTCAACGGCGGCATGGGCGGCTCCCTGGTGCGTGACGGCGGCTGCGGTTCCCGGGGGAGTCAGCCCGTGGCCCGCTGCCCGCGCCTGGTGAGCCACAGCACCCCGGCCGCGCCGGAGAGCAGTACCGTCCCGCCGAGCGTGCCGAGTGCGACCGCCGAGTCGAGCGGGCCGGTCTTCGGCAGCGAGGACCCGCCGTCCGGCGCGCTCTGACCACCGCTGCTGCCGCCTCCGCCCGCGGCCGTGACGTCGAGGGAGAGCGAGGGGCCCGGGTTGTTGGACGGGGTGCAGGTCGTCGTCGTACCGAGTGCCTTGATGGTGAGCACTCCGGCGGTGAAGTCGACCTTGCCGCTCTTCTTCGGGGTGTACGTCCCCGACAGATCACTGATCTTGATGGGGCTGTTGGCGGGGATCGCGGCGGAGTTGGCCGCTCCGCTCACCTGGACCTGGCCCGGGTCGGCGCCGCCCACCTTGATCACCGCGCTGGGGTTCATCGCGCCCTTGCCCAGTTCGACCGGGCTGGAGGAGACGCCCTTCTGGAAGGACATCGTGAGCTTGTAGCCGCCGCCGTTCTTGACGCTCTTGATGTCGATGGGCGACACGGCGGCCTTGTCCCCGATCGGGGTCTTGCACTTGTAGTTGACGTCGACGACCGTCGCGTGGGCGGCGGGCGCGGCCATCAGCACCACCGCCCCCGCCAGCCCGGACGCCAGCGCGAGAGCTGTTCGCTTCTGGTACGACACCTCGAGTTCCCCTCATGCCGGGAGTCGCCGTGCGCCGCTTCCGTGCGGCCAAATAGCTGACGACACATCAGATTTGGCGCTCAAGGTACGCCCGGGGCCTTGTGGAGGGAAGACAAAGAGCGCGCCGATCCGGCGCGCTCTTCGAGGTGCGTGGGGGCCCGAGGGGGCACGGCCCTGGGGCGGGCGGGGGAAAGCCGCCTCGGCTATGCGGGGGCGGCCAGCTCCGCCCAGACGGTCTTGCCGGGTTCGCCCGGCACCCGTGCGACTCCCCAGTCCAGGCAGAGCCGCTGCACGATGAACATGCCGTGCCCGCCGGGCCGGCCGGCCCGGTGCGGGGTGCGCGGCGCGGGCTGTCCCGCGCCACCGTCGACGACCTCGACCCGCAACGCCTTCGGCGTGCGCCCGATACGCAGTTCGTCGGGGCCCTCCGCGTGCAGGCACGCGTTGGTGACCAGCTCGGAGACGACCAGCAGGACGTCCTCCGCGGCCGCCCGGCGGTCAGCGGTCGAGGCGGGTAGCCAGCCCCATTCCTGGAGTGCGGTACGGGCGAAATCACGGGCCGTCGGCACGACGCCGCTCACCTGCCGCAGGGACAGCGTGCGCCACTGCCGCTCGCCCGGACCGGCCGAGCCGTCGGAGGAAGCGCCGGGGCCCGCGTCCGCGCCGGGGCCCGCGTCGGCATGTGCACCCACGCCCGCGCCCTCCGGCTCGCGGCCGAGGTCGCCCGGCGGATGCTGCCGGGTGGTGCTCATCAGCGCTTCACCTCACCGATTCACCATGTCGCCATCGAACAGATACACATACACATACGAATTACAGACAGGGACGCCGATACGGGCATCGATCGGATATGGAGCGTGCGGCTCACCTAAAGGGCTCACCGGGGTTTCTCCTGCCCGGCGGAGTCGTGACAACACCCACTTCGGCTACGCGGATCGCGTGACACGAGCAACACACGAGGCGTACGGGGTGGCCAAACGCACGACGATCAGTCTTCCAGGGCCTCTTCGAGGGAGCCGTGAACGGTGAAAACCGCGTCGGCCCCGGTGATCTCGAATACCCGCGCCACCACCGGCAGCATTCCGGCCAAATGGACCCCTCCCCCGATCGCCTCCGCCTTGAGGCGGGCACCGAGCAGCACGTTCAGCCCGGTGGAATCACAGAATTCGAGTCGCGAACAGTCCACCACCAGGCGCGCACGCCCTTGCTCGACCGCGCTCTCCAAGGGCTCGCGCAGCAGGTCCGCCGTGTGGTGATCGAGCTCACCCACCGGCGTCACAACCTCACTGCGGCCCACGGTGCGGGCCTCGACCTGAAGCCGACCCCGGTTCGCACTGCCGACCGTCCCGCGGTCCATGCCCGTCCCTCTTCGCCGATCGTCACTGTCTGCATCACTGCCCATGCAGATGCGTTGCAGCTGTCGCTAACGTTCTTGAAACTCTACGCGTTCCGTGCGCCACGCGGTAGCCGGAGACCTCAACAAACCAGACATATAGCGACAATTGGAGCTTGTAACGAGCCACACGGACCGGGTAAGGGTAGGGGGACACCAAAATATGGCCGGCTTTGGAGGCGCCGCTTCACCGCAGGAACACGTATAGGCATCGGCAGCCATATGCCGAGAACGATGGAGGAGACCATGTCACCCCGGCTCGACGAACCGCGTACCCACAACGCGACGTCAGCATGTCCTCAGGGACGGACCGAATCAGACTCCCCTGCCGCGACCGTCCTGGACGGCACGCGCTCAGGCACCACCAGCAGTGATTACGGCGACACCGAAAGCATCACCGGCAAACTCGTGGACCTTCCCGAGATCCCGCCCGCCTCCGAGATGGGGCCGCTGGACGCCAGGGCGCTCTCCAAGACGCTCTTCGCCCGGCTCGAATCCCTCGAAGAGGGCACCCGCGAGTACTCCTACGTGCGCAACACGCTCGTCGAGCTGAACATGGCCCTGGTCAAGTTCTCCGCCTCCCGGTTCCGCTCCCGCAGCGAACCGATGGAGGACATCATCCAGGTCGGCACCATCGGCCTGATCAAGGCGATCGACCGCTTCGAGCTCAGCCGGGGCGTCGAGTTCCCGACCTTCGCGATGCCGACCATCGTCGGTGAGATCAAGCGCTTCTTCCGCGACACCAGCTGGTCCGTGCGCGTACCGCGCCGCCTGCAGGAGCTGCGGCTCGACCTGGCCAAGGCGGGCGACGAGCTCGCCCAGCAGCTGGACCGCGCGCCCACCGTGGGCGAGCTCGCCGACCGCCTGGGCATCAGCAACGAAGAAGTCGTCGAAGGCATGGCCGCGAGCAACGCGTACACCGCGAGTTCGCTGGACGCCAAGCCCGAGGAGGACGAGAACGACGGCGCGCTGGCCGACCGGATCGGCTACGAGGACCACGGACTCGAAGGCATCGAGTACGTCGAGTCCCTGAAGCCGCTGATCGCTACGCTGCCCGGCCGCGACCGGACGATCCTCTCGCTGCGGTTCGTCGCCAACATGACGCAGTCGGAGATCGGCGAGGAGCTCGGCATCTCGCAGATGCACGTCTCCCGGCTGCTCTCGCGCACCCTGGTCAAGCTCCGCAAGGGCCTGACGCTGGACGAGTGAGCGGGCACCTCGCGGCGCGCCCGCGAGGACTGCCGGACAAAGGACCTGCCCCGACAAGGGGCAGGTCCTTCCGCGTTATGGGCCTTTTCGCCAGAGCCCTTAGGCGCCTCTTCTCAGCCGGAGCGGCGCCGGCCGGTGCGCTCGCCGCGCCGCCAGACCTCGTGCACCAGCGGTACGCCGGGCCGGTAGGCGAGGTGGACGTGGCTGGGTGCGTCGAGGACCACCAGGTCGGCACGGGCGCCGGGGGCGAGGCGCCCGATGTCGGTGCGCCGCAGGGCCGCGGCGCCGCCCGCGGTGGCGGACCAGAGCGCTTCGTCGGGGGTCATGCCCATGTCGCGTACGGCGAGTGCGACGCAGAACGGCATGGACGAGGTGAACGAGGAGCCCGGGTTGCAGTCCGTGGAGAGCGCGACGGTGGCGCCCGCGTCCAGGATGCGGCGGGCGTCGGGCCAGGCGGCGCGGGTGGAGAACTCGGCGCCGGGGAGCAGCGTGGCGACGGTGGCGGACTGGGCCAGGGCGTCGATGTCGGCGTCGGTGAGGTGGGTGCAGTGGTCGGCGGAGGCCGCGTCGAGCTCGACGGCGAGCTGGACGCCGGGGCCGTGGCCGAGCTGGTTGGCGTGGACGCGGGGGTGCAGGCCCTTGGCGCGGCCCGCGGTGAGGACGGCACGGGCCTGGTCGCCGTCGAAGGCGCCGCGCTCGCAGAAGACGTCGATCCAACGGGCGTACGGGGCGCAGGCGTCGAGCATCGGACCGGTGACCAGGTCGACGTATCCGGCCGGGTCGTCGGCGTAGTCCGGGGAGACGATGTGGGCGCCCAGGAAGGTGACCTCTTCGGTGTGGCGGGCGGCGATGCGCAGGGCGCGGGCCTCGTCCTCGACGGTGAGGCCGTAGCCGGACTTGGTCTCGAAGGTCGTGGTGCCCTGGCGCAGCGCCTCGGCGAGGTAGCGGGCGACGTTGGCGTCGAGCTCGTCGTCGGTGGCGGCGCGGGTGGCGGCGACGGTGGTGCGGATGCCGCCCGCGCTGTAGGCCCGCCCTGACATCCGGGCGTTGAACTCCTGGGTGCGGTCGCCCGCGAAGAGCAGGTGCGAGTGGGAGTCGACGAAGCCGGGGATCACGGCCCGTCCTGCCACGTCGACGGCGTTGTCAGTGGCGGGTGCTTTGCTGGATTCACCGGTCCAGACGACGTGGTCGCCCTCGATGACGACGGCCGCGTCCTGGATCAGTCCGAGGGGGGAACCGTCACCGAGGGAGGGGTCGTTGGTGACCAGTACGCAGATGTGGGTGATGGCGGTCGTCGTCATCGGGGGACTGCTCTCCTTGCGTCGGGGCGGCGGAGGGTTCGGTGCCGCGCCGTTCAGTGGTGCAGGGCGTCGATGGCCTTCGCGAGTGCCGCCGGGACGTCGGGGACGAGCGCGTGCTGCCCGTCGCGCACGATGTGCCGTCCGGCGACCACCGTATGGCGCACATCGGCCGCGGAGGCGGCGAATACCGCTGTCTCCGCAGCCAGCCTCGGCACCGGCCCCGCTGTTCTGACGGAGTCCAGGGCGACGGTCGCCAGGTCGGCGGGCGCGCCCGGTTCGAGGATGCCCGCTTCCGGCCGGCCGAGCGCCGCGTGGCCGTCGGCGGAGGCGGCCCGCAGCAGGGCCGCCGCGGTCCAGTGGCCGCGGGTCCGGGTGCGCAGACGCTCGTTGAGCTCCATCGCGCGCGCCTCCTCGAAGAGGTCGATCACGGCGTGGCTGTCGCTGCCCAGGGAGAGCGGGGAGCCGGCGCGCTGGAGGGCGACGGCGGGGCCGATGCCGTCGGCGAGATCGCGCTCTGTGGTCGGGCACATGCAGGTGCCGGTGGCCGTGGAGCCGATCAGCGCGATGTCCTCGGCCGTGAGGTGGGTGTTGTGCACCCCGGTGGTGCGCGGGCCGAGCACCCCGTGGTCGGCGAGGAGCCGGGTGGGGGTGCGGCCGTGGGCGGCGAGGCAGGCGTCGTTCTCCGCGGTCTGTTCGGAGAGGTGGACGTGGAGAGGTGCCCGCCTCTCCTGCGCCCAGGCGGCGACGGTGGCGAGCTGGTCGGCCGGCACGGCGCGCACCGAGTGGACGGCCGCACCGATCAGGGCGTGCTCGTCCCCCTTGAGGAGGGAGGCGCGCTCGGCCCAGGCGTCGGCGGTGGTGTCCGAGAAGCGCAGCTGGTGCTGGTCGGGCTTCAGGTACTGGGAGGCCCGGCGGCCGAACCCCGCGGCGAGATAGGCGGTGTCCAGGAGGGTGATCCGGATGCCCGCCTCGCGCGCGGCCTCGATCAGGGCGACACCCATCGCGTTCGGGTCGCTGTACGGGGTGCCGCCGGGCGCGTGGTGCAGATAGTGGAACTCACCGACCGCGGTGATGCCGGCCAGGGCCATTTCGGCGTACACCGCACGGGCCAGTTCGTAGTACGTGTCGGGGGTGAGCCGGGCCGCGACCTGGTACATGGTCTCGCGCCAGGTCCAGAAGGTGCCGGAGCCGACCTGGACGGTGGAGCGCAGGGCGCGGTGGAAGGCGTGCGAGTGGGTGTTGGCGAGACCGGGCAGGGTCAGTCCGCGCAGCACGGTGGCGCCGGGCGGCGGGGAGTCGACGCCGGTCCGCACCCCGGCGATCAGCCCGTCGGACACCTCCAGGACGACACCCGGCTCGACATGGGTGCCGAGCCAGGCGTGGGAGAGCCAGTACGCGGCGGTGGCGGGCCTGCCCGTCGGCTCCGTCGCCGGTTTCGTCGTGGACTCCGTTGTGGGCTCCGTTGTCAGCGGCACGCGAGACCTTCCAGTACATCGGCGAGTGCGATCACCCCGGCCACGCAGTCGTCCTCTGCGGCGTACTCGGCCGGCGAGTGCGAGATCCCGGTGGGGTTCCGGACGAACAGCATGGCGGTAGGGGCCGAAGCGGACAAAATACCCGCATCGTGTCCCGCTCCCGTGCCGAGCACGGGGACGGCGCGGCCGTTGCCCCGGGTGGCGCCCTTCAGGATCGTGCCCAGCTCGTCGCGCAGTGCGTGCTGGAACTCCACGACGGGTGTGAAGGACTCCCGTACGACGTCGAGATCGATTCCGGCCCGTTCGGCGTGTTCCCGGGCGGTCCGCTCGATCCCGGTGACGACGGTGTCCAGGGTGGCCTGGTCGGCGGCCCTGGAGTCGAGCCAGCCACGCACGAGCGAGGGGATCGCGTTGACGCCGTTCGGCTCGACGGCGATCTTGCCGAAGGTGGCGAGGGCGCCGGCCAGCTCAGCCTCCCGGCGGGCGGCCAGTACCGTCTCGGCGTACGTGAGCATCGGGTCGCGCCGGTCGGCGAGCCGGGTGGTGCCCGCGTGGTTGGCCTCGCCCCGGAAGTCGAACCGCCAGCGGCCGTGCGGCCAGATCGCGGAGGCGATGCCGACGGGGTCGCCGCCGAGGTCGAGGGCGCGGCCCTGCTCGACGTGCAGTTCGACGAACGCGCCGATACGGGCGAGCCGTTCGGGGTCCGGGCCGATGGCGTCGGGGTCGTACCCGGCCGCCTCCATCGCCTGCGGGAGCGTGACACCGTCCCCGTCCCGCAGCCGGTGCGCGGCCTCTACGGGCAGCTGTCCGGCGGCGAGCCGGGAGCCGACGCAGGCGAGGCCGAACCGGGCGCCCTCCTCGTCACCGAAGTTGGTGATGGCCAGCGGCCGGGTGAACTCCACTCCCCTGCTGCGGAGTTCGTCGAGCGCGGCGAAGGAGGAGACGACGCCGAGCGGCCCGTCGAAGGCGCCGCCGTCCGGCACCGAGTCGAGGTGCGAGCCGGTGACGACAGCGTCCCCGGCCAGCGGGTCGCCGAGCCAGGCCCACTGGTTGCCGTTGCGGTCGGTCTCCAGAGCCAGCCCGCGCGCCTCGGCCTGCGCCTGGAACCACGAACGGCAGTCGGTGTCGGCGGAGGTCCAGGCGTAGCGGCGGTAGCCGCCGCTGTCCGGGTGCCGTCCGAGGGGAGCGAGCTCCCGCCACATGTCCTGGAAGGACCGGGTGGGCCGCGGTCCGTCCGTGGCCGTCACGCCTCGCCCTCCCGCATCGGCACCCGCACGTCCTTGTCGGAGGCGACCGACTCCGCGATGCCGTAGCCCGCGTCCACGTGCCGGATGACGCCCATGCCGGGGTCGTTGGTCAGGACCCGGCGGATCTTCTCGCCGGCCAGCTTCGTACCGTCGGCCACCGTCACCTGGCCCGCGTGGATGGAGCGGCCCATGCCAACGCCGCCGCCGTGGTGGATGGAGACCCAGGAGGCCCCCGACGCCACGTTCACCATCGCGTTCAGCAGCGGCCAGTCCGCGATGGCGTCGGAGCCGTCGAGCATCGCCTCGGTCTCCCGGTACGGGGAGGCCACGGAGCCGCAGTCCAGGTGGTCGCGCCCGATGGCCAGCGGTGCGGCCAGCTCACCGCTCGCCACCATGTCGTTGAACCGCTCGCCGGCCCGGTCCCGCTCGCCGTAGCCGAGCCAGCAGATACGGGCGGGCAGCCCCTGGAACTGGACGCGCTCGCCGGCCATCTTGATCCAGCGGTGCAGCGACTCGTTCTCCGGGAAGAGTTCGAGCAGCGCCTTGTCGGTCTTGCGGATGTCGGACGCCTCGCCGGACAGGGCCGCCCAGCGGAACGGGCCCTTGCCCTCGCAGAAGAGCGGCCGGATGTACGCGGGCACGAAGCCCGGGAAGTCGAAGGCCCGCCCGTAGCCCGCGAGCTGGGCCTCGCCGCGGATCGAGTTGCCGTAGTCGAAGACCTCCGCGCCCGCGTCCATGAAGCCGACCATCGCCTCGACGTGCTTCGCCATCGACTCACGGGCGCGCAGGGTGAAGTCGGCGGGCTTCTCGGTGGCGTAGTCGGCCATGTCGTCGAGGTCGACCCCGACCGGCAGGTAGGCGAGGGGGTCGTGCGCGCTGGTCTGGTCGGTGACGATGTCGACCGGGGCACCCTCCGCGAGCATCCGGGGCAGCAGCTCCGCGGCGTTGCCGAGCAGGCCGATGGAGAGCGGCCTGCGGGCGTCCCGCGCCTCGACCGCGAGCTGGAGCGCGTGCTCCAGGTTGTCGGCCTTCACGTCCAGGAAGCGGTGCTCGATGCGGCGCTCGATCGCGCGCGGGTCCACGTCGATACAGATCGCGACGCCGTCGTTCATGGTGACGGCGAGCGGCTGGGCGCCGCCCATGCCACCGAGTCCGGCGGTCAGCGTGATCGTCCCGGCCAGCGTGCCGCCGAACTTCTTCGCGGCGACGGCGGCGAACGTCTCGTAGGTGCCCTGGAGGATGCCCTGGGTGCCGATGTAGATCCACGATCCGGCGGTCATCTGGCCGTACATGGTGAGCCCGAGCGCCTCCAGGCGGCGGAACTCCTCCCAGTTCGCCCAGTCGCCCACCAGGTTGGAGTTGGCGATGAGCACGCGCGGGGCCCACTCGTGCGTCTGCATGACGCCGACCGGCCGCCCGGACTGGACGAGCATCGTCTCGTCCTGCTTCAGGGTGCGCAGCGTGCGGACCATCGCGTCGAACGAGCGCCAGTCGCGGGCCGCCTTGCCGGTGCCGCCGTAGACGACGAGCTTGTCGGGGTGCTCGGCGACCTCGGGGTCCAGGTTGTTCTGCAGCATCCGCAGCGCGGCTTCCTGCTGCCATCCCAGGGCGCTCAGCTCGGTCCCGCGCGGTGCCCGTACGGGGCGGGGTCCTGACATGGCAATGCCTCCTCGCGACTGTGAATTTTCTATTCACATCTTGATCGGCTGAATAGCCCCAGTCAACAGGGAGGCGTCGCCGGTCTCCGGAGGGCCTCCTTCGGGAGACCGGCGAAGCATTTCCCACCGGCCACCTGCATGTACCTATGGAAAATGCCAGAACCCCCACCAGTCCCGAGCACGTTGCGTAACCTCGGGGTCACAGCCGCGTACCGCGTCGGAGGGGAGTCCGCGTGCCCGGAATCGACGAGTGCCTGCTCGACGTCATGAGACTGCCCGGTGCCCGGGGCGCCGCCGTGGTCGACTGGACCAGCGGTCTCGCTCTCGGCACCATCGGCGACTCGCCCAACGGCGATCACGAGGCCACCGCCGCCGAGACGGCGGAGATGGCACGGATGGCGGCCGAACAGTCCGCCTTCACCTCGGGAGCGTCCGAGCCGCCGACCGACGCGGGCGGCAAAGGGGTTACGGGGACGGAGCCACCGGTCGAGGACGTCATCGTCACCACCCGGGCCGGGTACCACATCCTCCGGTTCGTCGAGACGGACTTCGACAGCAGCGTCTTCCTGCACCTGTGGCTGGACCGCGCGGAGGGGAATCTCGCCCTGGCCCGGATACGGCTGGGCGAGACGGCCGAGCGGCTGGTCCTGGCATGAGATCGGCCTCCCCCTTACCCGTCCCCTTACCCGCTCCCTCCCCCGCGACCGTGCTCTCGCCGATGCTTGAGCGCCTCGCCGCAGAACGGGCCACCGGCGCCCTGATGCGCGACTGCGGCACCCTCTACCTCGCGGACGGCGAGGTGGTGCACGCCGAGAGTCCGGCCACACCCGGGATCGACGTCCTGCTCACCCGGGGCGGCACGCTGCACCGCGACGGCTGGTGGGACGCGGTCGCCCAGGCCGGCGCCCACCGGCGGGTCGGCCGCTACCTGGTGGACAGCGGCCGGGTGGCGGGCGGCGCGCTGGAACTGTGCCACCTGGGGGTGTTGTACGACGCGGCGTTCTTCGCCCTCGCCCCGACCCGGACCCCGGCCCGCTTCCGTTACGGGGTCGCCCACTGGATCGGCCCGGTCCGCCCCGTGCCCGTGGATTCCGTGCAGCGCGAGACGCTCCGGCGCCGGGAACTGCTGGACCGGATCTGGCCCGAGGCGGCGGGCGACAGCGCCCCGCTCGTCCGGACCGACTGCCCGGTCGACGGCCCCGTGCCGCCGCGCCAGCAGCGCGTGCTGGAGTGCGTGGACGGGGTGCGCACCGCGACGGACATCGCCCAGGAGCTGGGCAGATCGGCGTTCCACACCCTGGTCGACCTGCGGCGGCTGGCCGCCGCCGGGCTGGTCGAGGCGGTCCGGCAGCCGACGGGCCCGGCCGCCTCCGCGACCGCCCGGATCGAGCTGCCCGAGATCACGGCCGACCCCGACGTCGCCCTGCTGCGCCGACTCCGAGACGCCTTGGAGGCCCTGTGATACGCGCGCTCAGACAGCGTGCCGGGAGGAGACAGCCGATGGTGCCCGAGGCCGAAGTGCGTGATGTCCTGGCCGAACTCCAGCGACTGCGGGCGCGGGTGCCGCTGCTCGCCGGCGCCCTGGCGGCCAGCACCGACGGTCTCGTTCTCGCCCACGACACCCCGGGGGTGGAGGCCGAGGGCGTCGCCGCACTGACCGCGGCCGCGCTCGGCGTCTCGATCCGGATGACGGAGGCGACCGGCCGGGGCGGCTTCCGTGAACTCCTCGTCCGGGGCGAGACGGGCTACATCGCGGCGTACGCCGCGGGCTCCTCGGCCGTGCTGACGCTGCTGGCCGAGGACCGGATCAACGTCGGCAGGCTCCATCTGGAGGGCCGCCGGGCCGGAGCCAGGATCGGCCGGCTCGTCGACACCGCGCTGGAACGCGCCCCACAGCCCCCGCCCGGCGCACGCCCGCCCGCGCCCCGGCCCCCGCAGCCGCCGGGCACGCTGCCCCACCGCCCGACCTGACCATCTCTCAGCCCCAGGAAACGGAACCGGCCGTCGCGGCCGGTCAGAGAAAGGAACGAGCACTCATGGCGAACACCGAAGCGTCACTGAAGGAAGCGATGACGAGCATCGAGGGCACCCTGGGTGTCGCCCTCGTCGACTACACGAGCGGCATGGCACTGGGCACCCTCGGCGGCGGCAACGAGTTCAACCTGGAGGTCGCGGCGGCCGGCAACACCGACGTCGTACGCGCCAAGCTCCGCACCATGGAACAACTGGGCATCCAGGACGAGATCGAGGACATCCTGATCACCCTGGGCACCCAGTACCACCTGATCCGGCTGCTCAGAACCCGTGGCAGCAAGGGCCTGTTCCTCTACCTGGTGCTGGACTCCGGCCGCGCCAACCTGGCCATGGCCCGCCACAAGCTGAAGAAGATCGAGGCCGAACTGGAGGTCTGACCGGGAGCGGGGTCCGGGGGGCGGGGGCCCCGGGGGCGGGTGCTCCGCCTGTGCGGGTGCGCCTGGTCCGGTGGGTGGGGGTTCGGGGTCCCTCCGGGGCGTCTCCTC
>CBRG010000108.1 GCA_000470535.1 Streptomyces sp. AW19M42
GCCGCTCCTTCTCCCGCGCTGGAACTCCGGACAGGACCCAGGTGCGGGGTGGAGTTCAGCAGGCCGAAGACGGCGTGCACCGCCGCGCGCGCCTCGTGCTCGGGGAGGTCCGGGTAGAGGTCGCGGACGACGGTGACCCACACCTCGACGTACTGCCGCTGGAGCCGGCGTACCCGCTTGCGGTCGGTGTCCCGCAGCCGGTCCAGCTCCCGGTCGTGGAGGGTGATCAGGGGCCGGTCGTCGAGGGCGAAGTCGATGTGGCCCTCGATGAGCGCGTCCAGCAGCGCCTCGCGCGACCCGTCGCGGGAGGCCGCGTCCTCGGACACACGCAGCTCTCCACCGGCCAGCAGCCGCTCGCTGATACCGACCAGCAGCTCCGCGAGCATCGCGTCCTTGCCGGGGAAGTGGCGGTAGAGGCCGGGCCCGCTGATGCCGACGGCTGCGCCTATCTCGTCGACGCCGACGCCGTGGAAGCCGCGCTCGGCAAAGAGGCGGGCGGCCTCCTTGAGGATCTGCTCACGGCGGGTGGGTGCCGCGACGCGGGCGGCGGCATGGGTGCTCATGACCAATCATTCTAGACAGGCGCGTTAGCGGTCGTTAACCTGTGGCTGACGTTAACGCTCACTAACACAGCGGTACGGGCAAGGGGGCTCGACAGGATGCAGCAGGCACCGGTGCTGGCGAGCGCGGCCGATCCCGCCTCCGAGGCCTGGCAGGCCAACGAGGCGGCGCATCACGCGCTCACCGACGAGCTGCGCAAGCGGCTCGCCACAGCCAGGCTCGGCGGGGGTGAGAAGGCCCGCGCCCGGCATGTGGCGCGCGGCAAGCTGCTGCCCCGGGAGCGGGTGGACACCCTGCTCGATCCGGGCTCGCCCTTCCTGGAGCTGGCCCCGCTGGCGGCCGAGGGGCTGTACGGGGGCGCCGCACCGGCCGCCGGGGTGATCGCCGGGATCGGCCGGGTCAGCGGCCGGGAGTGCGTGATCGTCGCCAATGACGCGACCGTCAAGGGCGGCACGTACTACCCGATGACCGTGAAGAAGCATCTGCGGGCCCAGGAGGTGGCGCTGGAGAACCGCCTCCCCTGCCTGTACCTGGTGGACTCGGGCGGCGCCTTCCTGCCGATGCAGGACGAGGTGTTCCCGGACCGGGAGCACTTCGGGCGGATCTTCTACAACCAGGCCCGGATGTCCGGCGCCGGCATCCCGCAGATCGCGGCGGTGCTGGGGTCCTGCACGGCCGGCGGGGCGTACGTCCCCGCGATGAGCGACGAGGCCGTGATCGTCCGGAACCAGGGCACGATCTTCCTGGGCGGGCCGCCGCTGGTGAAGGCGGCGACCGGCGAGGTCGTGACGGCGGAGGAGCTGGGCGGCGGCGAGGTGCACTCCCGTACGTCCGGGGTCACCGACCACCTCGCGCAGGACGACGCGCACGCGCTGCGGATCGTGCGCGACATCGTGGCCACCCTGCCGGACCGGGGCGCGCTGCCCTGGTCCGTACAGCCGGCCGACGAGCCGAAGGTGGACCCCGCCGGTCTGTACGGGGCCGTCCCGGTCGACTCGCGCACGCCCTACGACGTGCGGGAGGTGATCGCCCGGGTCGTCGACGGATCGCGGTTCGCGGAGTTCAAGGCCGAGTACGGCACGACGCTGATCACCGGCTTCGCGCACATCCACGGCCATCCGGTCGGGATCGTCGCCAACAACGGCATCCTGTTCTCCGAGTCCGCCCAGAAGGGCGCGCACTTCATCGAGCTGTGCGACCAGCGCGGCATCCCGCTGGTCTTCCTGCAGAACATCTCCGGCTTCATGGTCGGCCGCGACTACGAGGCCGGCGGCATCGCCAAGCACGGCGCGAAGATGGTCACCGCCGTCGCCTGCACCCGGGTCCCGAAGCTGACCGTGGTGGTCGGCGGCTCCTACGGCGCGGGCAACTACTCGATGTGCGGCCGGGCCTACAGCCCCCGGTTCCTGTGGATGTGGCCCAACGCCAAGATCTCGGTCATGGGCGGTGAGCAGGCCGCGTCCGTCCTCGCCACGGTCAAGCGCGACCAGCTGGGCGACGACTGGAGCGCCGAGGACGAGGAGTCCTTCAAGGCCCCGATCCGCGAGCAGTACGAGAACCAGGGCAACGCGTACTACGCCACCGCCCGGCTCTGGGACGACGGTGTGATCGACCCGATGGAGACCCGGCAGGTGCTGGGGCTCGCCCTGACCGCCTGCGCCAACGCCCCGCTGGGCGATGCCGGTTTCGGCGTCTTCCGGATGTGAGGAAGAGATGACGATGTTCGACACTGTCCTCGTCGCCAACCGCGGCGAGATCGCGGTCCGGGTCATCCGGACGCTGCGCGAGCTGGGGGTGCGCTCGGTCGCCGTCTTCAGCGACGCGGACGCGGACGCCCGGCACGTGCGGGAGGCCGACACCGCGGTACGGATCGGCCCCGCCCCGGCGTCCGAGAGCTACCTCTCGGCGGACCGGCTCCTTGAGGCGGCCCGCCGCTCCGGCGCGCAGGCCGTCCACCCCGGCTACGGCTTCCTCGCGGAGAACGCGGGCTTCGCCCAGGCGTGCGCGGACGCGGGCCTGGTCTTCATCGGGCCGCCCGCCGCCGCCATCGCGCTGATGGGCGACAAGATCCGGGCCAAGGAGACGGTCGCGGCGGCCGGCGTCCCGGTCGTCCCCGGCTCCACCGGAAGCGCCCTGACCGATGGTCAACTGGCCGAAGCGGCGCGCGAGATCGGCATGCCGGTCCTGCTGAAGCCCTCGGCGGGCGGCGGCGGCAAGGGCATGCGGCTGGTCCACGACGCGGCGCTGCTCGCCGAGGAGATCGCGGCGGCCCGGCGCGAGGCACGCGCCTCCTTCGGGGACGACACCCTGCTCGTGGAGCGGTGGATCGACCGGCCGCGCCACATCGAGATCCAGGTCATGGCGGACGCCCACGGCAACGTGCTGCACCTCGGTGAGCGCGAGTGCTCGCTCCAGCGCCGCCACCAGAAGATCATCGAGGAGGCGCCCTCTGTCCTGCTCGACGAGGCCACCCGTGCGGCGATGGGCGAGGCCGCCGTGCGGGCCGCCCGCTCCTGCGGCTATGTCGGCGCGGGCACGGTGGAGTTCATCGTTCCGGGCGGCGACCCCGCCGCGTACTGCTTCATGGAGATGAACACCCGCCTCCAGGTGGAGCACCCGGTGACCGAGCTGATCACAGGACTCGACCTGGTGGAGTGGCAGCTGCGGGTCGCGGCGGGCGAGCGGCTCCCGTACGCGCAAGCGGACATCACGCTCACCGGGCACGCGGTCGAGGCCCGGGTCTGCGCCGAGGACCCGGCCCGCGGCTTCCTGCCCTCGGGCGGCACGGTGCTGGCGCTGCACGAGCCGCGGGGCGGCGGCGTGCGGACGGACTCGGGGCTCGGCGAGGGCGGCGAGGTCGGCAGCCTGTACGACCCGATGCTGTCCAAGGTGATCGCGTACGGCCCCGACCGGGCCACGGCCCTGCGGCGGCTGCGGGCGGCGCTCGCGGACACGGTGGTCCTGGGCGTCCCGACCAACGCGGGCTTCCTGCGCCGCCTCCTCGGCCACCCGGCGGTGGTGGCGGGCGACCTCGACACCGGTCTGGTGGAGCGCGAGGTGGACACGCTGGTGCCGGACGGGGTACCGGAGGAGGTGTACGCGGCCGCCGCACTGCTGCGGCAGCACTCCCCCGGGCCCGCCCCCGGCCCGCGCACCTGGACCGACCCGTTCTCGGCCGGAGACGGCTGGCGCCTGGGCGGCACCCCGGCCCGGACGCTGCGGCACTTCCACATCCCCGGCCACGATCCGGTACAGGTGGGCCTGCGTCCGTGCGGCGCGGCCACCGAGCTGACCTTCGGCCACGTCGGCGAGGGCGGGCGGCCGCCGGCCCCCGATTCGGGCAGCTGCGGTCCGCTGGGCCCGCTGCCCGGCAGCGCGGAGACGGCGAGGATCATCGCCGCGGACGAGCGCCGGGTCACACTCGAACTGGCCGGTGTCACCCACTCGTTCGCCCACACCGCGTCCCCGGAGGGCCGCTGGCTCGGCCGGGACGGCGACACCTGGCACGTCCGGGACCATGACCCGGTGGAGGCGTCACTGACCGGCGCCGCCCGCTCCGGAGCCGACACCCTGGCCGCACCGATGCCCGGCACCGTCACGGTGGTGAAGGTGGCCGTCGGGGACGAGGTCGCGGCCGGGCAGAGCCTGCTGGTGGTGGAGGCGATGAAGATGGAGCACGTCATCTCGGCCCCGCACGCCGGCACCGTCACCGAACTCGACGTCACCGCCGGGACCACGGTCGCCATGGACCAGGTACTGGCCGTGGTCACCCCCGTGGCCGGCGCCGGGGAGGAAGCATGACGACCACCCGCACCCTGCCGATGACCGTGACAGAGCCGGGCCTGCCCGCCCGGATCAGGATCCACGAGGTCGGCGCCCGCGACGGACTCCAGAACGAGAAGGGCGTCGTGCCGACCGAGGTGAAGGCGGAGTTCATCCGCCGCCTCGCGGTCGCCGGGCTCTCGACGATCGAGGCGACGAGCTTCGTCCATCCCAAGTGGGTCCCCCAACTGGCCGACGCCGAGCAGCTGTTCCCGCTGCTCGGCGACATCGCGGACGTGGGCGACGTGGCTCTGCCGGTCCTGGTGCCGAACGAACGGGGGCTGGACCGGGCACTCGCGCTCGGTGCCCGCAGGATCGCCGTCTTCGGCTCGGCCACGGAGACGTTCGCGGCCCGCAACCTCAACCGCACCGTCGACGAGTCGCTCGCCATGTTCGAGCCCGTCGTGGCCCGCGCCAAGGCCGACAAGGTGCATGTGCGCGGCTACCTGTCGATGTGCTTCGGCGACCCGTGGGAGGGGGCCGTACCGGTCTCCCAGGTCGTCCGGGTGGCCAGGGCGCTGATGGACCTCGGCTGCGACGAGCTGTCGCTCGGGGACACCATCGGCGTCGCGACACCCGGCCACGTACGGGCGCTGCTGTCCGGGCTGAACGAGTCGGGGGTGCCCACCGACACGATCGGGGTGCACTTCCACGACACGTACGGGCAGGCCCTGTCCAACACCCTGGCCGCCCTCCGGCACGGCGTCACCACCGTGGACGCCTCGGCGGGCGGCCTCGGCGGCTGCCCGTACGCGAAGAGCGCGACCGGAAACCTCGCCACCGAGGATCTCGTGTGGATGCTCGACGGCCTCGGCATCGAAACCGGGGTCGACCTCGACGCGCTCACCGCCACCAGCGTGTGGCTCGCCGAACAACTGGGCCGACCCAGCCCGTCCCGCACCGTCCGCGCCCTGTCCCACAAGGAGCAGTGATTTCCCGATGTCCCTGGACCACCGGCTGACCGCCGAGCACGAGGAACTTCGCCGTACCGTCGAGGAGTTCGCGCACGACGTGGTCGCACCGAAGATCGGTGACTTCTACGAGCGCCACGAGTTCCCGTACGAGATCGTGCGGGAGATGGGGCGGATGGGCCTGTTCGGGCTGCCGTTCCCGGAGGAGTACGGCGGGATGGGCGGCGACTACCTCGCGCTCGGGATCGCCCTGGAGGAGCTGGCCCGGGTCGACTCGTCGGTGGCGATCACCCTGGAGGCCGGGGTCTCGCTCGGTGCGATGCCGGTGTTCCGCTTCGGCACGGAGGAGCAGAAGCGGCGGTGGCTGCCGAGGCTCTGCTCGGGCGAGGCGCTCGGCGCCTTCGGCCTGACCGAGCCGGACGGCGGCTCCGACGCGGGCGGCACCCGGACGACGGCGGTGCTGGACGAGGCCCAAGGCGAGTGGGTGATCAACGGCTCGAAGTGCTTCATCACCAACTCCGGTACGGACATCACCGAGTTGGTGACGGTCACGGCGGTGACGGGCCGCAAGGAGGACGGCCGCCCCCGGATCTCCGCGATCATCGTCCCGTCCGGCACCCCCGGCTTCACGGTCGCTGCCCCGTACTCCAAGGTCGGCTGGAACGCCTCGGACACCCGCGAGCTGTCCTTCACCGACGTCCGCGTCCCGGCGTCCAACCTCCTGGGCGAGGAGGGCCGCGGCTACGCGCAGTTCCTGCGGATCCTGGACGAGGGCCGGATCGCCATCGCGGCGCTGTCGACGGGCCTCGCGCAGGGCTGTGTGGACGAGTCGGTGAAGTACGCCGCCGAGCGGCACGCCTTCGGAAAGCCGATCGGCGCCAACCAGGCGATCCAGTTCAAGATCGCGGACATGGAGACGCGGGCGCACATGGCCCGCATCGGCTGGCGCGACGCGGCCTCCCGGCTGCTGGCGGACGAACCGTTCAAGAAGGAGGCGGCGATCGCCAAGCTGTACTCCTCGACCGTGGCGGTGGACAACGCCCGCGAGGCGACCCAGATCCACGGCGGCTACGGCTTCATGAACGAGTACCCGGTGGCCCGGATGTGGCGCGACTCCAAGATCCTGGAGATCGGCGAGGGCACCAGCGAGGTCCAGCGCATGCTGATCGCCCGCGAGCTGGGGTTGCCGGGCTGAGACGGGGGGGCTTCCGGGCTCCGGCCGGGGTAGCTCCGGGCTCGCCCCGCCCGGAGCCCGGAAGCCCCGGCCGGACCTTCACTCCTCGCCCTCCGGAACCACGTAGTCGGGGCACAGCGAGTGCCCGCATTCGCACGGCGGCCAGCGAAGCGCGGCGCCGGGCACGAGGTCGGCGCCTTCCGCCTCGATATCGGACGTCGGGACGATGAGGACACCATCCGTCCCGAATCGGCCTGTCAGCCGGGACAAGTTCTGACGCGCCTTGCTGCTCCCCGCCATCAGCGACACCTCTCCGTTCGCCCATACATGGAAACCACGCACGGGATTCGCAGTCCTGGGATTACACACCCAGACCTGGATAGTGGACCACAGTCCTAGGACTGTCAACAGTCTTGGGACTGTGATTGACTGCTCTCGGAAAGGTTGTGAGAGGAGCTACACATGGCGCCCAAGTGGCGGGAGCTGGCGGACAAACTGGCTGCCCAGATCCGGACCGGCACGTACTCGCCAGGCGAGCGGCTGCCCCACATCCGGGACCTGGTCGAGGCAGGCGAGGGCTCCAAGTCCACTGTTCACGCGGCGTACAAGGCGCTGGAGGCGGAAGGGCTGGTCACGTCCTCGCGCGGACACGGCACGGTCGTACGGCAGAGCCCACCTCTCAAGCGCCTCGGTATCGATCGGTACGACAAGGCCAAGTGGCGCGATGGCGACGAGGTGGCCTTCATCGCAGACCGCGTAGCTTCTGGACGCGCTCACAGCCGCGGCGATCAGACACAGACGGTGACGCGCATCAAGGCCCCGCCCGCTGTCGCAGCCGCTCACGGACTGGCCCCCGGTTCCACCGTCTATGCCCGCGCTCGACTCGTAAAAGAGGCAGGTAAGCCGACACACTCACTGACCAGCTACTACCGCCCCGAGCATGTCGAGGGCACACGTATCGTCGACCCGACCCCGGGTCCCGCCGGCCGTGGTGGCGGCTTCCGCGTGCTGTACGACGCGGGCTACGAGATCGACCACATGCGGGAGGAACTGTTCGCACGGGCCTCGACTCCCGAGGAGACGAAACTGCTCATGCTGCCCGGCGGCGAACCAGTGGTCGAACTGCACAGGACCGCGTACACGGTCGACGGCACCGTCGTCGAGTTCGCCATAGGCGTGCACGCCGCCTCACGCTTCAGGTGGTCGTACGACTTCGAGGTTCCGGACTCGGCACGCAGCAAGGGCAACGCGCGGTGATTTCCTCACAGGCCAGGTCGGACGCCCAAGTCCTCTGGGACCACCACCTGATGCGCCACGACCCACGCCCCTGCTCGGTGGCGATCGGTCTCGGGAGTCATGACCTCGGGGTGGCCGATGCGGCGGTCAGCCTCTACCGGCGCGGCATGGCGCCCCTCATCGTCTTCACGGGCGCGAGCAGCCGCACCACGCGTGCGCGCATGCCCCGGGGCGAAGCCGTGCACTACCGGGAGCGGGCGCTCGAACTCGGCGTGCCCGGCAGCGCCGTGCTCACCGAACCGCGCGCCCGCAACACAGGCGAGAACATCCGCTTCACCCGGGCCCTGCTCGAAGAGGCCGGTGTGGACGTCTCGTCCGTGCTGCTGATCAGCAAGCCGTACGAGGAACGGCGCGCCAACGCCACAGCGCGCAAGCTGTGGCCGGGCGTCGAGTTCGTGAGCGCGTCGGAACCGACCACGTTCGAGGAGTACCTGGCCTCCATCCAGGACGACCGCATGGTCGTCGACATGCTGGTCGGCGCGTTGCAGCGCCTGATGATCTATCCGGCTCAGGGCTTCATGGTCCGCGATCCCGTTCCCGATGAGGTGGCGGCCGCCTACGAGCGTCTGCGCCTGGCGGGGTTCACGAGCCGGCTCGTCGCGGACGGGGACGGCGCCCGCCGCTGAAGCCGCGCCGGGCAACTCCCGCCCACCCCGCAAACCGTTCGACACCAACCGCCCCACCCCGGCAGTGTTCGTCCATGAAGCAGCAGCACTGGCCCCTGTACGGGCTCCGCATCCGCACTCCCCGACTGGAACTCCGCCTCCCGGACCTGGAGCTGCTGGACGAGCTGGCCTCGGTCGCCGCCGACGGGGTGCACGCCCCGGGCACCATGCCGTTCACCGTCCCCTGGACCGATGGCTCGCCCGCCGAGTGCGGCCGGGCGGTGTTCCAGCACGTGCTGGCCTCCGTCGCCAACTGGTCGGAGCGGAACTGGTCGTTGAGCCTCGCGGTGCTGCACGAGGGCCGGGTGGTCGGGCGGCAGGACGTGATGGCGAAGGACTTCGCGGTGACCGGTGAGGTGAGCACCGGGTCCTGGCTGGGGCTCGCGTACCAGGGCCGGGGCATCGGCACCGAGATGCGGGCCGCCGCGCTCCATCTCGCCTTCGCCGGTCTCGGGGCCCGTACGGCGGTCTCGGCCGCGATGACGGACAACCCGCGCTCGCTCGGCGTCTCGCGGCGGCTCGGCTACCTCCCGGACGGGCTGGAGACCGCCGCCCTGCGCGGCGCCCCCGTCACGCTGCAACGGCTGCGGCTGGAGCGCGACCGGTGGGAGGAGCGCCGCGCCGTCGACGTCACGGTGGAGGGGCTCGACGGGTGCCGTGCGGAGTTCGGCGGGGTGAGCGCCCCGGCAGGACCCTGACCGGGGCGGGCGCCCGGCCGGGCCGGTCACACAGAAGGTTAGGCTAACCTTCCTCCGGACCGGCTCAAGGCCGGTCCCCGGCCCGTACGAAAGTGGAACCTGTCATGCGCACTGCCCGACCGTCCCACCCCACCCGCCGTGGCCTGCTGGCCATGGGCGGCGCCGTAGGTCTCGGCGCCGTGCTCGCCGCCTGCGGCGACAGCGACGGGAAGGACGGCGGCTCCGGCGGCTCCAGGAGCGCGGACGCGGGGCCCTGGAGCTTCAAGGACGACCGTGGGAAGACCGTCGAGGCCAAGTCGGTCCCGAAGAACATCGTCGCCTTCACCGGTGTCGCCGCCGCGCTCCACGACTACGGCGTCGAGGTCAAGGCCGTCTTCGGCCCGACGAAGACCAAGGACGGCAAGGCCGATGTGCAGGCCGGCGACCTGGACGTCAGCAAGGTCGAGATCCTCGGCAACGTCTGGGGCGAGTTCAACGTCGAGAAGTACGCGGCGCTCGGCCCGGAACTGCTGGTCACCGCGATGTGGGAGAAGGACGCCCTCTGGTACGTGCCGGACCAGTCCAAGGACAAGATCCTGAAGCTGGCCCCGAGCGTCGCCCTGTGGGCCGCCCGGACCACGATTCCCAAGGCCATTCAGCGCCACGAGGACCTTGCCGCGTCGCTCGGCGCCGACCTGAAGGCCAAGGCGGTCACGGACGCCAAGGCCCGCTTCGAGAAGGCCGCGGCCCGGCTGCGCGCCGCCGCGAAGTCCAAGCCGAACATCAAGGTCCTGATCGGCTCGGCCAGCCAGGACCTCTTCTACGTCACGCTCGCGGAGACCGCCGCCGACACCCTGTACTTCCAGGAGCTGGGGGTGGGGTTCGTCGAGCCGAAGGTGAACTCCGCGGGCTTCTTCGAGGAGCTGAGCTGGGAGAACGTCGACAAGTACCAGGCCGACGTCATCATGATGGACAACCGGTCCTCGGCGCTCCAGCCCGGCGCCCTGACCTCCAAGCCGACGTGGACGCAGCTGCCCGCGGTCAAGGCCGGCCAGGTCATCCCCCGTACCGCCGAGCCGGTCTTCAGCTACGACAAGTGCGCGCCGATCCTCGAAGACCTCGCGAAGGCCATCGAGGACGCCAAGAAGGCCGTCTGAGACCGGAATCAGTCGCTCCGGTCACCGCCGAGGGCATCCGGTCCGCCACTCGGCGCCATCGAGCACGTCCGGCGGCCGGGGACCACGGTCCCCGGCCGCCGGACGGCCCCCTCACCTCACATCACCCCGCCGAAGCCGACTCCGCCGGCCACGGCACCTGCGGCGACCGGTAGTAGTCGATCCCCATCGCCGTGAACCGCGGCCCGAGCGCCGCCAGCCGCAGCTTGTAGGTGTCCCAGTCGTGCGTCGCCGCCGGGGACCAGCCCAGCTCCGCCGCCCCGGGCAGCCGCGGGAACGCCATCGCGTCGATGTCGTCGCTGTCCGTCAGCGTCTCCGCCCAGATCGGCGCCTCGACACCCAGCACCGCGTCCGCCGGAGCACCGGCGAGATAGGTCGCCGGGTCCCAGTCGTAGGAGCGCTGGACCTCGACCAGACCGGCCCACTTCAGGCCCAGTACGGTCTGGTCGTTGTACTTCATGTCCAGGTACACCCGGTCGGCCGGCGACAGCACCAGCCTGGTGCCGTTCTTCGCGGCGTCCACCACCTGCTGCCGGTCCGCGGCGGACGTCTTGTCGTAGCCCCAGTACTGGGCGACCGCGCCCTTGACCGGCGTGGCCCCGGTGATCTGGTGCCAGCCCATCACGGTCTTGCCGTACTTGCCGACGGTGGCCTGCGCGTGGTTCATGATCTTGGCGTAGTCCTCGTGGCTGGTGGAGTGCGCCTCGTCACCGCCGATGTGGAGGTACCTGCCGGGGGTCAGCGCGGCCACTTCGCCGATGACGTCGTCGATGAAGTCGTACGTGACGTCCTTGCCCGCGCACAGCGAGCTGAAGCCGACCTCGATGCCGGTGTAGAGCGGCGGCGCGACGCCGTCGCAGTTCAGCTCCGCGTACGAGGCGAGCGCCGCGTTGGTGTGGCTGGGCATGTCGATCTCCGGCACCACCTCCAGGTAGCGGGAGGCCGCGTAGTTCACGATCTCCTTGTACTGGCTCTTGGTGTAGTAGCCGCCGGCCCCGCCGCCGACCTCCGTCGAGCCGCCGTACGTGGCCAGCTTCGGCCAGGAGTCGATGGCGATCCGCCAGCCCTGATCGTCGGAGAGGTGCAGATGGAACGTGTTGATCTTGTACAGCGCGAGCTGGTCGATGTACCGCTTGACCTCGGTGACCGAGAAGAAGTGCCGCGAGACGTCGAGCATCGCGCCCCGGTAGCCGTAGCGCGGCGTGTCGGTCAGACTGCCGCCCGCGACGCTCCAGGGCCCCTTCTGGCGGCTGTCCGACTCGATCCGGGCCGGCAGCAGCTGACGCAGCGTCTGGACGCCGTGGAAGAGCCCTGCCGGCTTCCGGGCGGTGATGGTGACGGAGCCGCGTCCGGAGGTCAGGGTGTATCCCTCCGCGCCCAGCTTGCTGTCGCTGGAGCCGAGCCGGAGCCTGATGCCGTCGGCGCCGTTCTTGGTGGTGACGGGCAGGGCGTAACCGGTGGACGGACGCAGCACGCCCGCCAGGTACTCACCGATCTTGCGGGCCTCGCCGGACGAGCCGTCGACCCGGATGCGGGTGCCGTCGTTGAGGGAGTACGGGGAGTCGCCCGGCCGCACCGAGGCGGGGGCGGGCACGAGCTGGCCGAGGGGTCTCGGCGCCGGGGCCGCCGCCTCGCTGCCCGCCGCGGACGCCTTGGGCGCCGCGCACGCGGTGGAGACGCCGGCCGCGGTGATGAGTAGCAGCGAGCCGAGAAGACGGGGTAGAGCACGGGGAAGAGCACTGCGCCGCGCGGTGTGCAGTCTCACAAGCCGGGTCCCTTTCTACGGGGTCACATCTGCGGATCTCCTGATCAACCGAACCGTCGCCATGCGTACCGCTTACCCAATGGATGGTCAAGGTGTAGACCACTTCGCCGTGTTGCCCGTGCCGGAACGTGGCCGACGACCCGGGGCTTATGGCCGAATTCATCCCGGCGGCCCCGTCCGTCACACGAACGACCGGGTGTCACAGGGCGTCGACCAGAGGAGCCTGGAACCCCCGGCGGATCACAGAAACAGGGCCACTCGCCCCGACTCCTGCCCGATATCGGGCAGAATTGTTGCGCTGGGGCTCCTCTCATCGCAGTATCGACGAGTGCTCGAACGCCGCTCGTCGTACGACGACCTCATTGACCACCTGGTGCGCAGCACCGCGCTCCAGCGCGGCGAAGCCTCCCGGGTGATCCTCGACGTGCTGGCGTACTTCGACGAGACGACCGAGGACTTCGTCCGCCGCCGCCACCGCGAACTGCAGTCCGGCGGCCTGGTCAACGCGGAGATCTTCGAACGGATCGCGGCCGAGCTGCCGCACCGGGCGGTCGCACCGCCGGAGCTGTCGCTCCGGCAGCTGCGCCGCATCGTCTACGGCTGAGACCGGCCCGGTACCGGGCACCCACTTACTTGTACGTCTACGTGTACGTCGATGGTTTGACGGAGGGGCAGGGACGCCATGTGCGGAATCGTCGGTTATATCGGAAAGCGTGACGTGGCTCCGCTGCTGCTGGAGGGACTGCAGCGGCTGGAGTACCGGGGTTACGACTCCGCGGGCATCGTGATCACCGGAAAGCCGGCGGCCGGGAAGCCCGCCACGCTGAAGATGGTCAAGGCCAAGGGCCGGGTCCGTGAGCTGGAGGCCCGGGTCCCCAAGCGGTTCACCGGCACCACCGGCATCGCCCACACCCGCTGGGCCACCCACGGCGCCCCGAGCGACGAGAACGCCCACCCGCACCTGGACGCCGGCAACAAGGTCGCCGTCGTCCACAACGGGATCATCGACAACGCCTCCGAGCTGCGCCCCCGGCTCGAAGCCGAGGGCGTCGTCTTCCTCTCCGAGACCGACACCGAGGTTCTGGTCCACCTGATCGCCCGCTCCGAGGCCGACACCCTGGAGGAGAAGGTCCGCGAGGCCCTGCGCTCCATCGAGGGCACGTACGGCATCGCCGTGATGCACGCCGACTTCAACGACCGCATCGTCGTCGCCCGCAACGGCTCCCCGGTCGTCCTCGGCATCGGCGAGAAGGAGATGTTCGTCGCCTCGGACGTCGCCGCCCTGGTCACCCACACCCGCCAGGTCGTCACCCTCGACGACGGCGAGATGGCCACCATCAAGGCCGACGACTTCCGTACGTACACGACGGAGGGCTCGACCACGACGGCCACGCCGACCACCGTGGAGTGGGAGGCCGAGTCGTACGACATGGGCGGCCACGACACGTACATGCACAAGGAGATCTCGGAGCAGCCCGAGGCCGTCGACCGGGTGCTGCGCGGCCGGATCGACGACCGGTTCGCCACCGTCCACCTGGGCGGTCTCAACCTGGACGCCCGCGAGGCGCGCGGGGTCCGCCGGATCAAGATCCTGGGCTGTGGCACCTCGTACCACGCGGGCCAGATCGGCGCCCAGCTGATCGAGGAGCTCGCCCGCATCCCCGCGGACGCCGAGCCGGCCTCCGAGTTCCGCTACCGCAACCCGGTGGTGGACCCCGACACGCTGTACGTCGCGGTCTCCCAGTCCGGCGAGACGTACGACGTGCTGGCCGCCGTCCAGGAGCTCAAGCGCAAGGGCGCGCGGGTGCTCGGTGTGGTCAACGTGGTCGGTTCCGCGATCGCCCGGGAGGCGGACGGCGGTACGTACGTACACGCCGGTCCCGAGGTGTGCGTCGTCTCGACGAAGTGCTTCACCAACACCGTCGTCGCGTTCGCGCTGCTCGCCCTGCACCTGGGCCGCATCCGGGACCTGTCGGTCGCCGACGGCAAGCGGATCATCGAGGGCCTGCGCAAGCTGCCCGCCCAGATCAGCGAGATCCTGGAGACCGAGGACGAGATCAAGAAGCTGGCCGCGGAGTACGCGGACGCCAAGTCGATGATGTTCATCGGCCGGGTGCGCGGCTACCCCGTTGCCAGGGAGGCCTCGCTGAAGCTCAAGGAGGTCTCGTACATCCACGCGGAGGCCTACCCGGCCTCCGAGCTGAAGCACGGACCGCTCGCGCTGATCGAGCCGGCGATGCCGACCGTGGCGATCGTGCCGGACGACGACCTGCTGGAGAAGAACCGCGCCGCGATGGAGGAGATCAAGGCCCGCAGCGGCCGCATCCTCGCCATCGCGCACCAGGCGCAGGAGAAGGCCGACCACACCATCGTCGTACCGAAGAACGAGAACGAGCTGGACCCGATCCTGATGGGCATCCCGCTCCAGCTCTTCGCCTACCACACGGCGCTGGCCATGGGCCGGGACATCGACAAGCCGCGCAACCTGGCGAAGTCCGTCACCGTCGAGTAGTCACACCCTTGCCCCGGCTC
>CBRG010000109.1 GCA_000470535.1 Streptomyces sp. AW19M42
GGCGCGGGCCCCCCGCGCGCACCCCCGCCGAGCCTCCGGTCGGCTCGGGCACGCCGCTGCCGGCCGCCGCCGCCAGCACCTCGGCCAGTTCGGGCAGGACCGGCAGCCCCGGGCCGGGCGCGGGCGGTCCGTACCGCACGGGGCCTCGGTCCTCCCGGATTCCCGGTGTGCCGCGCCCGGTCCGCCCGCGTCCGTGACGCCCGGTCCGCTCCCGGCCCATCCGGGCCTCCTTCGCCGCCGCTCGGTCAGCCGCCCCGCTGTCCGGGCCGTGTGAGCCCCTTTATACGAGGGAATGGCGCGGGCCGCCCGGTGGGCCGGGAACCGTAACCGCCGTCACGGACCCATTGACACCCGCCCCGCCGCGTCATTACGGTCACGCCAGGATTTCGAACGAGTGACGAAATATCGAACACGTCGAGGGGCGACTGCCTTGCGCATCACCGGAATCAGTACACATGTGGTCGGAACGCCCTGGCGGAACCTCACGTATGTGCAGGTGCACACCGATGAGGGCCTCACCGGTGTGGGCGAGACCCGGATGCTCGGCCGTACCGATGCGCTGATCGGCTACCTGCGCGAGGCGGAGGCCAACCACATCGCCGGTTCCGACCCGTTCGCCGTGGAGGACCTGGTACGCCGGATGAAGTACGGCGACTACGGACGGGCCGGCGAGATCGTGATGTCGGGCATCGCGGTCGTCGAGACGGCCTGCTGGGACATCAAGGGCAAGGCGCTCGGCGTCCCGGTCTGGCAACTGCTCGGCGGAAAGGTCACCGACCGGGTCAAGGCGTACGCCAACGGCTGGTACACCACGGAGCGCACCCCGGAGGCGTACCACGGGGCGGCGTCTGCGGTCGTCGCGCGCGGCTACCGGGCGCTGAAGATCGACCCGTTCGGGACGGGCCACTTCGAGCTGGGCCAGGAGGAGACCCGGTACGCGGTGTCACTCATCGAGGCGGTCCGGGACGCGATCGGCCCCGACACCGAACTGATGCTGGAGATGCACGGCCGGTTCAGCCCCTCGACGGCGGTGCGCATCGCGCACGAGATGGCCCCGTTCCGCCCGGCCTGGCTGGAGGAGCCGGTACCGCCGGAGAACCTGAAGGCCCTCGCCAAGGTGGCCGGCAGGGTCGATGTGCCGATCGCGACGGGTGAGCGCATCCACGACCGGATCGAGTTCCGTGAGCTGTTCGAGTCACAGGCCGCCGACATCATCCAGCCGGACGTCGGCCACATCGGCGGCATCCTGGAGACGCGGAAGCTCGCCGCGACCGCCGAGACGCATTACACGCTGATCGCTCCGCACAACGTGGGCGGTTCGGTGCTGACCGCGGCCAGCCTCCAGGTCGCGGGCTGCACACCCAACTTCAAGATTCTCGAACACTTCAATGACTTCGCCGACGCCGACATCAAGAAGGTCGTGAAGGGCGCCCCCCAGGTCGACCCCGCGACCGGCTGCTTCGAACTCTCCGACTCCCCCGGCCTCGGGGTGGAGCTCGACGTGGACGCCGCCGCCGAGTTCCCGCAGCAGCGGGCCCGGTTCGACCTCTGGGCCGACGGCTGGGAGAAGAGGCAGCCCAAGTGAGCGGCGGAGCCGCCCGCTCACGGGCGATCACGATCGACCGGCCGGGCGGGCACCGGCTGACCGGGGGCCCCGTTCCGGAGCCCGGTCCCGGCGAGGTCCGGGTACGGGTCGCCGCGGCCGGGATCTGCATGAGTGACCGGGAGGTCTACGACGGCCACCGTGACCCGCGTTACGTGCGCTACCCGGTGGTGCCGGGACACGAGTGGTCCGGAGTGATCGAGGCCGCGGGCGCGGGCGTCGACCCGGCCCTGACCGGGCGCCGCACGGTCGCCGAGGGGTTCCGCTCCTGCGGCAGCTGCGAGCGGTGCCGGGCCGGGGAGACCTCGCTGTGCTCGGCGGGTTACGACGAGACGGGGTTCACCCGGCCCGGCGCGTTCGCAGACCATGTCGTGGTGCCCGCACGGCTGTTGCACCCGCTGGCCGATGACGCGGACCTGCGCGCGGCGGCGCTGCTGGAGCCCGCCGCCGTGGTCGCCGCGGCGGTACGGGCCGGGGCGCCGGAACCCGGGGAGCGGATCGCGGTGGTGGGCGCGGGGACGCTAGGGCTGCTCGCGGCGCAGCTGCTGGCCGCGGTGTCACCCGGCGAGCTGGCGGTGATCGACCCGAGGCGCGAACGGGCCGGACTGGCACAGGCGTTCGGTGCGAGCGAGGCCCTGACCCCCGAGGGGGCCACAGGGGTCCGCGGCCGGTACGACCTGGTCGTGGAGACGGCGGGGGCCGCGACCACGGCCGCCGACGCCTGCCTGCTCGCACGGCGCGGCGGCCGGGTGGTGCTCACCGGGATGTTCGCCCCCGGGGCCACCGGCATCGACCCGGTGCATCTGTCGCTGAGCCAGCTCACCGTCCGCAGCGTGTTCGGGGCGTCCTCCGCGTCGTGGTCCTACGCGGTCCGGGCGTTTACCGCCGGGCTGCTCGATCCGGCCGCGCTGATCACGCACGAGTTCCCGCTGGAGCGGTTCGCGGACGCCGTGGCACTGGTCGGGGGCGGCGCCCCCGGAACGGGCAAGGTGTTGATGCGCCCCTGAGGGCCGCCGCACGCCCCTTGACGGGCGGCCGGCCGGCCCCGCCGCCCCCGCCCACCCGAACCGCGTCCGGTCCACCGAACACGCGAGTCCGCCCCACCGAACACGAAAGGTCGCTGATGACCTCCGCATCCACCGCACCGTCCGGATCCCGCCCCGCTGTCCGGCGTCCGGGCGAGCCAGCGCTCACCGCTCTCGGGCTCGGCTCCCCGGCCGCGGACCCGGCCGACACCTCCCCGCACACCTTCCCCGACGGTGGCAGCTGGCGGACCGAGATCCCGTCGGTGGAGGGGCCGGAGGCGCTCTCCGTCGTACTGGAGGAGAGCGCGCGGCTCGACGTCCCCGTGCACCGGGTCAGCCAGGGCAGCGGGATCTGGATGCTCAGCGACGCCGAGATCACCGAGATGGCCGAGGGCTGCGCCGAACGCGGCGTCGAGCTCTGCCTGTTCACCGGTCCGCGCGGCAGCTGGGACACCGGGGCCTCGTACCGCAGCGACTCGGGCGGTGCCGGACTGCGCGCCCGCGGCCACGACGCCCTGGCCGGCTGCGTCGAGGACGCCTTGCGGGCCTCGGAGCTGGGCGTGAAATGCCTGCTCGTGGCCGACGAGGGAGTGCTCTGGACCCTGCACAGGCTGCGCGTCCAGGGCGTGCTGCCCGCCGACACGACGTTCAAGGTGTCGGCGCTGATCGGTCCGGTGAACCCGGCGTCCTACGCCGTCCACGAGCGGCTCGGCGCGGACTCGGTCAACATCCCGTCCGACCTGGCACTCGCTCACTTCACGGAGATCCGGCGGGTGTCGGCCGCGCCGATGGACCTGTACATCGAGGCTCCGGACGACCTCGGCGGCTACGTCCGGATGTACGAGGCGGCCGAGCTGATCCGGCGCGGCGCCCCGCTCTACCTGAAGTTCGGGCTGTCCAGGGCGCCCGGCATCTACCCGTACGGCGCCCATCTGCGCGATGTCGCCCTGGACACGGCCCGGGAGCGGGTCCGGCGCGGCCGGCTCGTGCTCGACCTGCTGGCCCGGCACGGGGCCGACGGGAACATGTCACCGCTGGGCTCCCGGCTGCCCGGCACGCTGCGCCGCTTCCCGACGGGGTGAGCCGTCGCCGGGCGGGGCCGCGCCCGGAGCCGCCCGGCTTCGCGGGCCCGTCAGCCCGCGAAGGGGGTGCCGGGCACGCCCTGGCCCGCGTCCGGCAGGACCAGCAGCGAGCCGGCGAGCGGATGCGGGGCGTCCAGGCCGCCGCGGGCCGTGGAGATGTACAGGTCGCGCAGGTCCGGGCCGCCGAAGGCGCAGGATGTCGGCCGTCGCACCGGCAGCTCGACGACGTGCTCCAGCACACCGTCCGCCGTGTAGCGGCGCAGCGCGGCCCCGTCCCACAGGGCGACCCAGACGGCCCCCAGCGCGTCCACCATCAGCCCGTCGGGGAAGCCGGCCCCCTCCTCCACGGTGGCGAACGGGCGGCGGTCGAGGACCTTTTCACCCTCCACGTCGAAGACGTCGATCCGGCGGGTCGCTGTGTCGATGTAGTACATCAGCCGCCCGTCGGGGCTCCATCCGGTGCCGTTGCTGCAGGCCACCAGGGGCAGCACCCGGGTGGCCGTGCCGTCGGGTGCGACGCGGGTGAGGCTCCCGCCCACCTCCGTCTCGTCGTAGCGCATGGTGCCCGCCCACAGCGCCCCGTCCGGCGCCACCGCCGCGTCGTTGCCGCGCCGTCCCGGTTCGGCGTCGTGGACCAGCCAGCGGAAGGCGCCGTCGGCGTCGTACAGGCCGATGCCGTCGCGCAGGTTGACGACCAGGCCGCCGCCCGCGCGTGGTCTGGCCGCTCCGACGTGCTGTTCTGTGGCCATGACCGTACGGCGGCCGGTGGCCGGTTCGTAGGTGTGGATCCGGGCGGCGAGGATGTCGACCCAGATCAGCCGTCCGGTGGCCGGGTCCCAGGCCGGGCCCTCACCGAGTGCGGCGTGCTCGCGGACGGCGACTTCGAGGCGCGGACGGCTCATGCGCGCCCCCCGTGGTGTCCGAGCCGGCCGGAGAGCGCCTCGGCTCCCTCTGCGGCGAGGGAGGCCAGTTCCTGTTCGCGCTCGTCGCTCCAGCGGATCATCGGGACGGAGATGGAGAGCGCCGCGACGACCCGGCCGGTCCGGTCCCGTACGGGCGCGGCCACACAGCTCACATCGGGGTTGGACTCGCGGTGCTCCACCGCGATGCCCCGCTCCCGCACGGCGTCGAGCGCGGTACGCAGCTCCGCCTCGTCCGTGATGCTGTCCGGGGTCATGCCGGTGAGTTCGAGGCCGTCGAGGCGGGCATCGAGCTCCCGGGCGGGCAGGGCAGCGAGCAGCATCTTGCCGACGGACGTGCAGTGGGCGGGGAGCTTGCGGCCGGCAGCGGAGACCATCCGGACCGCGTGGGTGGAGTCCACCTTGGCGATGTAGATGACGTCGGTCTCCTCCAGGATCGCCACGTGGACGGTCTCCCCGCACGTCTCGGCCACCCGCTGGGCCACCTGCCGGCCCTCGGCGGCGAGGTCGAGCTGCTCGGCGTACCGGCTGCCGAGCTGGTAGGTCCGGACGCCGAGGCGGTAGCGGCCGGGCTGGCCCGGGGCCGTGACCAGGTAGGAGCGGGCGGCCAGCGTGGTGAGCAGCTCATGGACGGTGGTGCGGGGGAGCTGGAGCTTGCGGGTGACCTCCGGCGCGGAGAGCGTACCGTCGCCGTCGAGGAACAGTTCGAGTACGTCCAGCGCCCTGGTCACCGCTGGGACAAGTCGCCCCATGGTCGTGCACCACCCTCCTGCGTTCGGCATCCCGGTCAGTGACCGGCATCACGAACACAGGCTAAGGGCGTCGCGCTCGTCCGGGCAATGACGAGTGACGTCCGACACCGGGCCATGCGCGCTTTCGCGGCAATTCTCCGCTTGTGCCCTCGAACGGGGAGCGGCCTGAGCCGTCCGGCGGGCGGGCCGGATGCTCCCGTCCGGGCGCGCCACTTGATTCGGAGTGGCCGGGCAGGGTATTCGGTGTCCCATGTCGTCACCGAGCAACCCTTCACATCTGCCGAGCCCGGCCGGGCCGCGGAACCTGCTGCACCGATGCGATCTCGCCGTGTTCCAGGACCTGGCCCGACGGCACTGGCCGGCTGCCGCACCCGTGCTGCCGAGGCTCAGCCGCAGCGCCAATCACGGACTGCTGTGGGCGGGTGCCGCGGTGGGCATGGCCGCGTTCGGCGGCAGCGCCCGTGCCCGGCGGGCCGCGTTGCGCGGGATCGCCTCGATGGCCGTGGCCTCGGCCGCGATCAACACGGTCGGCAAGGGGGCGGTCCGCAGGGAGCGGCCGATACTGGACGCCGTTCCGGTCATACGCCGGCTCAAGCGCCAGCCGTTGACCACGTCGTTCCCGTCCGGGCACGCCGCGTCCGCCGCCGCCTTCGCCACCGGCGTGGCCCTGGAGTCGAAGGGCTGGGGAGCGGTCGTCGCGCCGGTCGCGCTGTCCGTGGCGGCCTCCCGCGTCTACACGGGCGTCCACTATCCGAGCGATGTGCTGGCCGGGGCGGCGCTCGGCATAGGAGCGGCGTTCGCCCTGCGCGGTGTCGTACCGACCCGGGGACAGTTGCCCGCACCGGGCAGGCCGCCCGCCCACGCGCCCGCACTGCGCGACGGCCAGAACCTGGTCGTCGTGGTGAACGAGGCGTCGGGGACGGCCACGGCCACGGCAGCGCTGGTCCGGGACGCGCTGCCGAAGGCCGAGGTGGTCGAGTGTCCCCCCGAGGAGGTCTCCGCCGAGCTGGAGAAGGCGGCGGGCCGGGGCCTCGCACTGGGTGTCTGCGGCGGCGACGGCACGGTCAACCGGGCGGCGGCGGTGGCTTCCGTGCACGGTCTGCCGCTCGCCGTGTTCCCCGGCGGGACGCTGAACCACTTCGCGTACGACCTGGGCATCGAGACCGTGGCCGACGCCTGCGCCGCGATCGCCGCGGGCGACGCGGTCCGGGTGGACCTGGGCCGCTTCCGGCCGGGTCCCGACGGGCCAGGCGGCGCCCACGGCTACTTCCTCAACGCCTTCAGCATGGGCGTCTATCCCGAGCTGGTCCGGACCCGCGAGCACTGGTCCCCCCGGATCGGCGGCTGGCCGGCCGGCGTGCTCGCCGCGTTGCAGGTGCTGCGCGGCCGGCGTCCACTGGAGGCCGAACTGCAGGGACGTCGGCGCCCGCTGTGGCTGCTGTTCGTCGGCAACGGCCTGTTCCAGCGGATGGGCCCGGCACCCGGCCGACGGCACAACCTCGCCGACGGGCTGCTGGACGTACGGGTGGTGCACGGCGGCCGGACCCCGGGGCTCCGGCTGCTCGCGGCGGCCGTAGCGGGGCCGCTGACCCGCTCCCCCATGCATGCCGCCGTCCGCCGCCACCGGGTCCGGATCGCCGGGCTGAAGCCGGGAACACCGTACGCGTACGACGGTGAAGTGGCCCACAGCGGACGTGAGTTGATGGTCGACAAGCTGCCGGAGGCGCTGACGGTGTACTGCCCGATGCAGTTCTGAGACCGGCCCGGGGGCGGGCGAACGAGGGGCGGCCGACGCCGAGTCGGCCGCCCCTTCGCGCGTTCCGGCCACCGATCGGGCCGTCTCGCATCGCAAGATACCCATCTCATTATTCGGCATCCCGGCGTACCGTAGCCCTACCGATCAGCACTACGCGACTCACGGTTCGCACGGTTCGCCGCATGTCGCATTCGAGAGAGGACGCACGGCCATGTCGAAGGAGACCGCCGTCTACACCCACGGCCACCACGAGTCGGTGCTGCGCTCGCACCGCTGGCGCACCGCCGCCAATTCCGCGGGATACCTCCTCGGCGAACTGCGCCCCGGCATGACCGCGCTGGACGTGGGCTGCGGTCCCGGCACCATCACCGCGGACATCGCCGCGCTGGTCGCCCCCGGCCAGGTGACCGCCGTCGACACCACCCGCGAGATCCTGGACCAGGCGGCCGAGGTGGCGGCGGAGCGCGGGCTGCAAAACCTGGAGTTCACCACCGCCGACGTGCACGCCCTGGACTTCCCCGACGACACCTTCGACGTGGTCCACGCCCACCAGGTGCTCCAGCATGTCGGGGACCCGGTGCAGGCACTGCGCGAGATGCGCCGCGTCTGCCGCCCCGGCGGTGTGGTCGCGGCCCGTGACAGCGACTACGCGGCGATGACCTGGTTCCCCGAGGTACCCGCCATGGGCGCCTGGCAGGACCTGTACCGCCGGGTGGCCCGCGCCAACGGCGGTGAGCCGGACGCGGGGCGCCGACTGCTCTCCTGGGCCCGGCGGGCCGGCTTCACCGACATCATCCCGACGGCCGCCGCCTGGTGTTTCGGCACCCCGGAGAGCCGGGACTGGTGGAGCGGCCTGTGGGCGGACCGTACCGTCGGCTCGGTCTACGCGAAGCTGGCGGTCGAGGGCGGCCACGCGACGCCCGAACAGCTGACCGCGATCGCCGAGGCATGGCGCACCTGGGGTGCGCAGGACGACGGCTGGTTCATGGTCCCGCACGGCGAGGTGCTCTGCCGCGCATGAGCGCCGCCGAATCGATCACACACCGCTGACCGGCCAACTACCCTGTTCGGCATGGAAATCCTGGGAACCACGCTGCGGATCTGCGTCGACGACCTGGAGGCCGCGGTGGCCTTCTACGAGAACCTCACGGGCAGTTCAGCGCTGCGCTTCGAGCGCGGCGGGGTCTCGGTGGCCGCCATCAGTTGCTTCCTGCTGATGAGCGGCCCCGAGTCCGAGCTGGAGATCCTGCGCAAGGTGACGGCGACGATCGCGGTCAAGGACGTGGACGAGGCCAACACCTCGCTGGCCCGGGTGGGCGCCCGCGTCATCGCGGGCCCCGTCCACACGCCCGTCGGCCGCAACCTGATCGCCGTGCACCCGGACGGGTCGGTGTTCGAGTACGTCGACCGGCACCTGTCCGCCGGATCCGCCTGACGCGCCTGCGTTTCCGTCAGGTGCGCGGGCGCATACGGTAGTTGTACCTGTCCGGCAGGGGCTCGTCCGTCAGCTCGGCCCACACCTCGTCGAGGATCTCCGCACCCTCGCGCAGGTCGGCGACCTCGAAGCCCTCGTCGAACAGTGCGCGGGCGGCCGCGCGGTCGCCCTCCGCGATCAGCAGCCGGGCCTCCAGCAGACGGAAGCGGCCACGGCTGCGGATCGCCGGGAGCAGTCCGTCCCAGACGGTGCGGGCCGGCCCCGGCCGGCCCGCCGTCAGCAGCGCCTCGATCGCCTCCCGGCCGAGAGCGGCGGTGGCAGCCTCCCAGGTGCCGCCGTCGTCCCGGCGTCCCGCGCACAGGTCGTCGAACGCCTCCGTGTAGTGGTCGGCCGCCCGCTCCCACTGGCGGCTCTCCTGGGCGGCGACGGCGAGGCAGCGCAGCAGCGGCCAGCGGGACGGGGCCAGGGCCAGACCGCGTTCCCAGCTGCGGACCGCCTGGGCGCGGTCGTCGGCGTGCCACTGGGCGATGCCCAGGTGGTATTCGGTGAGCGGTTCCGCGGAGGCCGTCTCCAGCATGTCGCGCCAGTGCGGGGAGACCAGCGAGGGACCGGGCGGCGTCGCCCCGTGCGGCTCGGGGAAGGTCCCCTGCTCCAGCAACTCCACCCAGGGAGCCTGCTGTTCACCCAGCGTGGATTCGGCGAAGGGGGTGCCCGGCAGCTTGTACCCGGCGCGCCGGACTTCGAGCGCGCCCCAGCCGGACCCGGTGGCGAGGACCTCGCCGGGTTCGGTGTCGGCGCAGCGGCGCCAGGCCTCGTACGCGGCGTCCACATCGGCACGCGGCAGGGCGGCGGCGAGCCGCTGCTCGGCCTCCGCGCGGGCGGCCGGCCAGTCGTCGCCGTGCACGGCGGCGGGGTCCGCCGACAGGGGACCGTAGGACTCCAGCCAGCTGAACTCGCTGCCGGGCTCCAGCGGCACGTGTTCCAGCTGGGTGCGGGCCAGTCCGGCCTGGATCTCCGCGTAGCCGACGGTGCCGGGGTCGGTGAGCCACTCCTGCCAGCGGCGTCCGCCGGGTCCGCTGCCCCAGAGGAACAGCTTGCGGCCCCGCAGCAGGTCGGTGGAGGTCTGGACGAGCCCGTGGCCGTCCTCGTCGAGGGAGGCGATCCAGCGGCGGGCGCCGTCGGGCACCTCGTAGAAGTAGTCGGCGGGGAAGTCACTGCGCAGCGGGTACGTCCGGTCGACCGAGCCGCTCTCGGGGACCGGGACCAGGTTCAGCGTACGTTCGTAGCCGAAGTGCCAGGCCTGGTCGGCCGGGGCCACCACCCGGGTGCGCTCGCCCTCCGGTACGGCGATGTTGGACCACCAGTAGACCGGTGCGGAGTGCTCGTGCGGATTGCGTATCCGTACGCCGACGTGCAGGAAGTCGGAGCCGTCGGGCAGCCACAGGTCCACCTGGAACGGCAGGTCGCGCAGCCTTTCCCACTCCCAGAGCCGGACCATCTCGCCGCCGTCGGGCGCGGTGACCCGGGCGGCGTGCACGGGGGCGCAGGACAGGGTGGTGTGGCCGGTCGCGCCGATGTTCCACTCGATGCCGCCGGAGAACCAGGCGCCGTTGAGAGCGAAGTCGGCGGGCTGGAGGACGGGGTTGGTGTAGACGAGATCCCGGCCGGTGGGCTTGTGGAAGAGGGAGTGGATACGGCCGCCGAATCCGGGCAGCACGGTGGCCCGGACCCGGTCGTTCTCGATCACGATCACATCGAGGTCCGTGGGCGTGCGCTCGCGCCCGTACCCGTCGAGGACGGCCACGGGCAGGACGGTGGCCAGCGGCTCGTGGCCGATCTGGCGGGCCATGTCACGGGGCAGACCGGCCCGGTCACGCTCGTCGACGACATGCATCTCGTCGAGGGGGCGCAACGCGGGCAGCGGATTCTCCGGTCCCACCGGCGCTGCGGGCAGGGTCAGTACGGCACGTCGTACGGTGGTGGCCAAGGCAACCTCGCTCCCTCGCACGGGCCGCCGCAGGTCCGGGCGCCCCCCGATGACCATCGAACACGCTGCGGGCCGCCCGGACCAGGGGACCAGCCGTCACTCTTCGGCAAAAGGCGCGACCACCAGGTCTCCACGCACGTCGAGCACCGGGGGCAATATTCCGGGTGGGCGCCGTCCTCCTGGCCATAGGCTTGCCGCTCAAGCGCTTGCGGGACGTTACGGAGACGGTGGATCACGATGAGCACGCAGCACACCTACCGAGTGATCGTGCGCGGCACCTGGGACGGGCTGACGGACGCGGCGCGGGAGCGGATGCTGGCCGAGGTGGAGCAGCACGGCCTGGCGTCCATGGCGTTCAGCGAGGAGGGTTCGCTCACCTACGACCAGGTACTGAAGCACTTCAGCTTCCGCTACGTGGTGGTGTCGGACGCAGAGGACGGCGCGGAGATGGCGTGCGCGATCGCCGAGGACCGCGCCGAGACGGAGCTGCGCGAGCGCGGGTACGGGCACGGCGAACTACGCTCCACGGCAACGGACATGGACACCATGAAGATCAATTACAAGGGACGGCGGGGGCCGGGGGCGGGGTGACGGCGGGCCGGGATGGGGGCTCCGTACTGGGTGCCCTTCCAGCGGTAGAGGGAGACCAGGTCGGCCGGAAAGTCGGCGGGGCGCAGCACGGCTTCGGACCCCTGGGTCTCCAGCGGGAGGAGCTGCCCGGCATCGGCGTAGAGGCCGAAGTTGGGCCCGTTCATCCAGAAGACATCCGGTGCGGCGCCGCCGGTGCATGCCGTGCGCAGTTTGGTCCAGTACGTCCCGTTGGGGGTGAGCTACACATCGACGGTGACGCCCGGCCGCGTGCGTTCGAACTCCCGGGCCGCCCGGTTCATGGCCGGCACCTGGTAGACGTCCCAGACGCCGTAGGTGAGGTGGCCACGCCGGGAGCCGCCACCGGAGGAGGGCGACGGCGGCGAGGAGGAACTGCGGCCGGACGCGAGCGGGGCCGCCGCGAGCGTCGTGGCGGCAGCCGCCGTCAGGAGGGAACGTCTGCGCACGCGGAGCCTTCCTGGGGGTGGGGGCCGCAGCCTCGCCGTGCGGGTGAAGCCGTGGAGCCGACAGAGTTCGTTCCGCGGAGGGACACTGTCCCCACAATCGGAATACCCAGACGCTATTTGCACAAAGTTGACGCGCCTAGGGCACTTTGAAATATTTTTGCGCACCCCGAGCTCGCCTGTGAGCACCATTCACCCCGTCGGCACCCTGATCGCGCCCTCACCCCTGCCCGAATTCGGGCCCGGCGCAACAGGGTTGACGCCCCGGCCGGCGCGTCACGGGACCGCCACCGGAGCAGGGCGGACGGCGGCTCTCCCGCGCGAGGGACCGATACGGTTCCGGGGCAGCGGCGGCTCAGGTGGAACTGAGGGGGTGGGTGGCCGTGACGGAGCGCGGGGGCCAGGCCCGGGGCGCCAGAATGCCCAGTACGTAAGCGCGGGCGACGAGGGCCGGCCTGGTCGCGGCCCCGAGGATCTCCCGGAGCCGGCTGAGGTGGTAGTCGACCGTCTGCCGGGACAGCCTCAGCGACGTGGCGATCTCGCCGTTGCTGCTGCCCTCGGCGAGGAGGGACAGAATGCGGACCTGCGCGGCGGTGAGCGGCGGATAGGCCGCGTGGGCAAGGCTCTGGTGGGTGACGAGGGCCCACACGTGCCGGGCCCGCGCCGCGGAGCGCCCGACCGTCGTCAGGTGGAGCTGTACGCGGCGCTGCCGCCCCTGGAGGTCGACGAACACGGCGGACGTCTCCACTCGTCTCACCCTGCGGGCTATCAGCCCGTTCCATCTGCGGTGCAGCTGGCCGAGGTCGGGCGCGGGCGCGAGCAGGGTGTGCGCACGGCGGCCGACGAGATCGGCCAGGCTCGTCCGGAACAGCTCAGCGGCTGCCGCACTCGCCTGCACGACCCGCCCGTTGGCCGACAGCAGCGCGCACGGCAGCCCGCTGTGGTCGCGCAGCGCCTGCAGGTTCTCCTCGGCCTCCCGGCGCTGGACCATCGCGCGGGTGTGTTCCGTGATGTCCACGTAGATCCCGGCGACGCAGGTCTGCGCGTTCTCCTCCACGGGGAAGCGGTGGCCCGCCGCCTGCCCGGTGGTGCCGTCCGCGCGCTGATAGCCGAGCGTGTGGCGGACCGGCCTGCCGCGCGCGAGGATCTCATGGTCGAGCGCGCGGAACTGCACGGCGTCGGCCGGGGAGTCGAAGTCCTCGATGTGTTTGCCGACGACCTCCTGCGGGGTCGTGCCGTAGAGGTGCGCGTAGGCGTGGTTAGCCCACAGATAGCGTCCCTCCCGGTCCCGGATGAAGGCGGCGGCGGGCGCGAGGTCGGCGAAGTCCGCGAACGCGGCGTAACGGCGCGGCACTTCGGGCCGCGTGTCGGCCTCCACCGCGAGCCCGCGCCTGCGGCCCTGGCCACGTGCCCCGTCCAGTGACCAGGTCACGTCGAAGGTGCGGCCGTCGAACCGGGTCCGCCGGTGACCGTCCGCGGTCGAGGAGCCCGGATCCGAGAGTTCCTGCCGCAACCGGTCGAGGAACCGCTGCGCCGTACCCAGGTCGGCGAAGGCGCCGCCACCTCGTTCCAGAACGCGCCACTGCCCGTCAACCTCCCACCAGGACACGGGTAGATGTTCAAGCAGTGCCTTGAGCGCGTGATCGTCCACAGTGATGTTCCATCCTCGGTCGACTGACTGACACGGGTTGCCATCGCAAGGTGTATCCCGTCCCGATACGGCGCATGCTCGGTTCTCGGCCGACCTGAGGAGTGCGGGCGCCTCACCCGTGACGCGCCGGCGGGCCTCCCCGGAACTCTCACGATCTTTCTACGCGGCCTGCAACTCTGGCATTTGCCTGACCGGTACACGCCTTCACCGTCATTCCGGCCCCCTCTCGCCTGATTCCCTTGTGTGTGCGGGCAGACACGTCATGTCACGGGCGAGGTCTCCTTCCGATGATTCCCGGACGCACGCCTCCGGGGCCGGGCCCCGCAGCGGGTACGGGGCGAACCGCCCGGCCGCGACCTCTGACCACACGAACGAACGGAGACGAACTTCAGTGAGCAAGGTGCTGTTGGTGCATGCCAAGGGTGGTCCGCCGCTCGGTCACGTCCTTTCCCGGGCGGCCGCGAGGTCGCAGGTGCACCTGCTGGCGCTCAGCGCCCTGCCGCCCTCGGTCGCCGGCTCCGCCGCGCGGCTGTGCGCCTCGGTCGAGACACCGGCCGACGCGGAGCGGGCGGACCTGGTCTCCCTGATCGTCTCTCGGGCGCGGGCCGTCAGGGCGGAGGCGGTGCTCACCTTCTCCGAGTACGCGGTGGTGGCAGTCGCCGAGGCCTGCGAGGAACTCGGACTCGCCGGGGCCGGCAGCGCCTCGGCCCTGGCCCGCGACAAGCGGCTGATGCGCCGCACCTGGCAGGAACACGGTCTGCCACAACCGGAGTTCCGCCCCGTCGCCACGGAGGCGGACCTCCACGCGGCCACCGAAGCCCTGACCTTCCCACTGCTGCTCAAGGCGGCCTGGAGCGCGGGCTCCACCGCGCACCAGATCATCCGCTCCCCCCACGAGGCCTCCGCCGCCTGGTCCCGCTCGCGGGAAGTAATGGCCGAATCAGCCCAGTTGGGATACGCGGAACTCCACGTGGCCGAGGCCCAGGCGGACTTCGTCGTCGAGGAGATCGTCACCGGACTGGCCACCGACTGGTTCGACGATCCCGGCTGGGGCGACTACGTCAGCGTCGAGGGCGTCGTGGCCGACGGCGTCTTCCACCCGGTCTGCCTCAGCGGCCGGATGCCCACGGTCGAACCGTTCACCGAACGCGCGGGCATCACCCCCGCCCTGCTGCCGCCAGAGGCCCAGGAGCGTGTCGTGGCCCTCGCCCGGGAGGCCGTGGACGCCCTCGGGCTCAGCAACTGCGGTACGCACACCGAGATCAAGCTCGGGGCGGACGGCCGCATGTGGCTGATCGAGACGGCGGCCCGGCTGGGCGGCGCGATGACCGTCCCGCAGATCGAGGAGGTCTTCCACCTCGACCTCGTCGGCATGCTGGTCGACCACCTCCTCGGCCGCCCGGTCGACTGGCCTCAGCAGGCGCGTACCCCCGCGCAGGCCAGCGGCGCGGCCGGCTCCCTCGTCGTCCTCGCGGTCGACGGCAGCGGCGCAGCCTGGCAGGACCTGCGGGTCTGGGACTTCCCGGTGGTCTCCGCGGGCGTCCCGCTCAGCCGCGGCAGCGAGTTGTCCGTGGTCACGGAGAGCTCGCTCGCCGACGGCAGCGTCGTACCGGTCTACGACCCGGCCGCCGGGGCCAACACCATGGCGGCACTGTGCCTGCTCTCCGCCGCCGACCCGCGCACCGTACTCCGCGACTTCGAGACCCTGGTCGACGCCCTGCCCCGGGTACTGCCCGCCGCGCTGCCCGAGGGAGCCGCCATATGACCGCCACGCTCTCCACCGACGCACCGGAACCGGCGACGGACCGTACGGTCGTCGGCGGGAACCTCTCGCTGCCGCTGTTCCGGACCCTTTCGGGGGTGCTGGCAGGTCACCCGTACCTCAAGGTCGTCGTCGACCGCACCGAGGACACCTGGCATCTGCTCGACACCGCCGCGCACCCCTTCCACGTCGACTACATCGCCACCCGGGTCCTGGGCATGGAACTGTCCGAGCTGGACGCCGGCCTGGACGCGTTCAACGCCTCCGTGTACACCGACCCCGGGCGCCGCTTCCTCCTCGGGGTGCTGTCCCTGCACACGGAGCAGGAGGCGGAGGGCCGCGAACGGGTCTTCCTCGTCCTGGAGACGACCGAGGCCGACACCATGCACGGCGCACTGCTGGAGTCCTTCTACGAGTTCGTCCGGGAGCGCGTCGACGGCAGGCTGCCGCTGCTGCTCAAGCCCGCGAACCACGGCCAGGAAGAAGAGCTGACGGCGATCAGCGAGCCGCGGGTACCGCGCATCCTCGGCCACGAGCTCTTCGGCACGCGGAACCGGACACCTCTGAATCCCGGCGACGCCACCGGGCGGCTGCGCTTCTTCCGGACCCGTGAGGAGTACGCCGCCGCCGAGGCCGGGCTCGGCTGGGCCGACATCGTCGCCATGCCCTGCCTGCCGGACGACGTACCGCGCGTGGCCGGATTCCTCAACACGGCACAGATCACGCCTCTTTCGCACACCAACGTCCTCGCCTCCGGCTGGGGCATCCCCAACGCCATCGTCCGCGACCTGGAACAGCTCGTCGAGAAGGACGGCCTGGACGGTGCGTGGGTCCGCTACCGGGTGCGCGAGGACGAGATCAGTCTGGAGCGGCTGGACCGGGAGCCCGCCCTGCAGGCCCCGGCCTGGCACCGGCAGCGCATCCGTCTGGAGCCGCCCCTGCTGGAGGACGCGCCCGTGCTGTCCCTGCACCGGCTGCGCAGCGACGACCGTGACCGGTACGGCACGAAGGCGGCCAATCTCGGCGAGCTGCACCACGTCCTGGACAGCCGCACGGCCGATCTCACCGCCTTCTACGGACGTCCCCGCCCGCCGCGTGACGACCTCTACGGGCACCTCTCCGTCCGGCTCGGTCTGCACGCGCCCTCCACAGCCGAACTGCGCTCGGCAGCAGCCGCGTTCGTCGCGGCGACGGTCGGTGCGCCGGACGGCGTCGCGCTGCCCTTCGCGCTCCAGCACGCCTTCCTCACCTCCTCTCCGGCGCTCCAGCAGGGCATCGGCAAGCTGAAGATGGCGCTGGAACTCGACGCCACCGACATGCTGGACGCGCTCTGTCTCCAGCTCCAGCACCTGATCCGCCACACGCCCATGCCCGAGACCGTCACCCGGCAGATCAGGCAGGCGTTCCCCGCGCCACTGGCCGCGGGCAGCCGCCTGGTGGTGCGCTCCTCCTCCAACGCCGAGGACCTCCCCGGCTTCTCCGCGGCCGGTGTCTACGACTCCGTCACCACCGTGCGCGGCACCGCCGAACTCCTCGATGCCGTAAGGCAGGTGTGGGCCTCGCTGCTGTCACCGCGCAGCGTCCGGCTGCGTCACCAGGTCGGCATCTCCCTGGACGACACGTACATGGGAGTGATCATCCAGGAGTACGTCCCCGCCTCCCTCGGCGGCGTCCTGGTGACCTGCAACCCGACCCGGCGCGAGGACTTCCGCAACGTCTACCTCAACTGCTCCCCCGGCTCCCCCGAGCAGGTCGTCGAGGGCTCCGTGCTGCCGCAGCAGTACCTGTACAACACGGTGGAGGGCGGGGGCCGCACCGTGGCCCTCGGCTCCTGGGGGGAGGGGCTGCCCGCCGCCACCCGCGCCCGGCTCGCCGACCTGTCGCTGACGGGACGGCTCCTGCAGTCCCACTTCAGCGCGGACGACGTGGACCGGCCGCTGGACATCGAGTGGCTGATGAGCGACCGGGGCGAGCTCCGCCTGGTCCAGATCCGCCCCTACGCGCTGTGAGGGCCCGCCTGCCCTGGGCGCCCTCCACCGGCCGGACCGGCGGCGCCCTGACCGACACGGCCCGCCGGATCATCCGCCTGAACTACGGCTTCCAGCTGCTGTTCAACCTGCTGTGGTGGATGCCGGTGTTCTACGCCTACCAGAAGGCGGCCGGGCTCTCGGACGGGCAGATCTTCGGCATCCAGAGCATCTACTACGTGGCGTTCTGCCTGTTCGAGATCCCGACCGGGCTCATCGCCGACCGGATCGGCACCCGCAACTGCCTGCGGGCCGGGGCCGTCGTGATGACGGCGGCGAACCTGGCACCGGTGTTCAGCGCCTCGTACACCGGATTCCTGCTCCACTTCCTCGCGATCGCCGCGGGCCGCTCGCTCACCTCGGGAGCGGCGAGCGCCTATCTGTACGACGGGCTGCGGGCGGAGAAGTGCGACGAGCACTACCTGAAGGCGGAGGGCACGGCGCGGGCCCTGGGGCTGGCGGCCAAGGTCGTGTGCTGGCCGCTGGTCGGGCCGCTGATGACCCTCGCCCACACGGCCCCGTACGTGCTGAGCGCCGCCAGCGCGGCGGGCTCCCTGGCCTGTGCGGTGGCCCTGCCCCGGCTGACCGTCCCGGGGGACGCGGCCGGGGCCGGGAAGGCCGGCGGACGGGCGGGGGGCGGGCGCCGGGGCGGGGCGTTCCTGCGCGACGCGGGCTCCGCGCTGCGCTGCGTCGCCTCCTCGCCGTGGCTCGCCCTGGTGATGGTGCAGGGCGTGGCGGTGTTCACGCTCTCGCGGATCTGCCAGGTCAACCTCTTCCAGCCCATCCTGCTGGACCACGGCATCGGTGAGTCCTCGCACGGCGGGGTGCTGGCCGCCATGACGGTGGCGGAGGCCGTGGCATCGGCCAGGCCCCAGTGGCTGAGCCGCCGGCTGACGCCGGTGGCCTGGGTATCGATCCTGAGCCTGGCGCTCGCGGGCACCCTGGCCGGGCTCACCCTGGGCGGGCCCTGGGCGGTGGTCGTCCTGCTCTGCCTGTTCGCCGCCGCCACCGGCTTCGCCTACCCGGTCCAGCGCAAGCTGGTGAACGACGCCGTGCCCGCCCACGCACCAAGGGCCACCCTGCTCTCGGTGGAGAGCATCGTGGACCGCGCGGTGTGCGCACTGGCAGCGGTGGCCGCGGGCGCGTACCTGTCCGCCGGGCGCCTGGACGCCCTGCTCTGGCACAGCGCCCTGGCGACCGCGGTGCTGCTCGGGGTCTTCCAACTGGTGCTGCGCAGCGGGGTGGTGAAGCGTCCCTCCGACCGGACGGCCCCGGGCGTACGGCTGGATGCCGTCGCCGACGGTGCGGGCCGTCCGGCCGGAGGGGGGCGCCGGCAGGCGGACACACCTTCCTAGGAAGGCGCGCGTCGCCGGCGGGCGTCAGCCGGGCAGGTGGGCGAGCAGCTCGATCAGCGGGACCGGCAGGAAGGCGGGCCGGGCGGGCTGTCCGATCCGGTACGCCACGTAGCCGAGCGAGGCGGCGGTGTCGGTCTCCTCGGCCGTCTCGGCCTGGTAGACGAGACGGCAGCCACCGGACGCGTCCCGGGCGCGTTCCCAGAGTGCGGGCGCCGGCTTGCGCTCGGCCTCGGTGCGCGGGGTCAGGATCCGGTCACCGAAGTCGTCCCAGGCGAAGGGCGTGCTGCCCGTCCAGGTGCTGTCGACCTCCTTCTTGAGCACGGCCGCGCGCGCGGCGTCGGTCGTGCCCCAGGAGGACGGCACGTTGGTGATCAGCCCGACCTTGATGTGGCGTTTGCGCAGTGCGGCCAGGTGGGCGGCCGCGTCCTGCCGGTAGCCCGTGGTGTCGTCTTCGGCCGTGTGGACCAGGGTCTCGCCCAGGTCGAAGTACACGACGACACAGCCGCGTTCGGTGCCGGTCCGAGGAGCGACGGGCGTTTCCGTGGACCCGGCGGTCACCGGTAGGGCCGCACTCGCCGTCGTGACCAGCGCGGTCGACGCCACGGCGGCACCCAGTGCGAGGCTCAGACGGACGAGGCCCCGGGAGGCGGTTCTTCTCATGGCGTCGGCGCCCTTCTCCTTGACGCATCACAGCGATGCGTAAATGTTCAGTACATGACACATGACGCCACACTTTTTCGTTCGGGGCACGCACATTCCGGGAAGATCTTTCCCGTGTCCTCCAATCCGGTCGTCCGACGGCTGACTTGCACGTGGACCGGTCCGCGCCCGGACGGCTCAGGCGTCCGGGCGTCGCCCGGCGAGCCAGGCGACGATCTCGGGGTCTCGGTGGTCGAAGAACAGTGAGGCGCCGGTCGAGCGTGGCGATCCGCGCCAGCTGCTCGTCGGTGAGCCGGAGGTCGAAGACGTCGAGGGTGGGCATCCGGATCGAGGACGCCCACCACGACGAGGACCGAGGCTGACCGCTCAGCGACGCGGCCCGGCAGCGGGCGCCGGTGGGCCTGTTACGGGCGCGGGAACAGCCGGGTCGGGCACCTGGTTCAGGGCGTGCGGTGCGTGAGCTGAGCGGGCGACAGCGGCTGGGCCCGCCGGGCTGCAGGTGGCCGGTCCGCGGGTGCGGTGCCTTCACGCGCTTCGATTACGTAGCTGATGGCCCGTAGGGCGAGCTGGTTTCCAGCCTGTCCGACGCTTCCCGCTGTCTGCGCGGCTCCATCGCCCCTGCCCCCCTTGTGTTCCCGTGCGGCCCGTCGCCGCAACCCGATTACGACAAGGGGCCATGGCGATCCATTCCCCCGGCCATCGGCCGCTGACGGGCGGGAGTTCGCCCACGGCAGACGCCGCTCTCGGCAAAGGGGTACGCACCTCGGAATGCCGCATGCCAACGTACGGGGGTCGGGCAGAACCACAGGTCAACGAAGGGATCGTCCAACCGTGAACTCCTTCGCCGCCCTCCTTCCCGCCCTCGCCCGCCCAGCCGCACGGCCGGAGCAGGACGACGAGGGGTCGCAGCCATGGAGTCGTGGCTCGGCCAAGACCACGGTCAATAAAGTCCCTGAGAAGTCCCTGGTCCTACCCGACAGACCCGTTTCCCTCGCTGCACAGCAGGTCAGAGCCCTAGCCGCCCTTCGCCGCCTGATACAGATCAATGACAGGGGGCGGCGGGGGCCCGGCGCCGGCTGACGCCGGAGCCGCTTTCACAGTTTTCGCAGCGCGGGCAGCAGCTTCTGCTGCGCCCACCCGAGATACGGCTCCTGGTGGTCGCCGCCGACCTGGATGAGCGCGACCTCGGTGAACCCGGCATCGACGTAGGGCCGAACCGCGTCGACGACCGCCCCGACGTCGTCGCCGCACGGGATGGACTCCGCGACGTCCTCGGGCCGTACGAACTGGGTGGCGCCCGCGAATCCCGCCGGGCCCGGCAGTTCCGAGTTGACGGGCCAGCCGCCGCCGAACCAGCGGAACTGGTCGTGGGCGCGGGCGATCGCCGCGTCGCGGTCGGTGTCGTAGCAGATCGGCAGCTGCCCCACCTTGGGTTTGCCGCCACCACCGTGACGTTCGAACGCGGAGATCAGCTCCTGCCTGGGCTCGGTCGCGATCAGCAGGTCCGCGTGGTGCCCGGCGACTTCGCAGGAGCGGTCACCGGACACGGCGACGCCGATGGGCGGGGGCGAATCGGGAAGGTCCCAGATCTTGGCGTGTTCCACGTCGAAATGTGTGCCGTGGTGGGTCAGGGTCTCCCCGGAAAGAAGGGCACGGATGATTCCCACGGCCTCTTCCAGCATCTCCAGGCGGACCTGGGCGGCGGGCCAGCCGCCGCCCACGACGTGTTCGTTGAGGTTCTCCCCCGAGCCCAGTCCGAGACGGAAGCGTCCCTGCGAGAGGAGTTGCATCGTGGCGGCCTTCTGTGCGACGACCGCCGGATGATAGCGACGGGTCGGGCACGTCACATAGGTCATCAGCGGGATGCGCTCAGTGGCCTGAGCGGCGGCGCCGAGCACGCTCCAGGCGTATGAGGCGTGCCCCTGGGCTTCCAGCCAGGGGAAGTAGTGGTCCGACGTGACGGAGAAATCGAAACCGGCACGCTCCGCTCCGACCACATGCCCGACGAGCTCTCGCGGACCGGCCTGCTCGGTCATCATCGTGTAGCCGATGTCCACCATGTCGTCCCTCCAGGGTCTCGGTGAGTTCAGCCGTTGAAGCGGTCCGGGTCGAACCCGGTCCGCTCGTCACGGTTCAGCGCGGAGATCTCGCCGATGTCGCCCTCGCTGAGGTCGAAGTCGAAGAGGGCGAAGTTCTCCTCGACGCGCTTGCGCGTCACCGACTTGGGAAAGACGATGTCCCCGCGTTGGATGTGCCAGCGCAGGGTCACCTGGGCAGGCGTCCTGCCCACCCGGTCCGCGATGCGGTTGATGGTCGGGTCGTCCAGCACCTTGCCCTGCGCGATGGGCGACCAGGCCTCTGTGGCGATTTCGTGCTCCGCGCCGAACGCCCTGACGTCGTCCTGCGTGAGGTAGGGGTGCACCTCGATCTGGTTGACCGCGGGCACCACCTCGCTGCTCTCCAGCAGCCGGCGCAGGTGGTGGGGCTGGAAGTTGGAGACGCCGATGGCCTTGGTCCGGCCGGAACGGTAGATCTCCTCCAGGGCCTTCCAGGTCTCCACGAAGTCGCCCCTGCCGGGCAGCGGCCAGTGGATGAGAAAGAGGTCCAGGTGGTCGAGACCGAGCTCCTCCATGGTGCGTTCGAACGCCCTGAGGGCGTCGTCGTGCCCATGGGCGTCGTTGTTGAGCTTGCTGGTCACGAACACGTCGGCACGGTCCAGACCGGACTCCAGGACCGCCTGGCCGACCTCCTTCTCGTTGCCGTACATCTGCGCCGTGTCGATGTGCCGGTAGCCGGTCTCCAGCGCGGCCAGTGTCGCCTCCCGGGTGTCGTCGGGCGGGATCTGGAAGGTGCCGAAGCCAAGTTGGGGGATCTGCACCGCGTTGTTGAGGGTGATGGCCGGTACTGAGGTCACAGTCGTTCCTCCCTGACGGGGCTCTCCGTGTGATGTTCCGGGTTTTCCCGACAGCCTTGGCCGGGGGACGTCTCAGCCGCCGGACCGCAGGTCGGGGGCGTCCGGATGGTGGGACCTGCGAGGCTTGACGGAGGTGTCGCTCTTCTCGTCCGCCGTACCGGCGGGCTTGTCGGCCGGTCCGCCGGAGGGCTTGTCGGAGCCCGTGTCGCGAGACCCCATCGCCCCACGCTCCTCCTGCGGCTCTTCGTGGACCTCGGCACCCGTCCCGTCCGACATCGCAACCCACTTCCCTGCTCGCATCGCACATCCGCGGAGATTCGCGGGTGGCAGGCATCCTGCTGGCTGGAGCGTCGCCCCCTAGCCGAGAGCGCGGCACAGGGGCCCCTGTCAGACCATCCTTCACCCTCTTGTACCCGCCCCGCATCCGGAGCACGGCCTGTCGGACGGCACATCACTGTTCGTAGTGACGGCACGGCGCTCGGATTTCCACGAGGGCCATCCCGGACGCGGCCGCGGTCGTGACGTACATGAGCCGTCCGCACCTGACGCGCAGTGCCGGCACACCGTCGGCCTCGTCGGTGCGCGGGCGGAGCGCCTCGGTCCGGGCGGAGCGGACGGCGTCCCCGCGTCCGAACGGATCGGAACCTTTACGCAGGTCGGGCACCTGCCGCCGAAGAGCGCGGTCTGTCAATGTTTGGCACCATCCAGTCAGGGCTAGGCGCGTACTCGCGAGACGCCCATCGCATGCGTGATCCAACCAACGTCGCGCACCTGACAACGCAGCAGCAGCAGGAGGACAGCCCGATGACCGACACCTCACGCGAGGCGACCACCACGGACTCCGGCGCTCCGGTGGAGAGCGACGAACACTCGCTCACCGTCGGCCCCGGCGGACCGGTCCTGTTGCAGGACGCCTACCTGATCGAGCAGATGGCGCAGTTCAACCGGGAGCGGATTCCCGAGCGCCAGCCCCACGCCAAGGGGAGCGGTGCCTTCGGGAACTTCGAGGTGACCAACGATGTCAGCGCCTACACCAAGGCCGCCGTCTTCCAGCCCGGCACCAGGACTGACCTCGTCGCCCGGTTCTCGACCGTCGCCGGCGAGCGTGGCAGCCCGGACACCTGGCGGGACCCGCGCGGCTTCGCGGTGAAGTTCTACACCAGCGAGGGCAACTACGACATGGTGGGCAACGACACCCCCGTGTTCTTCATCAAGGACCCGATGAAGTTCCAGCACTTCATCCGGTCCCAGAAGCGCCGCGCGGACAACAACCTGCGCGATCACGACATGCAGTGGGACTTCTGGACCCTCTCGCCCGAGTCGGCCCACCAGGTCGCATGGCTGATGGGCGACCGCGGCATCCCGCGTAGCTGGCGGCACATGAACGGCTACACCTCGCACACCTACATGTGGATCAACGCGCAGGGCGAGCGCTTCTGGGTGAAGTACCACTTCAAGACCGACCAGGGCATCGAGTGCTTCACCCAGGACGAGGGCGACCAGATGGCCTCGGCCGACACCGATTACCACACACGGGATCTCTTCGAACACATCCGTGACGGTGAGTGCCCGAGCTGGACGCTGCACGTGCAGGTCATGCCGTACGAGGACGCCGCTGGGTACCGCTTCAACCCGTTCGACCTGACCAAGGTGTGGCCGCACGGCGACTACCCGCTGATCGAGGTCGGCCGGATGACCCTGGACCGCAACCCCACCGACAACCACGCCGAGATCGAGCAGGCGGCCTTCCAGCCGAACAACCTGGTCCCCGGCATCGGCCCGAGCCCGGACCGGATGCTGCTCGCGCGGCTGTTCTCGTACGCGGACGCGCACCGCTACCGCATCGGAGCCAACTACCAGCAGCTGCCCGTCAACGCGCCTGTCGTTCCGGTGAACACGTACTCGAAGGACGGGGCGATGGCGTACCGGAAGACCAGCGACCCCGTGTATGCCCCGAACTCCAAGGGCGGGCCCGCGGCCGACACCGCCCGGTACGGCTCCCCGCCGAGCTGGTACGCCGACGGGGAGATCACCCGAGCGGCCTATGTGGACCACGCGGAGGACGACGACTGGGGTCAGCCCGGCACCCTGGTGCGCGAGGTCATGGACGACGCGGCCCGCGACCGGCTGGTGGACAACGTCGTCGGCCATCTGCTCAACGGGGTCACCGAGCCCGTTCTGCGACGGGCTTTCGAGTACTGGTCGAACATCGACAAGTCGATCGGTGAACGCATCGAGCAGGGTGTTCACGCCAAGGCGAAAGAAAAGGACCCCAAGGCCGCGGAGCAGGGCAACCCCGCACGGCGGAACATGCAGGCAAAGGCCTGATCGTCGGGTAGCCGGGCTGCTGGGGGGGGCGGCCCGGTCCCGGCAGCCGCTGGCCCGGCGACGCCCGGCCACCGGGGCGCCCCGGTGGTCTATGCGCGCGCCCGTAGGTCCGCGACGATGTCCTTGTCCAGGGCCGCGCGTACCAGCGCCGCCGCGAGGACCGCGGGACCGTGGTGGCCGGACGGGCGGGCCTGTTCCGCCAGTTCGGTCAGCTTCTCCGGTGAGGTCGGCAGCCCCAGCTTCTCCGCGCCCTGCAGTGCCTTCCTGTCGAGATATGGCGCCGTCTCGGGCCACACCGCCTGGGCCTCGCGCAGGAAGATGTCCGCACCGGCCGGACCCATGCCCGGTGTCCGGCGAAGCCCGCTCCGCAACGCGTCGAGATCACCGTCGGCCGACCGGCGAAGGCGCCGCAGGTCACCTCCGTACTCCTCAAGCAGCAGTTCAGCTCCATCGGCCAGCTGGGTAGCGGTCTTCTCGTCATAGCGCCGGTAGCCGCCCTCCCCGAGAGCGTCCACACGTCGCTGCCAGGTCGATTCGAGCATGTGACGGGGCGATCGCATGTCCTGCGCGAAGAGAGCCTGTGCGGCGGCCACCGCGACGGAGCCCCTGATCCTGGCGCTCAGGAGGTGACTGAGCACCATCAGTTGGTACAGCGGCTGCGGAGTGTCACGCAACCGGATGCCCGACTCGTTGGCGAACGTCCGGCCGTGCTCGGTGAGCAGCGCCGCCATGATTCTTCGGTCGTTCACAACCGGTCATCTCCTCCGGGACGGGTGATCGGTCACCCGCGACGGCGCGCCCGGACCGGATGCACGAACCAGCAGAGGACGAACCAGGTGACCATGGTTGCGCCACGTCAGCCCACTTACGGTCGGCGCGCTCCTCCAGAGTCTCGTCGCGCCCGTGGCCGTCCTCGTCGCCCAGCGCGTCGGGCTACCGACGACGGCAGAGGCAGAGAGGAACGGGTTCCCTCTGGTCTCAACCTAAACCTCATCCACCGAGTGGACACCTCGGCAGATGGAGGCCGGAACGGGCGGTTACAGAACATTCACCCGCAGCGGCGGATGCCTCGGACGGAGTGGGCAACCCGGACAGTCACCCCCGGGTGGTCGCGCTCACGTCGCGGAGACCACGTTTCGGAAGTGGACTGAGGGAAAACCGAGTCCGAGTCCGAAGAAGAGACGCCGAGGACGAGACACCGAGAAGCGAGGAGAGTTCCGTGCCCGCAGGATCCAGCCCGAAGCGCGAGCGTCAGTACGAGCACGTGAAGGAGAGCGCCGAGAAGCGCGGTACGTCCGAGAAGCGGGCGAAGGAGATCGCGGCCCGCACCGTCAACAAGGAGCGCGCGCGGTCCGGCGAGGCGGAGACGGCGAGCAAGTCGTCGACGCGTGACCCGAAGTCCGCCTCCCAGCGTGGTGGCCAGCGCTCCCACAGCGGCGCCCAGGGACGCACCAGGGACCAGCTCTACGAAGACGCCAAAAGGAAGAACATCGAAGGCCGCTCGAAGATGAACAAGGAACAACTGCTCAAGGCCGTCGGCCGCTGAGCCGCTGGAGCACCACACGGGAGTGTCTCCGTGTGCAGGCAGGTCCCACCCGTGATGTGAGGGCCGCGGTCGCGCACGCCGCGAGCCGCTCCCCGGGAAAGAGGTAGAGACGATGAGCGCGACTGACGGAAGCAAGCGCAAGGTACTGGTCGTTGTGACGAACTACGGCGTCGAGCAGGACGAACTCGTGGTGCCAGTCGAACATCTGCGCGGCTGGGGCGCCCACGTGGACATCGCGGCGCTGTCCACCGACGACATCCAGACGCTTGTCGGCGACAAGGACCCCGGAAAGACCGTGCGGCCCGACCTCACGCTGGACGCGGCCGACGCCGCCGCATACGACCTGCTCCTCGTGCCGGGCGGGACCCTGAACGCGGACAAGCTGCGCTGTCAGGACCCGGCGGTGGAACTCGTCCGCGCCTTCAAGGAGGCCGGGCGGCCGATCGCGGCGATCTGCCACGGGCCGTGGGCCCTGGTCGAGGCGGATGCCGTCGCGGGCAAGCGGCTCACGTCGTACTCCTCGCTGGCCACGGACATCCGCAACGCGGGCGGCACCTGGGCCGACGAGCCGGTGGTCGCCGATGACACGGGCGGCTGGACGCTCATCACCTCCCGTAACCCCGGAGACCTGGAGCCCTTCCTCCACGAGATCGACGCCGCCCTCGCTGTCGTATGAGCCGCCGCACGGCCGCGTACAAGCCGCACAACCCCTGACGACCGGTGTGGGACAGAGGAGCGACCGGCATGCCCGACACGACTCCCCCCACGCCGGAGGCGGCCGGTTTCCCGGCCGTGGCGGCCTCAGGGGCCCGTTCCGTGCCCGAGCTGGACACGACGCTGACCACCTGCCGGGCCTGCCCACGTCTGGTGGCCTGGCGGGAGGAGACCGCCCGGGTCAAGCGTCCGGCGTTCCTGGACTGGGAGTACTGGGCACGACCGGTGCCCGGCTTCGGTCCCCCGGACGCCCCGCTGGCACTCGTCGGCCTGGCGCCGGCCGCGCACGGCGGCAACCGCACGGGCCGGATCTTCACCGGTGACGCCTCGGGGGACGCTCTGTTCGCCGCCCTGTACGACGTCGGGCTCGCCTCCCAGCCGACCGCCACGCACCGCGGGGACGGCCTACGACTGCACGGAGTACGCATCACGATGCCGGTGCACTGCGCGCCGCCCGGCAACCTGCCCACCACCACCGAGCGGGACGCCTGCCGCCCATGGCTCGCCCGCGAGCTGGCACTGCTGAGCCCGGCGCTGCGCGCCATCGTGGTACTCGGCGGCTTCGCCTGGCAGACACTGCTGCCGGTGCTGGCCGACGCCGGCTGGCAACTGCCCCGCCCTCGCCCCGCCTTCGGACACGGCGCCGAATTGACCCTCACCAGCCCCGACGGGCATCGGCCCCTGCACCTGATCGGCTGCTACCACCCCAGCCTGCGCAACATGTCCACCCGCACCCTGACCCCCGCACAGCTGCGCGAGGTGCTGCTGCGGGGCGCCGTACTGGCCCGCCTGCCGGCGGAGCCACCCGGCAGGGACCAGCGGGAGGCGACCTAGGTGTTCCGCCCCCGGAGGTTGCCCAGCCCCGCTTCTTCCGCTTCTCCTTCCGCGCGACAACCCCATACAGGCCCAGGCCGGGAGGCGGCTCGGCAGGGCGCCCTTCCTCACACCGTCAGGTGGGCCAGCACCGCACGCATCCCGCGGTGCACCGCGTCGCGCGACTCCTCGGTCAGGTCGATGGTCTCGAAGCCGTGGCGGGCGTTCGGTACGTCGATCACCTCCACCGCCGCCCCGCAGTCCCGGGACGCGGTGAGGAACTCCTCCACCGTGGCGGCGATCTCCGGCCTCTCGCGGCCCACGCGGGTGATCACGAGAGGCAGGGCGCCGGCCTTCGGCACCGCGTCCGCCGGGCGGAAGCGGGCGTCGACCGGGCCCAGCACGGGCAGCGGTGCCAGCACCGGGTAACTGGCCGCCACGCAACGCAGCCAGGACGGGGGCTGCCGCAGCCAGTCCGCCATGAGCAGACCGCCGCCGGAGAGGAACCACAGGGCGATCCGCTGCTCGTCCACCCGTGGATCGGCCCGGACCAGCTCCAGGGCGGCGGCCACGTCCTCTGCGGCGAGCGGGTAGTCGGAGACGTCGTGCAGGCGGTGATCGAGGGTCACCCCGATGACGCCCTGTCCGGCCGCGTAGCGGGCGTACCCGGTCAGGGTCGGCCAGTCCCGCGGGGTCGGCCGGGCCTCGGCGGATACCGGTCCGCCGTGCACGAACACCACGGCCGGGCGCGGGTCTTCGGCGCCGGGCAGGTACAGGTCGGTGTGGCCGGTCCGCTCACGCGGGATGTCCGGTACGTCGAGCAGGAACGGCCGCAGGTGTGGGGGCGGCTGCGCAGCGTCGGGGGACACCAGCCGGTGCCCCTCGCCCGCGGCCGCCCGTCGCAGGACCTCCGCGAGCTCGGCCGGCAGGGACAGCATCGGCCAGTGGCCGGTGGGGAGTTCGAAGAACGTCACCTGTGGGCCGGTGAAGACCTGAAGGGTGGGCTCTTCGAAGTCCACGCCCCGCTGGACCATCTCGATGCTGGAGCCGCTCGCGTTGCACAGCACCCCGGTGACGGGCAGCGAGGCCGCCGCGCCGGTCAGCCGCAGCGGCTGGAGCAGGGTGCCCAGCGGTTGCGGCGTGGCGGACGCGGTGAGCCGGTCCAGTGCCGCGTCGGGGATGCCCTCGGTGCTGCCCCAGCGCTGCCACGCGTCGCGGGCCGGTGCGGGCAGCTCCCCGTGGGCCCCGTCAGCACGGGCGCGGTCGGCGAGCTCCTCACGCAGGGACGGGTCGGGCACCGCGGCCAGGGCGGGAACGCCGTCCTGGGGCAGTCCCGAGTCCAGGTACACGATCCGGCCGACGCGCTCGGCCCTGCGGTCGGCGGCGCCCAGCACCGGGTGGATGCCGTAGTCGTGGCCGACCAGCACGATTCTCCGGCCGGGCGCGGCGCCGACCGAGTCGATCACCGCGAGCACGTCCGCGATGTGGGTCTCCAGGTCGACGGTGTCCGCCGCGGCGGGGCGGGCGCCACCGGTTCCGGTGAGGGCCACCGCGTGCACCTCGTCGCCCTCCGCGGCCAGTCGCGCGGCGGTCTCCCGCCACACGTGTGGGTCGGTGAACATGCCCGGTACCAGGATGAATACGGTCATCGGTCTCTCCTCAGCGCTCCTCGCCGGCAACGCCGCCACGACTCTGCGGCAGCGCCCGCCGGTACGGTAGAAGCTCCCCCTGAGGGAGGTTCAAGTGTTCCCGTCACCCGACGGCCTGTACGGCATCGGTGAACTCGCCGAGCGTGCGGGCGTCACCGTCAAGACCGTCCGCTTCTACTCCGACAGCGGCCTGCTGCCGGAGGCCCGCCGCAGCGCCGGCGGGCACCGCCGGTACGGCCCCGAGGCGCTCGGCCGGCTGCGTCTGGTCCGCTCCCTGCGTGCTCTGGGGCTTCCGGTGCGCGAGGTGCGCCGGGTCCTCGACGAGGAGGAGACCGGGGCGGGCAGCGTGCTGGAGGACGCCGTCGCGGGGCAGTTGCGCGACCTCGGCTCGCAGCTCCGGGCCCTGCGCTGGCGGGAGGCGGGGCTACGGCTGGTGCAGGAGTGCCGGCCGGGTGAGCGGGCGGACCGGCTCCGCCTGATCGGGGCGGTGTCAGCGCCTCCGGACACCGCCCCGCTGGCCCGGTTCTGGCGGGGCTGGCTGCCGCCTCGGATGCCGGCCGGGGCGACCGACGCGTTCCTGGAGGCTGTGGTTCCGCAGCCGCCCGACGACCCGGAGCCCGCCCAGGTTCTCGCTTTCGCCCGGCTGTACGCCTTCGTGACCGGCCCGTGCACCGGCACCGAGCGACGTCAGCCGGCGGCGCACCGGGCCGAGGGGGCCGGCCGGCCGGCCGTGCTGTACGCCGGTCTGGCCGAGGCGTACGAGCTGGCCGGGGCCCAGATGCGCCGGGGCCGGCGGCCGTCTCCGGGCCCGGAGCTGGACAGTTTCGTGGACGCCTACGCGAGCGCGTACGGCAGCCGGGACACTCTTGCCTTCCGCCGGGTGCTGGCCGCGCAGCTGGCGGCCGATCCCCGGATCGACCGCTATTGGGAGCTGGTGTCCGAGGTGGTCACCCCGCCGGGCGGCACGCCGGAGCCGACCCCGGGGGCCGCGCACGACTGGCTGTTCGCGGCACTGGACGCGCAGCGGGTCGCCAGGATGGGCTGAGGCCGGGCTCAGCGCATGTCCGCGGTGATCGCCCAGCGCTCGTGGTCGCGCCAGGCCCCGTCGATGAACAGGAAGTCCGGCGAGAAGCCCTCCAGCCGGAATCCGGCCCGGCGCACCAGCGCGAGCGAGGCCTCGTTGCCCGGCTGGATGTTGGCTTCCAGGCGGTGCAGGCCTAGGGGGCCGAAGGCGTGCCGCAGGATCAGTCCGAGCCCCTCGGCCATCACTCCGCGCCCGGCCGCGTGGGCGAAGGCGCCGTATCCGAGCGCGCCGCAGCGGAAGCCGCCGATGACGATGTTGTTGATGTTGATGAAGCCCGCGATGGCACCGTCACCGCCGCCCCCGGCGCCGTGCCGCTCGCACACGAGGAAGCCCGCCTTCGACGGATCCTCGATGAGTACGGTCGCGTAGGCGGCGTACGTGTCCGGATCGGTCGGCGGGAACAGCCAGGGCCGATGCAGTTCGCGGCTCTCCCTGGCACGTGCGGTGAACTCGTCGGCATCCGCGAGGGTGAAGGGGCGGATCGCGGTGCGCGGCCCCTCGGCCAGGTAGGTGGTGTCGGACATCGGCCCAGCGTATGTGGCGTGCGGGTCGCCAGTGCTACTTGGATCGCCTGCGGAAGAAGTAGGCGCCGCAGGCCATCCCGGCCACGAACATCACGGCCAGCGCCACGTAGAGCGGCATCGTCACCAGCGGGATCAGGAGGCGGACCGTCACGTCGTCGGTGTTCTCCGCGATGAACACCACCGACAGGACCGCGATGACGAGGATCAGAATGCGGGCCGGGGTGAAGGGACCGGTGCTGCGCGTACCGCCGCTCGACACGTCTTTCGGGCTCATGAAACGGCCCCTTCCCTGTTCCTTTTGCGCCGCGCCCCCGGGGCACCAGGATGACTCCGTCCGGGTGCCGGGAGACCGTTCTGTACGCCCATCCGGGTGACCGCGGCGCGGTCGGGCGCCCGCAGTGTGCGCGAGTGCCGGTTCCTCCCGCTCAGAGCAGCGCCGCGACCTCGACCGTGAGGGTGGCCGGACCGCCGTCCGCGGGCGCGTCGAGCACGGCCGGGACCCCGAGCGGGATGGTCAGCCCGGTGGGGCCGTGGCCGAAACCCAGCTCCTCGACGACGGGGACACCGAGGCCGCCGAGCCGGTCGGCGAGCACCGACCGCACCTTCGCGTACGGACCGCAGCCCGCCCAGGAGCCGCAGGCCACCCCGGCGACGCCGTCGAGCGCCCCGGCCCGCAGCAGCTGGGTGAGGATGCGGTCGAGGCCGTACGGGTCCTCGCCGGTGTCCTCGATGACGAGCAGCCCGCCGCGGGCCGACCGCCTGGCGTGCGGGGTGCCCAGTTCGGCGGCGAGCAGACTCACGCAGCCGCCGTAGGTGATCCCCCCGGCGCGGCCGGGCACCAGCACCCCCGCCCCGTCGAGGCCCAGGGCCCGCACGGCCTCCGGCTCGAACAGGGTGGAACGCAGGGACTCCTGGGTGCGCGGGTCCTTGAGGAAGGACTCCGTACCCACCATGGGACCGTGCAGGGTGGCGAAGCCCGTCCGCAGGGCGAACGCCTCGTGGAGCACGGTGATGTCGCTGTAGCCGACGAACACCTTGGGTCCGGCGGCCCGCACCGCCGCCCAGTCGACCAGGTCGACCATGCGGTGCGCCCCGTAGCCGCCCCGGGCGCAGACCACCGCGTCGACCGACGGATCGCACCAGGCGTCCTGGAGATCCCGGGCGCGCGCCTCGTCCGTACCACCGAGATAGCCGAGATCCGGGTGTACGTCCAGGAGATGAGGCATCGTCACGGGTTCGAGGCCCCAGCCGCGCAGGATGTCCAGGCCGGGCTCCAGGCGGTCGACGGGTACGGGCCCGCTCGGGGACACGACGGCGACCCTGGCGCCCGCGCGCAGCCGGGCGGGCCGGATCAGGGGGGCGAGGGGCGCGGAGGGCGCGAGCGTCACTTCCGCAGCTCCAGCCTCGGCACCTCGGGCCTCTCGATTCCGAAGGTCTGGGCGTAGAGGGAGAGTTCGGCCTCCAGCGCGCTGATCATGGTGCCGGCGCGGCGGAAGCCGTGGCCCTCGCCCGGGTAGGTGAGGTAGGCGTGCGGAATGCCGCGCCCCTCCACGGCGGCCAGGAAGCGCTCGCACTGCACGGGCGGGCAGATCGGGTCGTCCTCGCCCTGGAGCAGCAGGAACGGTGTGGTGAGCCGGTCGGTGCGGGTGCTCGGGGACCGTTCGCGGTAGCGCTCGGGGACCTCGGCCAGCGGGCCCACCAGCGATTCCAGGTACTGCGATTCGAAGTCGTGGGTCTCGCCGCTGCCCCAGCCGGTCAGGTCGAGGATGGGGTAGATGATCGTGCCGCAGGCGTAGACGTCGGTGCCGGTCAGCGAGGCGGCCGCGGTCCAGCCGCCGGCGCTGCCACCGCGGACGGCGAGCCGGTCCGGGTCCGCGGTGCCCTCGGCGGCGAGCGCGCCAGCGACGGCCGCGCAGTCCTCCACGTCGACGACGCCCCACTGTTCGCGCAGGCGGTTGCGGTACTCCCGTCCGTAACCGGTCGAGCCGCCGTAGTCGACCTCGGCCACACCGATGCCGCGCGAGGTGAAGTAGGCGATCTCCAGGTCGAGGACGAGGGCGGCATGCTCGGTGGGGCCGCCGTGCGCCCATACGACGTACGGCGGCAGTTCGTCGGCGGGGCCGGTCCGGTCGGGGCTGTGTGGCGGATAGATGTGCGCGTGGATCTCCCGGCCGCCGGGACCGGCGAAGGTACGCTCTGCGGGCCGCGGGTAGTACGCGGGGTCAACCGCGTCCTCGTGCTCCGCCGCGATGATCCGGGTGTGCCCGGTCGCTGTGTCCAGCTCCACGATCTCGTACGCGCTGTGCGGGCTCGCGGCGATGCCGATGACCCGGCCGCCCTGTACGGCGAGCGTCCCGGCCCATTCGGTCCAGGGCCCGGCGATGTCGACGAGCGTTCCGGTCTCCGGGTCGAGGATGCCGAGCGTGGTGCCACCCCTGCCGTGCAGGGTGGCGATCAGCCCGTTCTCCAGCGGCCGGAACCAGCTGAGCCCGATCTTCCACAGCGGTCCGGCGAACTCCTCCTGCCTGGGGCAGAGTTCCACCGCGCTGCCGTCCGGCTCCGCGCGGTACAGGTTCCACCAACCGCTGCGGTCACTGGCGAAGAGCAGCCGGCCGTCGTCGGTCCACTGGATCTGCGGCACTGATTCCTCCGGACCGCCCAGCAGGGTCCGGGGGGCGTGGAACGTTCCGTCGGCACCGATGTCCGCGACGATCACCTCGGTGCCGTCCCACGGCATCCGAGGGTGGTCCCAGGCGATCCAGGCCACCCGTCGTCCGTCCGGCGAGAGCTCGGGCCCGGTGACGAACCGGTGCCGGTCGTCGGAGAGTTCGCGTACCGCGGAGCGGTCCTCGGCCGCCGATCCGTCCAGCGGCACGGCGGCGATCAGCCTGCGCAGTTCGGCCGGCCCCTCGCCGGTGAACTCCTCCAGGACGCACCAGACCTCGCCCGAGGCGCCCCGGTCCGGATGCAGTCGCGGATCGACCCAGCGCAGTCCGCCGCCGACGGGCGAGACGGGGGTGAGCGGCCACGGCTCGCCGGGGCCGTCCGGCTCGTAGGCGTACAGCCGCTGGTCGTCGAAGTGGACGAAGACGATCAGCGGGCCGCCCTCGGCGCGTTCGGTACCGGTCCAGGGCCGTCCGCCGTACTCGATGACCCGGCTGCGGACGTTCCAGGGCGCGGGCAGTTCCTCGGTGGTGCCGTCGGCCAGTCGCCGCACCAGGGCGCGCCGGCCTGCCTGGGCCGGGCGCGGTTCCGTCCACCACAGTTCGTCGCCGACCGCTTCGACGTACTCCGGCCGGCCGTCCCGCGAGGCGGCCAGCGCGGCGTCGATCGGGGACGGCCAGCTTCCGTAGGCCTGCGTGGTTGCCATGTTCGATTCCCCCGAGTGGTTCAGGCGGTGCGGAGATAGTGGTCCAGGACCCGGACGCCGAAGTGCAGCGCCTCGACGGGGACGCGTTCGTCCACGCCGTGGAAGAGGGCCTGGTAGTCGAAGCCGACGGGCAGCTTCAGCGGGGAGAAGCCGTAGCCGGTGATGCCGAGCCGGGAGAACTGCTTGGCGTCGGTGCCGCCCGACATGGAGTACGGCACCACATGGCCGTCCGGGTCGAACCGCTCGACGGCGGCCCGGAGTTTGGCGTACGTGGGCGAGTCGACCGGCGCCTGGAGCGCCACCTCGCGGTGGTGGAACTCCCAGTCGACCGAGGGCCCGGTCAGCCGGTCCATGGTGGTGCGGAACTCGTCCTCGCCGCCGGGCACCGTCCGGCCGTCGATGAACGCGGTGGCGTGCCCCGGGATCACGTTGACCTTGTACCCGGCGTCCAGCATCGTCGGGTTGGCGCTGTTGCGCACGGTCGGCTCGATGAGGGCGGCGGCGGGTCCGATCTTGCCGAGGAGTTCGTCCACGTCGAAGCCGGGGGCGTCGAGGTCGGGGTGGATGCCGTGCAGTGCGGCGATCTCGGTGAGCGCGGCGCGGACCGTCGGGGTGAGGCGAACCGGCCATTCGTGGGCGCCGATCCGGGCGACGGCGGCGGCCAGCGTGCTGACCGCGTTGGCCTTGTTGACCTTGGATCCGTGCCCCGCCTTGCCGTGCGCGGTCAGCTTGAGCCATCCGGTGCCGCGTTCACCCGCCGCGATGGGGTAGAGCGGCATCTTCGGTCCGGCGTGGAAGGTGAAGGCGCCGGATTCACTGATGCCCTCCGTGCAGCCCTCGAAGAGTCCGGGGTGCTGGTCGGCCAGGAAGCCCGAGCCGTCGTCGGCGCTGGCCTCCTCGTCGGCGGTGTACGCGATCACGATGTCGCGGCGGGGCCGGATGCCCGACCTGGCCCAGAACCGGACGACGGCGAGGACCATCGCGTCCATGTTCTTCATGTCGATGGCGCCCCGGCCCCAGACGACACCGTCGCGGACCTCGCCGGAGAAGGGGTGCACGGACCAGTCGTCGGCCTCCGCGGGCACCACGTCCAGGTGCCCGTGGACCAGCAGCGCGTCGGCGGACGGGTCGGTGCCGGCGATCCTGGCGACCACGTTGGTGCGGCCGGGGGTGCGCTCCAGGAGCGTCGGTTCGAGTCCGGCGGCGGCCAGCCGCTCGGCCACGTACTCGGCCGCCGGGCGTTCGCGGCAGTCGCCGCCGCCCCGGTTGGTGGTGTCGATGCGGATCAGTTCGGAGGTGAACGTCACCGATTCGTCGAGCGCGAGTGCGTCGACGCCGTTCCTGGGGTTGGTCACCTCAGCCATACTGTTCCTCCACGGCGGACGACACGATGGTCGTCACCGCCTTGAACGTGCGGATACCTTCGTACATCGTCTCGCTCGTGTAGGCGACACGCCTCTCGCCGGAGACCGCGACGCCCGGTACGACGGTGGCTGCCGCTGCCAGGTGCTCGGCGTCGAACTCCAGCTCCACGGTGAACGGCCCGCCCTCGACCGGCGGGTACCGCCCGGCGAGTCCGGCCGCCTCCTTGGCCGCCGCACGGATGTCGCCGGCGGTACGGGCCGGGGTGCGGCAGACCGCCGCGTAACGCGAGACGTAGTCCTTGACGGCGACCGTACGGGCGTCGGGCGCGTAGCCCGTCGCGTCGACACAGGTCAGGTCGTCCCCGGTGACCAGGACGACGGGGACCCCGTACTCGGCGGCGACATGTGCGTTGAGCAGCCCCTCGCTGGCCCTGACGCCGTTCAGCCAGACCCCGGTGATGGAGTTGGCCAGATAGGTGTGGGCCAGGACGCCTTCCGTACCGGCGCCCGTGTGGTAACCGACGAAGGCGACCGCGTCGACGTCCCCGTGCTGGATGCCCTCCACCATGCTGAGCGACTTGTGCTTGCCGGTGAGCATCTGGACCCGGTCGTCGAGCCGCTCCAGGAGCAGGTTGCGCATGGTCCAGTGGGCCTCGTTGATGAGCACCTCGTCAGCTCCCCCGTCGTAGAACCCGAGGGCCGCCGCGTTGACGTCGGAGGTGAACAGGGAACGGCATCGCTCCCACTGCGGCGTGCCGGGCAGCACATCGGCCGGCCAGGTCACGCCGGTGGCGCCTTCCATGTCGGCACTCACGAGGATCTTCATGCGGCCACACGGTACGCGTCGCAGAACGGGCAGGCCAGGGCTGCCGAGACCTCCATTGGTCCATTCCTCTGACGGCTGCCGCACGGGTCAGCTCCGCGGGTAGTCACCGGTCCCGCCGTCGGTCCGCTCGCGCAGCAGGTCCGCGTGGCCGTTGTGCCGGGCGTACTCCTGGATCATGGCCAGGTAGACCCAGCGCAGCGTGCAGGGCCTGCCGCGCGAGGTCACGAAGGTCTCGTCGAGGGCCCGCCCCGCGACGGCCGCCTCAGCCGCGTCGACCTCGGCCAGATAAGCGGCGTAGTCGTGCTCCGCACGGGCCGCGTCAACACCTTCGAGACCTTCGTCACCGTCGGCCGGTCCGGTGAACACGTCACCGAGCGGCTCGGCGGCGAAGCTCCGGCGGAACCACCAGCGTTCGATCTCGGCCAGGTGCCGCACCAGGCCGAGCAGGGTGAGTCCGGACGGTGCGGCGGTCGTGCGGGCCAGCTGCTCCTGGTCGAGTCCGGCGCACTTGACCAGGAGCGTCTCGCGGTGCCACTGCAGCCAGCCCGACAGCATGGTCCGTTCGGCCGCGGTGCAGGGCGCGTTGAGCTGGAGGTCGCCGTCGGTCGTTCGGGTGAGGTGGGGTGCCGTCCATGTCATGGAGCCATCCTCACAGCCGTGGCGCTTACGGTCGGACGGTGGTGGTGGCGGCGATGCGGTGCTCGTGGACGCGCAGGCTCAGCGTGGCCAGCTCCAGCAGCGGGGTGTCGACGGACAGGAGCCGGGCGCGGTCCACCAGGTCACCGAAGACGTGCTCGACCTCGGTCGGGGCGCCCTGGACCACATCGCGGTACAGCGAGGCGGTGAGGGGCGATGCCTCCTTGGTCAGCATCGCCGCCACGGCGTCGAGTTCGCTCTTCGGTACCGGATGGCCCGCGGCCGCCGCGACACCGGCGGACTCGGCCAGCAGGGCGGCGACGAAGTCGCGTCCCCCGGGCACGGCCGCGACGTCTCCGGTGGTGCCACGCATCAGACAGGTCAGCCCTGCCAGGGTGCTGATGAGGACCCACTTGCTCCACATCGACGACAGGATGTCGGCCGGCATCTGTGTGTCGATGCCCGCGTCGGCGAGTTCGGCGGCGATGACCTCGACCCGCGGCGAGGGGCCGCCCCCCTGCTCACCGATGCTCAGGCTCGCGACCGGGGCGAGGCGGACGATGTCGCCCTCCTCGTTCAGCGTGGTGATGATCCTGGCGACGCCGCCGAGCACCGCACCCGCGCCGAACCGGTCGTTGAGCCGGTCCAGGTGGGCCATGCCGTTGAGCAGTGGCACGACCGCGCTGCCCGGCCCGACGGCCGGTGCGATGTCGTCGAGGGCCGCGTCCAGGGCCGTGGCCTTCACCGAGAGCAGCACGAGGTCATAGTGGCCGGTGAGTTCCCCGGCGGTGACGAGTACGGGCGCGACCGTCTCGGTCTCCCCCGGCCCGGTGACGCGCAGGCCCCGTTCGCGCAGGACGGCGGCGCGGCGGGGGCGGACGAGGAAGGTGACGTCCTTGCCCGCCTGCGCGAGCCGGGCACCGAAGTAGCCGCCGGTGGCTCCGGCTCCTACGACCAGGATCTTCATGGGGATGCGCCTTTCGGGGGTTCGTGGAGCTGTGCGCCGGACCGGAGCGGCCCGCTCAGCCGGCGATGCGCAGGACCAGCTTGCCCGTCGATGTGCGCCCCTCCATCAGCAGGTGGGCGTCGGCGGCGTCCGGCAGCGCGAATTCGGCGGTGACCGGAAGGACCGCCTGGCCTTCGGTCACCGTGCGGAAGGCGCGCTCCGCGAGGGCGCGGAGGGTGGCGGGGGCGTGCGCGGCCAGTTCCAGGATCGAGAAGCCGGCGACCGACCTGCCGCCCGGGTAGAGCTCGGGCTGTCCTACGTGCCAGGGCCGCGCGCCGCCCGCGTTGCCGAAGGAGACGAGGCGCCCGAAGACGGCCAGCGCGTCGAGTCCGCGCCGCAGGGTTTCACCGCCCACCGGATCCAGCACCAGGTCGACGCCCCGGCCCTCGGTGGCGCGGCGCACCCCGTCCGGGAAGGTGTCGCCGACGAAGACCTCGTCGTAGCCGTGCGCGAGCGCGTACGCGGCCTTCTCGGCCGAGGACACCACGCCGTACACGGCACCGGCTCCCGCAGCCCTGGCCAGCTGCCCTGCCACGGTGCCGACACCGCCCGCCGCGCCCTGCACCAGCACGCTCTCCCCCGCCCGCAGGCGTCCGACCTCGTGCAGCACGGCGTGCGCGGTCGGCAGCACGGTGGGCAGAGTGGCGCCGGTGCGCAGGTCCACACCGTCCGGCAGCGGGAAGACCGTGGCGGAGGGCGCCGTCACCACCTCCGCGTACCCGCCGCTGTCGAGGAAGGCCGCGACCTCCTGCCCGGGGCGCAGGCCCTGAACGCCGTCACCGACGGCCCTGATGCGACCCGAGACCTCCAGGCCGGGCACGAAGGGCAGCCGGGGCACCCGGTATCCCTCGGACCGGGCCTTGACGTCGGCGAAGTTGACGCCCGCGTAGGCCGCGTCGATGGTGACCTGTCCGGGGCCGGGCTCGGGCGCGACCGTCTCGACGAGGGTGAGCACCTCGGGCCCGCCGTACTCCTTGAATTCGACCGTGCGCATGGCGGACCGCCCCCTGGAGAGTGTGTTCAATAAAAATCGAACACCCGGAGTGTAAGATATTCATCGAACACTCAGCAAGAGGTCACGGACATCGGGAGCGGGACATGCCCAACCAGCCTGCGAGCAGCGGACACCGCGCCCCGCCGGTGCACACGGACCCGGCCGAGGTGTCCGTCCTCGGTGCCCTGTCCGCGCTGGCCGACCCGGTCCGCCTCCAGCTGGTCCGCGAGCTGGCCGGCTCCGAGGACTGGACGCGCAGCTGCGGCAGCTTCGACGTGCCGGTCGGCAAGGCGGCACTGAGCCACCACTTCTCGGTCCTGCGCGGCGCGGGCCTGGTCGAGCAGCGCGACTCGGGACCGAAGCGGTTCAATCGGCTGCGCCGCGAGGAGTTCGAGGCCCGCTTCCCCGGACTGCTGGACCTGCTGCTGCGCGGGGACGACGACTGAGGCGGCACCTGCGTGCGCGACGGGGCCGGCACCCCGCCCAGGGACGCCGGCGCCCCGTCGCGCGCCTCAGCGGCGCTTCGCGCCCTTCAGCAGCTTCTCGATCCGGCTGAGTTCCTTGTCGCTGAACTCCAGGTTGCGGACCGCCTGGACGCTGCTCTCCAACTGGGCGACGCTGCTCGCCCCGACCACGGCGGAGGTGACGCGGCCGCCGCGCAGCACCCAGGCCAGCGCCAGCTGGGCCAGCGACTGGCCGCGCTCCGAGGCCAGTTCGTCGAGCCGGCGGAGCCGCTCGACCAGCTCAGGGGTGACGGAGTCGGCCGACAGGAACGGGCTGCTGCCCGCCGCCCGTGAGCCCTCCGGGATGCCCCGGAGGTAACGGTCGGAGAGGATGCCCTGCTCCAGCGGTGAGTACGCGGTGGAGCCGGCGCCCAGCTCGTCGAGGGCGGTGAGCAGACCGTCCTCGACCCCGCGGTCCAGCATCGAGTAGCGCGGCTGGTGGACGAGCAGCGGGGTGCCGAGGTCCTTCAGGATCCGGGCGGCCTCCCGGGTCTGCTCGACGGAGTAGTTGGAGACGCCCACGTAGAGCGCCTTGCCCTGCTGCACCGCCGAGTGGAGGGCGCCCATCGTCTCTTCGAACGGGGTCTCGGGGTCGGGCCGGTGGGAGTAGAAGATGTCGACGTAGTCGAGCCCGAGCCGGCCGAGGCTCTGGTCGAGCGAGGAGAGCAGGTTCTTGCGCGAGCCCCACTCGCCGTAGGGGCCGTCCCACATCAGGTAGCCGGCCTTGGTGGAGACGATGATCTCGTCCCGGTGCCGGGCGAAGTCCGTGGCCAGCGCGCGGCCCATCGCCGTCTCGGCGGAGCCGGCCGGCGGACCGTAGTTGTTGGCCAGGTCGAAGTGGGTGATGCCGAGGTCGAAAGCCCGGCGGAGGATCTGCCCCTGGGCCTCCGGCGTCCGGTCCGCGCCGAAGTTGTGCCACAGGCCGAGCGAGAGGGCCGGCAGCTTCAGGCCGCTGCGCCCGGTGCGCCGGTAGGGCATGTCCTGGTAGCGGTCGGCGGACGGGATGTACATGCGGGGCTCCACGGGAGAGGTCGTTCCGGTTCGCGACGGGGTACGCCGTGCGGGCTCCAGGCTCGCGCAGAACGATCCAGCAGTCCAACAGAAGATTCCGCTTGGATTCAGCGTCTATATTTCTCAATCATGGAGTTGCGGCAGCTGGAACATTTCGTCGCGGTCGCCGAAGAACAGCACTTCACCCGGGCCGCAGAGCGCCTCGCCGTGTCGCAGTCCGGCCTCTCCGCCTCCGTCCGGGCGCTGGAGCAGGAGCTGCGGACCCCGCTGTTCAGCCGGACCACCCGCAGCGTGCGGCTGACAGAGGCCGGGCGCGCCCTGCTGGTGGAGGCCGAGCGCACCCTGGCGGGCGCGCGGGCGGCGAAGGACGCCGTCGATGCCGTACGGGGGCTGCTGCGCGGCACCCTGTCGGTGGGGGTCGAGCAGTGCGTGGCCGGGGTGAGCCTGCCCCGGCTGCTGGCCGCCTTCCACCGTGCGCATCCGCACATGGAGATCCGGCTCCGCCAGGAGGGCACGACGAGCCTGGTGGACGGGGTGGCCGGCGGGCGGCTCGACATCGCCTTCGCCGCCACGGTCAGCTCCGTGGAGTGGCGCGGCGAGCTGGTCCCGCTGGCCCGTGAGCCCATGGTCCTGCTGTGCGCCCCCGGCCACCGGCTGGCCGCGAAGGACCGGGCCGGGTGGGACGAGCTGCCGGGCGAGCCGTTCATCGACTTCCACCCGGACTGGGGTCCGCGCCGTGCGGCCGACGGGGCGTTCACGGCCGCGCGGGTCCGCCGCACGGTGGCGCTTGAGGTGAACGACGTGCACAGCCTGCTTGAGCTGGTCCAGGAAGGGCTCGGCATCGCGGTGGTGCCGCACCACTTCACCCGCAAGCCCGAGGCGCGGGGCCTGGCGACGGTACGGCTGGACGGGCCCGTCCAGCCGTACTACGAGAGCGTCGTGGTGCTTCCGGACGCGCGGGTCATGAGCCCCGGGGCGCGGGCGCTCATGTCCCTGGTGCGGGGGCAGGACGCGCCCTGAGGTTTCCCCTGGCCCACGGGCCCGGGTTCCGCTTGCTCACGGGCCCGCCCGGACCCTCGGCGCGCTCGTGGGCCCGGTTCAGCCGACGGCCAGCACGAACCACCTGGCCGGCAGGTCGATCCGGGTCCCGTCGGACAGCCGCTCGGTCTGCGGCAGGGCCGTGTGACCGCTGTCGAGTGTGGTCAGCCCGGCCGCCCGCAGGAGGTCGGGCACCTCCTCCTCTGCGGCATCAGCCGGTTTGAGCCCGTGGTCGTAGACCCGGCGCAGCTTCTTGGGCGGGCCGTCCGGCCCCTGTGCCGCCAGCCGGAGCACGTCCTTGGAGGCCGGGGTCAGCTCCGCGACGAAGGCACGGCCGCGCGCGCCGAGCATCGTCGCCACGGCCGCGGCCACCGCGGGCCTGGCCTCGGCCTCGCCCTGGTGGATCACCGCCCGCATGTAGACGTTGGCGTCCCCGATCCGCTCGTGCAGGGCGCGTACCGCGTCGCCGTCGGTCAGGTCGAGCTGGGCGAACTCGGCGACGCCCTCGGTGTCCGCCCGGCGGGCATGGCCGATCGCGGCGTGCGAGAGGTCCACGCCGATGGCGTGGGCGAACCGGGTGGCGAGGTAGCGGGTCTGGGTGCCGTTGCCGCAGCCGAGGTCGACGACGGGCAGTGAGGCATCCGCGTACGGCAGAAGCAGTTCGCTGTGCGGTACGGCGCTCAGCGAGGGATCGGCGTCCCAGATCGCCTCGCCCGGCTCGTCCGACGTCGCTTCCCAGTAGCCTTCCCACGCCTCGCGGTACCGCTGTGGATCATTCATGCGCACTCCCATGTCCCGTCACGCTGAGGCACCTCGCATCACAAGGGACTACCGCGCGCAGTGGATCAGGGCAAGTGCGCGCCCGTAGCCGGAAGCCGGGAGAGCGCCAGCTCGAACCAGACGGTCCGGCGCCCGCCGGTCATCGACGGAATCACCCGCGAAGGGGGTGCGCCCCGCGCACCCGGGGGGCGCACTACCCTCGCCACCGCTGCCGCGGGGTCAGTCCTCGTGGCCCAGCTGGAGGTCCCGTTCGGTGCGCCCGCCGCCCGCGACCTGGAGGACCGTGGCCACCGGCGGGTAGCCGGCGGCGATCACGGTGTACTCGCCGGTGGACAGATCGACGAACCGGAAGGCTCCGTCGGGCCCGGTGGTCACGGTGTCGACCACGTTGCCGGCCGCGTCCAGCAGTGTGACCCGGGCGTCCTCGACGAGCCGCCCGCCGCTGGCGCGTACGACGCCGCGCAGCACGGCGCCGCCTGCCAGTTCGATGTCCTGCCGGGTCTCCCGGGCCGCCTGCACACTGACCGGCAACGCGGCGGGCCGGAAGGCGGGCGCGCTGGCCGCGAGGGTGTACTCCCCCGCCACCAGTTCCGAGATCACATAGCCGCCCTCACGGCCGCTGCGGGTGGAGGAGACCACCTCGCCGCGTACGTCGGTGAGCGTGACGGCGGCGTCCCGCACCGGAACGCCGTCCGCCGTCAGGACGGTCCCCGCCAGCCGGCCGGCCCCGCCGAGCACCACGTCGAGCTCCACCGGCCGCTCGCCCACGGTGACGCTGACCGCCTGCGGCTGGTGGCCCCCGGCGGCCGCGATGAGGACGTACGAACCGGCGCCGGGGACGCTCAGCGCGTACCGTCCCTCCTCACCGCTGGCGCCCCTGCCGACCTGCTGCCCCTGGACGTCGATGAGGGTGAGGGCGGCGCGCGGGACCTTGGTGCCGTCGGGGTGCTGGACGCTGCCGCAGACGGGCACCCCTGCGAGGTGCCCGGCGGGCTGGGGGCCGGGGTCGACGCGAGCGGAGGGGATCGTCGCGGGCTCGGCTGCGGTTTCGGGGCTGTGGTGGGACACCAGCGGTTTCTCCTTGAGGAAGAAGGCGAGGAACAGGCCGAGCACGAGGACCGGCACAAGGTAGAGGAAGATCCGGGGCATCGCGTCGGCGTACGCCTGGATGTAGCTGTCACGCAGCGCCGGCTCCATGGCGTGGACCAGCTGCGGGGTGATCGACTCGGGGTCGGGCAGACCGGCTCCGGACGGCAGGCGCACCGCGAGCGCGTCGGCGAGGCGTCCGGCGAAGAGCGTGCCGAACACGGCCGCGCCGACACTGCCGCCGATCTGCCGGAAGTAGTTGTTGGCGCTGGTGGCGGTGCCGAGGTCGGCGGGCCGTACGGAGTTCTGCACGGCGAGCACCAGCACCGGCATGATCAGTCCGATGCCGAGACCGAGCACCGCCTGCGCGATGCTGTACTCCAGCCGCGGGGTGTCCGTTTCGAGCCGGGACAGGAGCCACATGCCGATCGCCGCCAGCGCGCTGCCTGCGATCGGGTAGACGCGGTATCTGCCGGTACGGGAGATCAGCTGGCCGGAGATGACCGAAGCGGCGACGATGCCGCCCATCATCGGAAGCATCAGCAGGCCGGACTCGGTGGCGGTGGCCCCGTCGACCATCTGCAGGAAGGTCGGCAGGTAGCTGGCCGCGCCGAACAGGGCGACTCCTACCACCGCGCCGACGAGCGCGCTGATGTTGAAGATCGAGTCGCGGAACAGCCGCAGGGGGATGATCGGTTCGGGCGCGCGGTGCTCGACGGCGATGAAGAGCAGTGTCGTTCCGACGGCTCCTACGGCCAGTCCCAGGATGGTGCGGGAGCCCCAGGCGTACTCCGTACCGCCCCAGCTGGTCAGCAGCACCACGCAGGTGGAGGCGGCGGCCAGCAGCAGGGCGCCGAGGATGTCGAGCCGGGGCCGGACGGTCGGCTTCGGCAGCTTCAGCACGACGGTGATGACGGCGAAGGTGACCAGGCCGAACGGGATGTTGATGTAGAAGCACCAGCGCCAGGAGGCGTGGTCGGTGAAGAAGCCGCCGAGCAACGGGCCCGCCACGGAGGCGAGTCCGAAGGCCGCACCGATGAGCCCCATGAACCGGCCGCGCTCCCGGGGCGGCACGACGTCCGCGATGATCGCCTGGACGCCGATCATCAGCCCGCCGCCGCCGACGCCCTGGAGGGCACGGAAGGCGATCAGCTCGTCCATGGTGCGCGACCAGCCGGCCAGCGCGGAGCCGACGACGAACACGACGATCGCGAACTGGAAGACGCCCTTACGCCCGAAGAGGTCACCGAGCTTTCCGTAGACCGGGAGCCCGATGGTGGAGGCGAGCAGATAGGCGGTGACCGCCCAGGACATCTTCTCCAGGCCGTGCAGCTCACCGACGATCTTCGGGAGCGCGGTGGCGACGATCATCTGGTCGAGCGCCGCGAGCAGCAGCGTGAGCATCAGCCCGATGAAGATGAGCCGGATGCGGCGCGGGTCCGTCTCGAAGCCGGGGAGCATGTCCGCCGGTTCCGTCACGGGTGGAGCGGGTGGCGCGGGTGCAGCGGGCGGCGGCGGGGGTGGTGCGGACGTCCGCGCCGTCGCGGTGTCGCCCGGACCGTCGGGCTCGTCCTTCACCAGAGTGATCCCACCCACCACGTGCCGCTCCCCTCGTCGCATCTGCGCCGCCCAATTTCTCGCATCGCGATACAAGGGAGGGCAAACGCGGCGGGGGGCGCTGACGGCGCACTCGGAGGACTTAGCCCCCGGTGGGAGCCACTACGGCGCGCGACCGGGCGGGCGGAAAGACCACCCGAACCGGTGAGGCGGGAAAGCGGAACCGGGGAGTTACTTCTCCACCTCGGTGGCGAGGTTCTGCAGCAGCTCGTCGTAGATGCGGGCAAGCCCCTTGGGCGCGAAGGTCCTCTCGAAGAATCCGCCGATGCCGCCGGCACCGTTCCACACGGTCGAGACGACGGCCTTGGACTTGCCCTCGCCAGCCGGGGTGACGGTCCAGGTCGTGACCATCGAGGAGTTGCGGTCCTTCTCCACGAGCTGCCCATCGGTCAGCTCGCCGACCTCCAGCAGGCAGTCGCGCACCCGCTTGCTGGTGGCCTGGAGCTTCCAGTGGACGAGGGTGCCCTCTCCGTCGCCGCCCTCACGCACCTCGTACTCGCTGAACTGGCCGGGCAGCACCTTGCCGCGGACGTCCTTGTAGTCGGCCAGCGCATCGAACACCGCTTCCGGGTCCGCCGCGATGATCCGCTCTGTCGTGGCCTCGACCTGCGCCATGGCTGTTCCTCCAGCACTCGGTTGTTCGGGGTGTGCTGAGCCAACCACCTCCGGCACCCGGCTCAAAATCCGGTCGGGGGCGAAGGGGAGAAAACGATCAAGGGAACAAGTGTTCTATTCTCTGGTCAGTGCTACCTAGGAGGCGTCCATGCGCTGGGACAATCTGGCAGATACCACCGCCAAGACCACCAAGAGCGGGGAGGCCGCGCTCTTCGCCGCGGACGCGGTGACGACGCGTACCTTCGACACTCCGGAGTTTCGCGGCATCACCTTCCACGAGGTCCGGGCCCGCTCGGCGCTGAACCGGGTGCCCGGCGCGTCCCGGATGCCCTTCGAATGGACGGTGAACCCCTACCGCGGCTGTTCGCACGCCTGTGTCTACTGCTTCGCCCGCAAGACCCACAGCTATCTGGACCTCGACACCGGGCTCGGCTTCGACTCCCAGATCGTCGTCAAGGTCAACGCCCCGGAGCTGGTACGCCGCGAAGTCGCCTCCCCGCGCTGGCACGGCGCGCACATAGCGATGGGGACCAATGTCGACTGCTACCAGCGGGCCGAGGGCCGCTACCGGCTGATGCCCGGCATCCTCGCGGCCCTGCGCGACCACGCGAACCCCTTCTCGATCCTGACCAAGGGCACACTGATCCTGCGCGACCTGGAACTGCTGCGGCAGGCCGCCGAGGTCACCGAGGTGGGCGTCTCGGTCTCCGTCGGCTTCGTCGACCCCGAGCTGTGGCGCACCGTGGAGCCCGGCACTCCCTCCCCCGAGCGCCGCCTCGACGTCGTACGCGCCCTCAGCGGGCACGGCATCGGCTGCGGGGTCCTGATGGCGCCCGTCATCCCGTTCCTCGGGGACCGGCCGGAGCAGCTGCGGGCGACCGTCCGCGCGATCGCCGCCGCCGGCGCGACCTCGGTGACCCCGCTCGTCCTGCATCTGCGGCCCGGCGCCCGGGAGTGGTTCATGGAGTGGCTCGGCCGGCACCACCCGCGGCTGGTGGGCCGTTACGAGCGTCTGTACGCGGACGGGGCGTACGCGCCCACCTGGTACCAGCGCCGGATCACCCGCCGTGTGCACGAGCTGGCGACCGAGTACGGCATCGGGCCCTCGCGCCGGGGCGCCTCCCGCGCGCTCCCCGCGCGGGGCGAGCCGCACCCCCCGCCGGGCGGCTCCGAGCCCACCCAGCTGACCCTGCTCTGACCGGGCCGCCGCGGCTGCGATGGCTGCGGCGCACCGGGTCCCCGCAGGCAAACGGGTCATCTCTCAACAGAACAGGTCCTCCCGGTCCCGAATGCGGGGAGCATCCCGCGGGGGCTGCCGCCACGCGCAGCCGTGTTCCCCCCACCACGGGAGGCCATATGACGAAACGTTCAGGGATTCTGTTCGCCGTCGGGGCGACGGTCGCCGGTCTGGTGACCGTCGCCCCGTCACCGGCGACCGCCGACACGGGCGCGCAGCGCGTCGCGGCGCTCAAGTGGACCGACTGCGCCACCGAGGCGTCCCCGACGCTCCAGTGCTCGTCGGTGAGCGCCCCGCTCGACCATGACGACCCGTCGGGCCGGAAGGTCACCCTCGCCCTGACCCGGGTGCCGCACACCTCGAAGACCTTCCAGGGCCCGCTGCTGGTCAACCCCGGCGGTCCCGGCGGCAGCGGACTGTCGATGGCCGGTTTCGTCGCCGCCTCGCTGCCGAAGGCGGTGGCCGCCCAGTACGACGTGATCGGCTTCGATCCGCGCGGCGTGGGCGAGAGCCGGCCGGCCCTGGACTGCGTGCCGAAGTACTCCGATCCGGTGCGGCCCGACTCGGTGCCGAACTCGCTCGGGGGCGAGCGGGTCAACCGGGACCGCGCCCGGTCCTTCGCGGCCGCCTGCGGCGAGAAGTACCCGGACCTGCTGCCTTACATGGACACGGTCAGCGCGGCCGAGGACCTCGACGTGATCCGCCGGGCGGCCGGCGCGGCCAGGCTCAACTACCTCGGGTACTCCTACGGCACCTATCTGGGTTCGGTGTACGCCAAGCTCTTCCCGGACCGCGTGCGGCGTCTGGTGCTCGACTCGAACGTCGACCCGGACGGCGTCTGGTACGACGACAACATCAGCCAGGACTACGCGTTCGACACCCGCCACAAGGCGTTCATGGCCTGGGTGGCGAAGTACGACAGCACGTACGGGCTGGGCAGCGACCCCGCGAAGGTCGAGGCCGTCTGGTACCGGATGCGGAACGCCGTCAAGAAGCATCCCGCGGGCGAGAAGGTCGGCGCGAGCGAGCTGGACGACACGTTCCTGCCGGGCGGCTACTACAACGGCTACTGGCCCGTCCTGGCCGAGGCGTTCGCCGGTTACGTGAACCACAAGGACGAGAAGCAGCTGGTCAAGGCCTACGAGCGGTTCGCCGTGGTCGACGCGGAGGATGACAACGGGTACTCGGTCTACACCGCCGTGCAGTGCCGTGACGCCCAGTGGCCGCGCGACTGGAACACCTGGCGCAACGACGCCTGGCGCGTGCACGGCAAGGCGCCCTTCATGGCCTGGAGCAACACCTGGTACAACGCGCCGTGCGCCGACTGGCCGGTGGAGCCGCTGAACCCGGTCCGGGTCTCCAACCACGCCCTGCCGCCCGCGCTGCTCTTCCAGGCCACGGACGACGCGGCCACACCGTACGAGGGCGGGGTCACCCTGCACCGCAAGCTCCGCGGCTCCAGCCTGGTCGTCGAGCAGGGCGGCGGCAACCACGGCGTCACCCTGAGCGGCAACGACTGCCTGGACACGTACCTGGCGGACTATCTCGCCAAGGGCACCGTGCCGCGCGGAAAGGGCGGCGACGTGGACGCGGTCTGCGCCAAGTCGCCGGACCCGAAGCCCACCACCGGCAAGACCGCGGAGGCGGCAGCCCGCGCGGACGTCGGGGGCCGGGGCAGCGCGCTGCACGGGATGCTCGGCTTCCGGGGCTGACGGGCCGAGACCGCGTTTCCCATCGGGGGCGTGCGCGAGAGGATGGGCGGATGACCACCCGCCCCACTCCGGCGCACGGCCCCGAACCACTGGTGCGGGACATGACCATCGACGACTGTGAGGCCGTGGCGACGGTGCGGGTGCGCGGCTGGCGGAGCGCGTACGCCGGGCTGATACCGCAGGCGTATCTGGACGCGATGAGCGTCGCAGAGGACGCGGAACGGCGCCGCGGGTTCTTCACCGAGGGCGACGAGGTCGTCAACGTGGTGGCCGAGCGGGCGGGCCTCGGCGTCATCGGCTGGGCGGCGTTCGGGCCGTACCGCGAGAACGGCGCACGGCTCGCGCGCGGTGAGCTGTACGCGATCTACGTGCTGCCGGAGCTGACGGGGACGGGGGTGGGCCGTGCCCTGATGTCCGAGGCGCTGGTGCGCGCCGCCGCGGCCGGCCATCCGGATCTCGCGCTCTGGGTACTCAGGGAGAACGCGTCGGCCCGCCGCTTCTACGCCCGCGCGGGCTTCCGGCCGGACGGCGCCGAGGAATCCTTCGAGGTGGACGGGGTGCCGGTGCCCGAGGTGCGTTACGTACGCCCGCTCGCCGGGTCCCAGGGCCGCTGTCCGCAAGCCCTCAGGGCGCCGGCAGCCTGCTGAGCGCCTCCCCCGCCGCGTCGCCCAGCCGGGGGTGCGGCAGAGCCGCCTCCAGCAGCGGGCGGGCCCGTACGTCACCGAGCGCCCCCAGCTCCTCGACGCAGGCGAGCGCCACCCTCCAGTGCGGTTCGTCCGGCCCGAGGAGCCCGCGCAGCGTGGTCATCAGGGCCGGTACGGACTCCGGGGCGCGCAGCCCACCGAGTAGCCGGACCGGGTACAACGCGTAGGCCGTGCGCAGGGAGTTGGTGGCAAGCGCCGCGGCGGCGCGCGGGGTGCGCGGGTCACCGAGTCGGGCCAGGGCGTGCGCGGCACCGGCGCAGCGCTGAGGGTCTCGGTGGTTGAGCAGCAGCACCAGGGTCTCGAAAGCCCGCCGGTCGCCGCCGCAGCCCAGCCGGAACGCCGCGATCTCGCGGGCCCACAGCGGGCGTTCGCGCTCGATGAGGACCTGTGCCAGCTCCTCGTCGTCCTCGGTGGCGACCAGTCGGTGGTAGGCGGCTGTCTCTCCGGCCTCTCCCGCCTCTTCGGCCAGCCGGTGCGTCAGCGACCGCAGCTCCTCGTCCATAACCCTCAGTGTATCGATGGGCACACAGCGTGCAGAAGGGTGCGACGAATGTGAGGGGGGCCACAACAATCCAGGGCTGGCGCGCTCGTTACTCGCCGGTTAACCTCATGTGAGCGGGACACTCCCCCGCCGGCTCCGGTGGCCTGGTGACGCAGCCACCCGGAGTGGATGTCGGTTCGGCAGCTTTGCGAGGCGTGACTCCGGGACAGAGTCCGCCGCCCCTTCCCGGTCCGGGCATGCCCTCAGGGCCTGTACCCGGACGTGAGCACCACGACAGCCAACTCCCGCACGCCGCGCCCGGCCAGGCTCTTCTGGTCCCTCTCATCGGCCGCGCGCCGTGCGTCCCTCAGTCGTCACTCATCCCTGGAGTCCCGTGATGGACACCCCGCTCAGCACCATCGCCGTCGTCGGCCTCGGCACGATGGGCACCGGCATCGCCGAGGTCCTCGCCCGCTCCGGCCGCGAGGTCATCGGTATCGACATCAGCGACGTGGCCGCCCGTCAGGCCGTCGCCGCCCTGGAGGCCTCCACCGCGCGCGCCGTGCGGCGCGAGCGGATCACCGAGGAGGAGCGGCGCGACGTCCTCGCCCGGTTCCGTACCTTCTCCGACGTCCAGGCCGCCGCGGACGCGGAGCTGGTCATCGAGGTCGTGCCCGAGTCGTACGAGATCAAGCAGCAGGTGTTCCGGGAGCTCGACGCGGTCGTCTCGCCCACCGCGATCCTCGCGACGGGTACCAACGCGCTGTCCGTGACCCGGCTCGCCGCGGAGTCGCAGCACCCGGAGCGCGTGCTCGGCCTGCACTTCTTCAACCCGGCACCCGCGATGAAGCTGGTCGAGGTGGTCTCGTCGGTGCTGACCGCGCCGCCGGCCGTGGAGGCCGTCACCTCGCTCGCCCGGCACCTGGGCAAGGAGCCGGTCGCGGTCGGCGACCGCCCGGGGTTCGTGGCCGACGGGCTGCTGTTCGGCTACCTCAACCAGGCCGCGGCGATGTACGAGGCGAACTACGCGTCGCGCGAGGACATCGACGCGGCGATGAAGCTGGGCTGCGGGCTGCCGATGGGCCCACTCGCCCTGCTGGACCTGATCGGCGTCGACACCGCCCGTACCGTCCTGGAGGCGATGTACTGCGCCTCGCACGACCGGCTGCACGCCCCCGCGCCGATCCTCGGCCAGCTCAGCGAGGCCGGGCTGACCGGCCGCAAGGCGGGTCGCGGCTTCTACACGTACGCGGAGCCGGGCAGCCAGGACGTGGTCCCGGACGCGCTGACGCCGTCGCCGGACAGCGGTACGGGCGCCGGGCGGACCGTGCGCTCGGTGGGCGTCGCCGGCTCCGGGACGATGGCGTCGGGGATCGCGGAGGTCTTCGCGAAGGCCGGTTACGGCGTCGTGCTCGCCGCACGCGGCCAGGAGAAGGCGGAGACGGCCAGGGGCCGGATCGCGAAGTCGCTCGAACGGTCGGTCGCCAAGGGACGGCTGACGGCAGCGGAACGGGACGAGACGCTGGCCCGGATCACCGCGGCCGGTTCGCTGGACGCCTTCGCGGAGGTCGATCTCGCCGTCGAGGCCGTGGCCGAGGACCTGCTGGTGAAGCAGCAGCTGTTCGCCACCCTGGACAAGGTGTGCAAGCCCGGCGCGGTGCTCGCCACCACCACGTCCTCCCTCCCCGTGGTCTCGGTCGCGCGGGCCACCTCGCGGCCCCAGGACGTCATCGGGATGCACTTCTTCAACCCGGCGCCCGCGATGAAGCTGGTCGAGGTGGTCCGCACGGTGCTGACGGCCGACGACGTGCACGCCACGGTCCGCGAGGTCTGCGTGAAGGTGCGCAAGCACCCGGTGGACTGCGGGGACCGGGCCGGGTTCATCGTGAACGCGCTGCTGTTCCCGTACCTGAACAACGCGATCAAGATGGTCGAGGAGCACTACGCGACCCTGGACGACATCGACGCCGCGATGAAGCTGGGCGGCGGCTATCCGATGGGCCCGTTCGAACTCCTGGACGTCGTGGGCCTCGATGTCTCGCTCGCCATCGAGAAGGTGCTGCACAGCGAATTCCGTGACCCCGGGCTCGCCCCGGCGCCGCTGCTGGAGCATCTGGTGGCCGCCGGCTGCCTCGGCCGCAAGACAGGGCGCGGCTTCCGCGAACATGCCCGCCGCTGACGGGAGCGGCGGCTGGGGCGGGCTGCTCGGCCCTGCGGGCGGCCCGCCCCCACAGACGCACTCCCCCGCACCGATGCAGTACGTTCACACCATGCCCCAGCCCGCCAGGTCCCCCCGTGTGTCCGCCGCGCCCGACGCCCCGGAGAGTGCCGCGGGCACGCGTGCCGCCGCCCAACGGCTCAAAATGCGGCGTGAACTGGCCGCCGCGGCGATGGAGCTCTTCGCCACGAAGGGGTACGAGGCGACGACGGTCGACGAGATCGCGGGCGCCGCGGGCGTCGCCAGGCGCACCTTCTTCCGGCACTTCCGCTCCAAGGAAGAGGCCATCTTCCCGGACCACGACGACACTCTCGTACGCGCGGAGGCGGTCCTGAACGCCGCTCCGGCGCACGAGCACCCGCTCGACACGGTCTGCCGGGGCATCAAGGAAGTCATGAAGATGTACGCGGCGAAGCCCGCGGTCTCGGTGGCCCGCTACAAGCTGACCCGTGAGGTGCCCACCCTGCGGGAGGCGGAGATCGCCTCGGTGGCCCGCTACGAGCGGCTGTTCACGCGTTATCTGCTGGGCCACTTCGACGAGCGCGACCACCATGTCGGCAACGACGACCCGCTCCTGGCGGAAGTCGCGGCGTCCGCCGTGGTCACCGCGCACAACCACGTACTGCGCCGGTGGCTGCGGGTGGACGGCCAGGGGGACGTGGAGGCGCAGCTGGACCACGCGTTCGCCATCGTCCGCGACACCTTCGGCACCGGGATCGGCGCGGGCCGCACCGCGGGCACCGAGCCGGCGAAGCCGCCCGCCGCCTCGGTGAGCACCGAGGCAGAGGTGCTGGTCGCCGTGGCGCGCACGGACGCGCCGCTGGACGAAGTGATGCGGACGATCCAGCAGGCGCTCAAGGAGCGCTGAGCGGCGCCGCACGGCTCCCGGCGGCGGTCAGCGCCACGGCGGCGGTGCGGTCCCGTCGTTCCAGGCCACGAGCGCCTCGCCGTCCACGCAGAGGATCGCGCACTGCTCCGCGTACTCCAGGGCCGGGGTGGTGTAGGCGCTGGTGGTGACGCAGACGGCGATCTCGGCCTCGTGCACGGCGTAGCAGGTTCCGCCGAATCGCTGGAGGTCCTGTGAGCCGACCTTGTTGTCCGGCCCGTAGTACTTGCACTGGACGACCAGGCGCCGCCCGTCGGGGGCGGTCGCGACCACATCCGCCCCCAGGTCACCCGCTCCGCCGACGGCCTGCACGTCGGAGCAGCCGTCCCGCTCGCAGAGCGCGGCGATCGCGTCCTCGAACCCGTCGGCGTCCAGGGCCTCGTGGTCCTGCGCCTCCTCCTCGGGCTCAGCCGGTTCCCACTCCTGTTCCGGCAGCGGTCCCCATTCCTGTTCCGGCAGCAGTTCCGGCAGCGGTTCCGGCAGGACTGCCGTGCGCGCCATGTCGTCGTCGTGGCGGGGCCGGAATTCCGGGCTCGGGGAGTCCCAGGGCTCCTGGGGCGGGTCGAAGAGCTCCTGCACGGCCTCGGAGAGCGGGCCGGGGCCGCCGCGCGGGCGTCGACGCGTCCGGCGGAGGTGCAGGAGAAGGACGCCCGCCGCAACGATCGCGGCGGCCGGCACGACGGCGGCCGGATGCCTGAGCACCCCCTCCCAGGCGATGCGCACCATCAGTCCTCCACCGCAGATCAGCAGAGCCACGGCCCCGAATCCGCAGGCGGTCGTGCGCACGCTGAAAGCCCTCGGGGAGCCGCCGGAACCCCGCCCTCGTACCGGTACCGTCATGCGCGCCGCTCCGATATGCCTCTTCCAAGATCATTCATGTCTGCCGTCTGCCCCGGCCGGCCCGATCCAACGGCGGTGAATACAGTTGCCGGTGATCCGGCCCGGTGCTGTGGTGTGCGGATGACCAAGAACCAGGACCACCACCTGCTGGCCGTCTTCGACCGGGAGATGCGCGAGTTCGCCCGCCCCGACGGCCCCGGCGTGCGCGTCGAGCGCACCGGTGACGTCGTACGCCAGACCGGCGCGGCCCACGACTGGAACGGGGTCGTGTGGTCGTCCCCGGACCTGGACGGCGCACGGGCCGACGCGGCGATCGCCGCCCAGGTGGCCCACTGCGTGGAGCGCGGGTACGACGAGTTCGAGTGGAAGCTGTACGCACACGACCGCCCGGCCGATCTGGGGGCCCGGCTGCTGGCGGCCGGTTTCGAGGCGGAGGAGCCGGAGACCCTGCTGGTGGCGCCGGTCGCGGACCTTCCCACGGAGGCCGTGCTCCCCGAAGGCGTCCGGCTGCGCACCGTACGTGACGAGGCCGATGTGGAGCTGATGGCCCGCGCCCACGAGCAGGCGTTCGGCTCGGACTGGACCCGGCTGCGGCACCAGGTGCTGGCCCGGCTGAAGGAGGACCCGGACCACTTCGTGGGGGTGCTCGCCATGGCGGGCGAGGAGCCGGTCAGCTCGGCCCGGATGGAGCTGTACCCCGGCACCGGCTTCGCCGGGCTGTGGGGCGGCGGCACGGTGGAGGCGTGGCGCGGCAGGGGCGTCTACCGGGCACTGATCGCCTTCCGGGCCCGGATCGCCGCGGAGCGCGGCTTCCGGTACCTCCAGGTCGACGCGACCGAGCAGAGCCGCCCGATCCTGCAGCGCCTCGGGTTCACGGCCCTGACCACGACGACCCCGTACCTCTACCGCTCCACCTCCTGAACTCCCGTTACGGGGCGCAACCCATCAAAAAAAGCCCCTCCTGTTGCTCATGCGTGGCACCCGGACGACAATTGAGGGAAATTACTGGCACCCAGTGCCTTGCCAGCTGTCACGGAGTGCCATACGTTGAAGTCGTCCGGGCGGCCGGCGTACTGAGACCTCACGTACGCCGGCTGTCCCCGCAAGCCAGGTGCCTGCGTGCCCGGACGCCTGCGTCACAGGCAAACCCTTCTGCTCCACAGAGCAGGCAGCCGAAGCATCACCAGCCGAACCGACGGCACACCTCCACGCAACACCGCTCCCCCTGCTTCGCAGGACCCTCAAGCGTTCCCTCAGACGCAGCTCCATCGGAGGCACACCGTGAAGGAAATCCTGGACGCGATCCAATCGCAGGACAGCACGGCCGCGGACTTCGCGGCGCTGCCCATCCCCGAGTCGTACCGCGCGGTGACCGTGCACAAGGACGAGGCCGAGATGTTCGCCGGCGTCGACAGCCGCGACAAGGACCCCCGCAAGTCCCTCCACATCGAGGACGTGCCGGTGCCCGAGCTGGGTCCGGGCGAGGCGCTGGTGGCGGTCATGGCCAGCTCGGTCAACTACAACTCCGTGTGGACGTCGATCTTCGAGCCCGTCTCGACCTTCGGCTTCCTGGAGCGGTACGGAAAGCTCAGCGACCTCAGCAAGCGCCACGACCTGCCGTACCACGTCATCGGCTCCGACCTGGCGGGCGTCGTCCTGCGCACCGGTCCAGGCGTCAACGCCTGGAAGCCCGGTGACGAGGTCGTCGCGCACTGCCTCTCGGTCGAACTGGAGTCCTCGGACGGCCACAACGACACGATGCTCGACCCCGAGCAGCGCATCTGGGGCTTCGAGACCAACTTCGGCGGGCTGGCCGAGGTCGCCCTGGTGAAGTCGAACCAGCTGATGCCGAAGCCGGACCACCTCAGCTGGGAGGAGGCCGCGTCTCCCGGACTGGTCAACTCCACCGCGTACCGCCAGCTCGTCTCGCGCAACGGCGCGGGCATGAAGCAGGGCGACAACGTGCTGATCTGGGGCGCCAGCGGCGGACTCGGCTCCTACGCCACGCAGTTCGCGCTGGCCGGCGGCGCCAACCCGATCTGTGTCGTCTCCAGCGACCAGAAGGCGGAGATCTGCCGGAAGATGGGCGCCGAGGCGATCATCGACCGCAACGCCGAGGGCTACAAGTTCTGGAAGGACGAGCACAACCAGGACCCGCGCGAGTGGAAGCGCTTCGGCAAGCGCATCCGCGAACTGACCGGCGGCGAGGACGTGGACATCGTCTTCGAGCACCCGGGCCGCGAGACCTTCGGCGCCAGCGTCTACGTGACCCGCAAGGGCGGCACGATCGTCACCTGCGCCTCGACCTCGGGCTACACCCACGAGTACGACAACCGCTACCTGTGGATGTCGCTGAAGAAGATCGTGGGCTCGCACTTCGCCAACTACCGCGAGGCGTGGGAGGCGAACCGCCTGGTCGCCAAGGGGAAGATCCACCCGACGCTGTCGAAGGTCTACTCCCTGGAGGACACCGGCCAGGCCGCGTACGACGTGCACCGCAACCTCCACCAGGGCAAGGTCGGCGTCCTGGCGCTGGCGCCGCGCGAGGGCCTGGGTGTGCGCGACGAGGCCATGCGCGAGCAGCACATCGACGCCATCAACCGCTTCAGGGACGTCTGATATGAGTGGCCGTCAGAAGGACCGCCCCTGGCTCATGCGGACGTACGCCGGTCACTCGACCGCCGAGGCGTCCAACGAGCTCTACCGGCGCAACCTCGCCAAGGGCCAGACGGGCCTGTCGGTCGCCTTCGACCTGCCCACCCAGACCGGGTACGACCCCGACCACATCCTCGCCCGCGGCGAGGTGGGCCGGGTCGGCGTGCCCGTCTCGCACCTCGGTGACATGCGCCGGCTGTTCCAGGACATCCCGCTGGAGCAGATGAACACCTCGATGACGATCAACGCCACCGCGATGTGGCTGCTGGCGCTCTACCAGGTGGTCGCGGAGGAGCAAGGTCTTGACGGGGACGCGCTCGACAAGCTCCAGGGCACCACGCAGAACGACATCGTGAAGGAGTACCTCTCGCGCGGGACGCACGTCTTCCCGCCGGGCCCCTCACTGCGGCTGACCACCGACATGATCACGTACACGGTCAACCGCATCCCCAAGTGGAACCCGATCAACATCTGCAGCTACCACCTCCAGGAGGCCGGGGCCACCCCGGTCCAGGAGATCGCGTACGCCATGTCGACGGCCATCGCGGTCCTCGACGCCGTGCGCGACTCCGGGCAGGTGCCGCAGGAGAAGTTCGGCGCCGTCGTCGCCCGGATCTCCTTCTTCGTGAACGCGGGCGTCCGGTTCATCGAGGAGATGTGCAAGATGCGCGCCTTCGGCCGCATCTGGGACCGGATCACCCAGGAGCGCTACGGCATCACCGAGGCCAAGCAGCGCCGCTTCCGCTACGGCGTCCAGGTCAACTCGCTCGGTCTGACCGAGGCCCAGCCGGAGAACAACGTCCAGCGCATCGTGCTGGAGATGCTGGCCGTCACCCTCTCCAAGGACGCCCGCGCCCGCGCGGTGCAGCTGCCCGCCTGGAACGAGGCGCTGGGGCTGCCGCGCCCCTGGGACCAGCAGTGGTCGCTCCGTATCCAGCAGGTGCTCGCCCACGAGAGCGATCTGCTGGAGTACGAGGACATCTTCGCCGGGTCCCACGTCATCGAGGCCAAGGTGGCCGAACTGGTCACCGAATCGCTCGCGGAGATCGACCGGATCCAGCGGATGGGCGGCGCCATGGCGGCCGTCGAGTCCGGCTACCTCAAGTCCGAGCTGGTCTCCTCGCACGCCGCCCGGCGGGCCCGGATCGAGGGCGGCGACGAGAAGATCGTCGGCGTCAACATCCACGAGGCCACCGAGCCCAACCCGCTCACCGCCGACCTCGACGCCGCGATCATGACGGTCGACCCGGCCAACGAGGCCAAGGTCGTCACCGCGCTCCACGAGTGGCGCGACAACCGCGACGAGGCCCGCGCCACCGAGGCCCTGTCCGTCCTGAAGAAGGCCGCCGCGGGCACCGAGAACATGATGGAGGCCACCGTCGAGTGCGCCCGCGCGGGCGTCACCACGGGCGAGTGGTCCTGGGCGCTGCGCGATGTCTTCGGTGAGTTCCGCGCCCCGACCGGAGTGTCGTCCGCACCGGTCGCGGTGACCGCGCAGGAGGGCACCCCGCTGGCCCTGGTACGCGAGAAGGTCGCCCGGACCGCCGCGGACCTGGACGTGGGCCGGCTGCGGCTGCTCGTCGGCAAGCCCGGCCTGGACGGGCACTCCAACGGCGCCGAGCAGATCGCGGTACGCGCCCGCGACGCCGGCTTCGAGGTCGTCTACCAGGGCATCCGCCTGACGCCCGAACAGATCGTCTCGGCCGCCGTCGCCGAGGACGTGCACTGCGTCGGCCTCTCGATCCTGTCCGGCTCGCACGCCGAGCTGGTGCCCGACGTGCTGACCCGGCTCCGCCGCACCGGCGCCGGCGACATCCCGGTGATCGCCGGCGGGATCATCCCGCCCGCCGATGCCGCGGACCTGATCAAAGCCGGCGTCGCCGCCGTATTCACCCCGAAGGACTTCGGTATCACGGAGATCATCGGCCGTATCGTCGACGAGATCCGGAAAGCGAACAAGCTCGACCCTCTGGAGGTCCCCGCATGACCACGCCCGACCCGTCGCCCGTCACCACCCCGAACTCGGGCGGCTCCGCCGCGCACCCCTTGAACCGGCTACGCCCCCGACGCTCCTGCCTGGCCGTCCCGGGCTCGAACCCCCGCTTCCTGGAGAAGGCCCAGGGCCTCCCCGCGGACCAGGTGTTCCTGGACCTGGAGGACGCGTGTGCGCCGCTCGCCAAGGAGGGCGCCCGGCACCACATCGTCGACGCGCTGAACAACGGTGACTGGACGGGCAAGACCCGGGTCGTGCGGGTCAACGACTGGACGACGCACTGGACGTACCGCGACGTCATCACGGTCGTCGAGGGCGCGGGCCCCCACCTCGACTGCATCATGCTGCCGAAGGTCCAGGACGCCCAGCAGGTCGTCGCGCTGGACCTGCTGCTGACCCAGATCGAGAAGACGATGGGCTTCGAGGTCGGGAGGATCGGCATCGAGGCGCAGATCGAGAACGCCAAGGGCCTGGTGAACATCGACGCCATCGCCGCCGCCTCGCCCCGCCTGGAGACCCTGATCTTCGGCCCGGCCGACTTCATGGCCTCGATCAACATGAAGACCCTGGTCGTCGGCCAGCAGCCGCCCGGGTACGGCGCGGACGCCTACCACTACATCCTGATGCGCATTCTGATGGCGGCCCGCACGCACGATCTCCAGGCGATCGACGGCCCGTTCCTCCAGATCCGCGACGTGGACGCCTACCGCGAGGTCGCGGGCCGTGCGGCGGCGCTCGGCTTCGACGGCAAGTGGGTGCTGCACCCCGGCCAGGTCGACGCGGCGAACGAGGTGTTCTCGCCCTCCCAGGAGGACTACGACCACGCCGAGCTGATCCTCGACGCCTACGACTGGTGCACCTCGGAGGAGGGCGGCAAGAAGGGTTCGGCGATGCTCGGCGACGAGATGATCGACGAGGCCAGCCGCAAGATGGCCCTGGTCATCGCCGGCAAGGGCCGCGCGGCCGGCATGGAGCGCACGTCCAAGTTCGAAGCCCCGGAGGCCTGATATGCAGTTCGGGCGCACCTATGAGGAATTCGAGATCGGTGCTGTCTACAAGCACTGGCCCGGAAAGACCGTCACCGAATACGACGACCACCTCTTCTGCCTGCTGACCATGAATCACCACCCGCTGCACATGGACAGCAACTACGCGGAGAGCACAACGGATTTCGGTAAGAACGTTGTCGTCGGCAACTACATCTACTCGTTGCTGCTCGGCATGTCGGTGCCGGACGTCTCCGGAAAGGCGATCGCCAACCTGGAGGTCGAATCGCTGAAGCATGTCGCACCGACGTTCCACGGTGACACGGTCTACGGCGAGACGACCGTTCTGGACAAGACGCCGTCGAAGTCCAAGAGCGACCGCGGAATCGTTTACGTGGAGACCAGGGGATACAAGCAGGACGGGACACTGATCTGTGTGTTCCGTCGCAAGGTGATGGTCCCCACGGAGACGTACATCAAGGAGCGGGGCGGGGAGCAGCCCGGCCGCCCCGAGCCGAAGCAGCCTTCGCAGAAGAACGTGGAGAAGTAGCCATGGCCCGACTCGCCCAGACTGCCGGCCTCAGCGATGTCCAGCAGGAAATTCTCTCCACGGTCCGTGCTTTCGTCGACAAAGAGATCATTCCGGTCGCCACCCAGCTGGAGCACCGCGACGAGTACCCGGCCGAGATCGTCGAGGGCCTCAAGGAACTCGGACTCTTCGGGCTGATGATCCCGGAGGAATACGGCGGGCTGGGCGAGTCCCTCCTCACGTACGCGCTGTGCGTGGAGGAGATCGCCCGCGGCTGGATGAGCGTGTCCGGGATCATCAACACGCACTTCATCGTCGCGTACATGCTCAAGCAGCACGGCACGCAGGAGCAGAAGGACACCTTCCTGCCCCGGATGGCGCTGGGCGAGGTACGCGGCGCGTTCTCGATGTCGGAGCCGGCCCTGGGCTCCGACGTCGCGGCGATCACCTCGAAGGGCGTCAGGGACGGCGACGAGTACGTACTCAACGGCCAGAAGATGTGGCTGACGAACGGCGGCACGTCCACGCTCGTCGCCGTTCTGTGCCGGAGTGACGAAGGCCACCCCGAGGGCACCCCGGCGCACAAGTCGATGACCACGTTCCTGGTGGAGAAGGAGCCCGGATTCGGCGAGGTCCGGCCCGGCCTCACCATCCCCGGGAAGATCGACAAAATGGGCTACAAGGGCGTCGACACGACCGAACTCATCATGGACGGGCTACACATTCCAGCCAATCGTGTACTCGGTGGCGCCACCGGCCGAGGGTTTTACCAAATGATGGACGGAGTGGAGGTGGGCCGGGTAAATGTCGCCGCACGTGGCTGTGGCGTCGCACAGCGTGCATTCGAGCTGGGCGTTTCCTACGCACAGCAGCGCCACACCTTCGGAAAACCGATCGCCCAGCACCAGGCGATCCAGTTCAAGCTGGCCGAAATGGCCACCAAGGTCGAGGCCGCGCATGCGATGATGGTAAATGCAGCGCGCAAAAAGGACTCCGGGGAGCGGAACGACCTGGAGGCAGGGATGGCGAAGTACCTCGCCTCCGAGTACTGCAAGGAAGTCGTCGAGGACGCCTTCCGGATCCATGGCGGTTACGGCTTCTCCAAGGAGTACGAGATCGAGCGCCTCTACCGGGAGGCCCCGATGCTGCTGATCGGCGAAGGTACCGCCGAGATCCAGAAAATGATCATCGGGCGCCGACTCCTTGAGGAGTACCGGTTCCAGGGTTGATTGCCCCATTCGCGGTGATTTAACCGCGAAGAAGATCACACCCTGTCATCCTCATGCGGTGCCTTCCAGACGTCCGACTCGGCTGCTGGCTTGCCCAGTTGCGGTCCGCAACCGATAACATCGCCGGAAAAGCCGCCGTCCCCCGTTGCCAGCGCGGCATCATCCGCTACGAAGGTCATCCATGCCCGACAGCCATACCTCTGCACCACGCGGCGGGGTCCGCCTTGCACGCGGAGCTTCGCCGTGGCTCCTCCCGACCGTCGCCACCGCCGCACTCAGCCTGTCCCGGGCCCGCAGGTCCGGGCGCTGGGCGGCCGTGGCCGTGCCCACCACCGCGCTCGCGGCGGGCATGCTGTGGTTCTTCCGCGACCCCGAGCGCGAGATCACCCAGGGGCGCGTCATCTCACCGGCCGACGGCGTGGTGCAGAGCATCATGCCGTGGAAGGACGGGCGCACCCGCGTCGCGATCTTCATGAGCCCGCTCAACGTCCATGTCAACCGCGCGCCTCTGGCCGGCACGGTGACATCGGTCGAGCACATCCCCGGCGGCTTCGTTCCGGCGTTCAACAAGGAGAGCGAGAACAACGAGCGCGTTGTCTGGCACTTCGACACCGAGCTCGGCGACATCGAGATGGTGCAGATCGCGGGTGCCGTCGCCCGCCGCATCGTCCCGTACGTCCCGCAGGGCACGAAAGTGGACCAGGGCGAGCGGATTGGCCTGATCCGTTTCGGCTCCCGGGTCGACATCTACCTTCCGGAAGGTATCGATGTCGCGGTCGAGGTCGGCCAGGCCACCACCGCGGGGGTGACTCGAATTGACCGTGATTGATCCTGAGACACAGGCGGGCTGGGTACCCGAGGCGGAAGCCGAGGACGACACCGAGGACATGCCGCTCTCAATGCGGCTGTCGATAGCGGACACCCTCACTCTCGGCAACGCCACGTGCGGCTTCATGGCGGTGTACTTCACCACCACGGGCATCCTCATCCCGCACCTCACGGGCAGCGACGAGAGCGGCATGGCACGGCACTCCGCCGCCACCGCCGTGATCCTGATGCTCATGGCCGCGATCTTCGACCTGTTCGACGGACTCGTGGCCCGCAAGCTGCGCTCCTCCCCGATGGGTGCCGAGCTGGACAACCTCTCGGACCTCGTTAGCTTCGGGCTCGCCCCGGCGTACTTCGTCCTCGTGTACGGCATGGTCGCGGACGACGCACACCAGCGGGTCTCGGCACTGGCGGCGATCGTCGTACTGCTGGCGGTGGTGCTCAGGCTTGCGAGATTCTCCTGCGTGACCTTGAAGGACGGCATGTTCCAGGGCATGCCGAGCCCCTTCGGAGCGCTTACGGTCATCTCGATCGTGCTCCTGGAGCTGCCCTTCGTGCCGACGCTGCTCGCGATCGTCGGAGTGGCGTGGCTGATGGTCAGCCGGGTCGAGTACCCCAAGCCGCGAGGTGTCCTCGCGGTGGCGATGCTCGGCTGGATCGTGGCCGCGATGGGCCTCCTGGCCGCTTGGGCGTTCGATGCCCCCGGCGGTCAGCTGCTGCTCCAGACCGGCTGTGCGCTCCAGGTGGTCCTGGGTGCGGTCATCCCGCTGTTCGCGACCGCCCGACGGGTGAACACCTTCCGCGACAACCGGCGCGAGGCTCGGGCGGCGCAGCTGCCGTAGCGGCTCACGCACGTCATGCACGAGGGCCCGGATGCTCCCCAGCATCCGGGCCCTCGTGCATGACCGGGCTATCCCCTGATGACCGAGCGAATCCAGTCGAGCTGCCGGGAGATCTCGCCTGCCCCCGCCGTCCGCTCCCGGTCGGAGCCGTCGAAGACGCCGAGGAGGGTCTCGGTGCCGCGGGGGCCGATGCTCATCACCGGGCCGCCGGAGTCGCCGCCCGCGGGGATCCCGGACACCCTCGCCATGCAGAAGTCCGATCCGCCCGGCACGGTGTAGCCCTCGCAGCGCGGGGCGGCCGGGCGCAGGACTCGCAGGACCGACTGCTTGAGCACGGGGGACTGACAGCTGTTCTCGTCCCCGGTGCAGGTGGCGCCCCAGCCGTACTGCCGCACGAGCCGGCCCGGGTGGACACCGGCGGTCGCGAGCCGCGCGGTGCGGATCCTCATCGGCGGGACCTTGACGAGCATCATGTCGGCCCGCGCGCTTCCCACCCGGCCGCGCGGCACCGGGTGCAGCGTGGTGCCCCTGCGCACGTCGAGGCTGCCGGCCCGGAACGAGATCCGCTTGTCCGCGATGGGCTGCGCCTGCTCGAAGAAGCAGTGCGAGGCCGTGATGATCCACCGGCGGGCGATCGCGGTGCCGGTGCACGCCGGGGCGCCGTCGACGAACATGCGCACCGCCCACGGACCGTAGGCGCTCCTCGATCCGCCGATCACGGCGGACGCGGGTGCGGACGACATCACCGAAGCCGTCACCACCAGTAAGGCGGTCACCAGCAGTACACGAACACGACGACGAACCATTCGGAACAGCTCCTCTGATCAGGGCATGGGCCGTACGGCTGATCAGATACCCGGCCGGGACGAAAGGTTCCGATTGGAACGAATGAATCGAATGAAGTGAATGGCCCGATTGAACTTTCACGTTCAATCTCCTATGCGAAACGCTCGCTTCCGATTACGAACATGCGGCCGAATATCGCCCCTCATTGCGACAGTCCCATACGGGATTTTCTCCGCTTTCCCGCTGGACCGGGGGTACGGTGCCATCGCGGAAGCACCGTCGTCGTGACCCGGCGGGACGGGAAAGAGGGGGAGTTCAGCGGATGTCGGACTGGCCACTGGCGATCGGTGTACTCGGCACATTGACGATGCTGTTCTTCTTCTGCGCCGGTGACCGGCTCATCGGCGCCGCGGGCGGGCGCACCCCCTGGGGAATCCTCGGATTTACCGTCTCGCAGATGGTGGAGAAAGGGATCTGGTTCTTCCCCGGCTCCACCCCCGCCTGGTACGGGCCCTCGACCTACGTCTCCGCCATGGTGGCCGGTTTCGTGGGCGCGGCACGCATCCTGCTGACCAACGCGGAGCAGCGCGCCAACCCGGACAACTATCCGTCGGCGGCGAACGAGCGAGCGGCCTCCGGCGCGGACCGGCTCAGGAGCTACGCCGTATCGGACGATCTGGCGGCCCTGGACTCGGCCGTGGACGACTTCCGCGCCGCCGCCCGCCAGAGCGTGGGACATGCCAACCACCTCGTCCACGTCACCGGCCTCATCCGGGCGGCGCGGATGCGGTACGAGCGGCTCGGGCAGCTCCAGGACCTCGACGAGGCCGTCGAGGCCGGTGAGCGGGCAGGCCGGGCCCGGGGCGCACGCCAGGCCCGCGGCCGGATGCTCTGCCAGCTCAGCACGGCGTTACGGCTGCGCTACGACCACCTCGGCGCGGCGGACGATCTGACGCGGGCCGTCGCCACCGGGCGCGAGGCCGTAGGGCTCGTCCCGTCCCGCAGCCCTCACTTCCCCGGCACGTGCGGCCAGTTCGGCGCCGCCCTGCACAGCGAGTTCCTGCGCACCGACGACATGGACGTCCTGGAACAGGCCGTCGCCCAGGTGTCGGCCGCGGTGGACTGGTCCGACGGGCGCGGCTACCGGCGCGCGGCGGACCGGGCCACCCTCTGCTATCTGCTGGTGCAGCGCGGGAAGCGCACCGGGAGCCTCGTGGACGTCGACCGGGCCGTGCGGACGGGACGGGAGGCGCTGGAGACGATCGCGCCGAGCGAGGCGCTGTACGGGACGTGCCTGAGCAACCTCGGCCTGGCACTGCGCACCCGGCACGGACTGCGGGCGGGCGCAGAGCGCAGGCCGGCCACGGATGATCTGGACGAGGCGATCAGCCTGAGCGAGCGCGCCCTGGACACCGCGCCGACGGATGCGCCGGAGAGGGCGGTGTACCAGGTCGTCGCGGCGCTGGCCCTTCGCGACCGAGGCCGGTACGACACGGCCCGCGCACCGGGCAGGACCCGCGGCGCGGGTTCCCCGGCCGGTGACGGCCGCACCGGGAGGCTGGACCTGGCCCTCGACGCGGCACGGGCCGCGGCGACCCATCCGAGGGCCGACGTCCCGACGCGGATGCGGGCCGGACTGCTCTGGAGCGACATCGCGGCCTCCGGCGCCCGCTACCGGGACGCGATGACGGCGTTCGAGACCGTCATCGCGCTCCTCCCCCGGCTGGCCGGCCGCGAGCTGCGCCGGGCGGACCAGGAGGACCGGCTCGGCCGGTACAGCGGCATCGCGGCGGACGCCGCCGCCTGCGCCCTCTTCGAGGGTGCCCCAGAGCGGGCGGTGGCGATGCTGGAGCTGGGGCGCGGGGTACTGCTGTCGCGGGAGCTGGACCTGCGCTCCGACATCGGTGAACTGCGTGCCCGGGAGCCCTCGCTGGCCCGGGAGTTCGAGGATCTGCGGGCGTCCCTCACCGAGGGGCGCGCCGAGGGGCCCACGGTCGGCGCCGCGGACTCGCGCTCCCGGCGGCGTGCGGAGAGCGAGCGCTGGGACGTGCTGCTGCGCGAGATCCGTGCGCTCGACGGGCTCGCGGACTTCGCGGGGCCGCCCTCCCCGCAACGCCTGCTCGCCGGGGCGTCGGAGGGCGCCGTCGTGTATCTCAACGTGAGCCGGTTCCGCTCCGACGCGGTCATCATCGCCCCCGACGGAATCCGTTCCGTCCCGCTGCGGGTCACCCCGGAGGAGGCCGAGCACCGGCAGCGCACGCTGGACGCCGCTCTGGCCGCCGGGCCCGGCGGCCAGGCGGCAGCGGTGCACGAGGTGCTCGGCTGGCTGTGGGACGCCCTGGCCAAGCCGGTACTGAAGGCGCTCAAGGGTCTGCACGCGGCACATCGCGGGCCGGGGCTGCCGCGCGTGTGGTGGGTGCCCACCGGGTCGCTCGCGCTGCTGCCCATCCACGCGGCGGGACATCGCGGCGGCACCCGCTCCCTGCTCGACCGGGTGATCTCGTCCTACACGCCGACGATGCGTTCCCTGGCCACCGCCCGTTCCGCCGGAGCCGTCCCGGCCCGACACCGGGTTCCCCTCGCGATCGCCATGTCCCGCACGCCGGGTGCGGGTCCGCTCACCGGGGTGGAGGCGGAGACGCGGATGATCCAGGAGCTGTTCCCGGATACCGTCCGCCTCACCGACGCGGACGCGACCCGGGAACGGGTCCTGAGCTCGCTCCCGCACCATGCCTGGGCACACTTCGCCTGCCACACGGCAACCGATCCCGACGTGCCCTCACGCAGCGGGCTGCTCCTGCACGATCACCAGCAGCGGTTGCTGACCGTCGAGGACGTGTCCCGGCTGGAGCTGGGCAGCCCCGAGCTCGCCTATCTGTCCTCGTGCG
>CBRG010000110.1 GCA_000470535.1 Streptomyces sp. AW19M42
GGGGGGGGGGAGCCGGTGAGGTGCTTGATCTGGAGCGGCAGCGCGATCAGCGCCATGGAACTGCCGAAGAAGGTGACGAGCCCCTGCACCCACAGCAGCCGGAAGTCGGCGGAGGACCGCCAGGGCGAGAGATCGGGCAGCAGTGCGGCCAGCCTGGCGGCGAGGGCGGAGCGAGAGGTCACGAGGAGACATGGTCCGTCGAGGTACGTGGCCGGGGCAAACGCATTTCCGGTCCCTCACCAGCGCGGCGGCGGGGGAGCCGTCAGCTGGTCGGCCAGCCGGGACAGCCGGTCGCGGAAGCGCCGCCGGCCACGCGGCACGGGCGCGCTGTTCTCCCCGGCCGCCGCGCTCACCAGGTGCTGGACCGTGTCCAGGTCCACCTCGCCGCCGCCCGCCACCGACAGCGCCTCATGGGCCAGGCCCCGGACCTCCGGATCGCCGCTGTCCAGCGAGAGCACCGTCGCCCCTGCCCGCCGCGCGTCGTGCACCCGCTCCAGCAGGCCCTCGCCCGGCGACCGGGGCGCCACCACGAGCAGCGTCTCGCCCCGCCCGGCCGCCTCGATCCGGCCGAGGCCCACCGCCAGGTGGGCCGGGTCCCCGGGCCCCACCCGGTGGCGTACCAGCGTGGGCGCCAGCTCGGGCAGCCCCGACCAGGTGGACTCGTCGACCAGGTGCGCGGCCAGATGCCACGGCTCGTACTCCTCGGTCCCCACCAGCAGCAGCCCGCCGCCGTGCGGGACCACGGACGAGCGCAGCGTCCCGGCGAACCGCCGGGTGGCGGCCGGCCACTCCGTCCCGGCGAGCACCTCACGCAGCAACGCCACACGTACGGCATCCATGGCCCGGCATCCTGCAGCACATCCCGGGGCCCGCGCGGGAAAACGGCCGCCGGCCACCCGAACGGGGGCGGGAAACGTGATCCGGATCGCCGTCCGGCGGCGGGGCGGGCCTTCGCCACCTGGAAGTACTGTCGGGACCATGACTACGAATGACAGCGGCAGCGCGCCCAAACCCCCGGCCAAGGACCCCTGGGACCTCCCCGACGTGTCCGGCCTGACCATCGGCGTACTCGGCGGCACCGGCCCGCAGGGGCGCGGACTCGCCTACCGGTTCGCCCGCGCCGGACAGCAGGTCGTCATCGGCTCCCGCGCGGCCGACCGCGCGCAGGCGGCCGCGGAGGAGATCGGCCACGGCGTCCGGGGCGCGGACAACGCCGGGTGCGCCCGCGACAGCGACGTCGTGATCGTCGCCGTGCCGTGGGACGGACACGCCAAGACCCTGGAGTCGCTGCGCGAGGAACTCGCCGGGAAGCTCGTCATCGACTGCGTCAACCCGCTCGGCTTCGACAAGAAGGGCGCCTTCGCCCTGAAGCCGGAGGAGGGCAGCGCCGCCGAGCAGGCCGCCGCCCTGCTGCCGGAGTCCCGGGTCACCGCCGCCTTCCACCACCTCTCGGCCGTGCTGCTCCAGGACGAGGCGATCGAGGAGATCGACACCGATGTGCTGGTGCTGGGCGAGGCCCGCGCCGACACCGACCTCGTCCAGGCCCTGGCCGGCCGGATCCCCGGAATGCGCGGCATCTTCGCGGGACGGCTGCGCAACGCCCACCAGGTCGAGTCGCTGGTCGCCAACCTGATCTCGGTCAACCGCCGCTACAAGGCACACGCGGGGCTGCGCGCCACGGACGTGTGAGCCGCACCGCCGGGGCCGCACCCCGCTCGGAGCGGTCCGGGGCATGGGGGACACTGGAGGGGACCGCGCACCACCCCCCGACAGGAGCCCTCCCCATGCCCCGCCTCGCTCTCTACGCCGTAGCTGTCTGCGTTCTCGCCGTCGTCGCGGCCGTGATCTCCTTCGTGCAGGGCAGCTGGCTCCTCGGGGTCCTCTGGGTGCTCCTGGTCGGCCTCTCGTCCAACATGGCCTGGTACTACCTGCGCCGGCAGCGCACCTCCCGCACGGTCTCCTAGCTTGTTCCGAACAAGCTAGGGTCAACACTGCCGTCTGCCCCTCGGGCGACGACGGCAGTGTTGACGACAGGCCCTAGCCGTTCAGCGAACAGCGCACGTCCTGCGTCTGCCAGAACCGGTAGGCGTCGAGGCCGCAGTACGTGTCGTTCTGACTGACGCCGAGCGACCGCAGCAGCGCGTCGACCGCGTCGAAGAACGCCGCGTTCACCCCCGGGACCCACAGCAGGGCGAAGACGGCGATGAGGCCGAACGGGGCGAGCGGCTCCACCTGGCGGCGCACCGAGTGGGAGAGCCAGGGCTCGATCACCCCGTAACCGTCCAGCCCCGGCACCGGTACGGAGTTCAGGATCGCCGCCGTCACCTGGAGCAGCGCCAGAAAGCCCAGCGCGTACTGGAAGGCGGCCGGTACGCCGCTGAGCGCGTCCAGCCAGAACGGTGCCGTGCACACGATCGCGAACAGCACATTGGTCAGCGGGCCCGCCGCCGAGATGAGGCTGTGCCGCCAGCGGCCCCGGATCCGGCCGCGCTCGATGAAGACCGCACCGCCCGGCAGACCGATCCCGCCCATGATCACGAACAGCACCGGCAGCACGATGCTCAGAAGGGCATGGGTGTAGAGCAACGGGTTCAGGGTCAAGTACCCCTTGGCGCCAACGGAGATGTCGCCGCTGTGCAGGGCGGTCCTGGCGTGGGCGTACTCATGGAGGCAGAGCGAGACGACCCAGGCCGCCGTGACGAACAGGAACGTGGCGAGGCCCACCGAGCGCCCGGGGCCCGCCCACACGGCCCACCCCGAGACGGCCATGACAGCGACGATCCCGAGGAAGACCGGGCTGATCCCTTGGCGCTTTTCGGCGGGCATGGGTCGAGCCTAAGGGCTGTCCTGTACGTGCTGTTCCTGGCTGGGACGATCGCGGCCGTGGAGCCTTCCGGCGAAGGCCGGGCCCTGCCCGTAACGGCCCGCCGGCGCACGAGCGTGACGACGCGACAGCTGAAACCGGTCACGGCCGGTTCTCCCGGTACCCCGCTTGGTCCGCTTTCGGCTATTTCTTCCGGCAGTCGGTGATTTCATGTAAGGCGTCTTCACCGGTTTCCCATTCTTCTGGGTGACGGGTATTCCATCGGGTCGGCGCATGGTATTTCATTGGGGTGGCAATTTCATCCATCAGAAGAGAGGCCTCCATGCGGGCTTTGAAGCTTTTCCTGGCGGCGGCGGCGGCGTTATTGCTCGGCGTCACATTGGCTCCGTCGGCGCACGCGGCGGGCGGAAAGTACGTCGCACTCGGTGACTCCTACACGGTTGGTGTGGGCACCAAGACATATGACAACCCCGACGACGCGTGCCGCAGAGGGCCGCTCTCGTACACCCGGCTGTGGGCGGCGCAACACCCCGACTACAACTTCGTCGAGGCGTCCTGCTCGGGTGACAGCACCGTGGAGATGCTGGCCAACCAGGTACCGCAGCTGACGGCGGACACCAGCCTGGTGACCGTCCAGGTCGGCGGTAACGACGTGGGCTTCGTCGACGTGCTGACAAACTGCGTCCTCACCATCGACGACGCCGACTGCCTCGCGGGCGTCGAGGCGTCCAAGGCGGCCATGGCCGGGTACCTGCCGGGCCAGCTCCAGCAGGTCTACTCCGCGATCCGGGCCGGTGCGCCGAGCGCCCGGGTCGTCGCCGTGGGCTACCCGCGGCTGTACACCATCGGCGGCAACTGCGGCATCTTCGGCCTCAGTGACACGGAGCGCGCCGCGCTCAACTCGGCGGCCGACACGATATCCGGCGTCATTTCGGCCGCGGCCGCCCAGGCCGGATTCACCTATCTCGACCCGCGGCCCGCGTTCGACGCGCACAGCCTCTGCTCCGGCGGCAACGAGTGGGTCACGAGCCTGGAGTGGAGCAAGCTCAACGAGTCCTATCACCCGAATGCGGACGGGCACCGCGATGGATACCTTGCCCTGCTCAACGGAATTACCGGATGAATCGTCCGACGGTAACCATCCTGCTGTGAAACCTGCACGGGATAGGCTGATGGGAATCCGTGCCGCTGTAAATGGGAACGGAAAAACCTAGTCGGCCAGTCGGAAGAGCAAGAGCGTGGGGGCATCGTTCCGAAAGGCCGATGCCCCCATTCTTATCGACGTCCCGTGCGGATGCACGGCAGGGAAAGGACCTGGGGAACGGGTCAGCGGACGGTGGAAGCCGGGTCCTCCCGCCCACCGGATGACCCGGCGGGCGCGGGTGCGGTGGGTCCCGCCGCATGCGCGGCCGTGACGGCCGGTGCGTCCTCCACCTCCGGCACGAGCATCTGGCTCGCGGCCAGTTCGCGGTACAGGCCGTCCGAGGCGACCAGTTCCGCGTGACTGCCGCGGGCCCGCACCCGCCCCTGTTCGAGGACCACGATCTGGTCCGCCTCCAGGACGGTGGAGAGCCGGTGCGCGATCAGGATCACCGTGCAGCGTTGCGAGGCCTGATCGACCGCGCTCCGCAGAGCGCGTTCGTTGTTGGCGTCGAGTTGTGCCGTGACCTCGTCCAGCAGCAGAACCTCGGGGCGGCGCAGCAGGGCGCGTGCGATGGCAAGCCGCTGGCGCTCTCCGCCGGACAGCGTGACGCCGCGGTTTCCCACCTCGGTGCGCAGCCCTTCGGGCTGCCGCGTGACCAGGGAGCTGAGCCGGGTCGCCCGCAACACCTCGTCGATGTCCTCGGCACTCGCGTCGGGCGCCGCGTACCGCAGGTTGTCCTCGATGGTGCCGGCCATCACGGGCGACTCCTGCTCCACGTAAGCGATGCGACGGCGTACCTCGGCGCGCGGCAGGGTCGCGATGTCCACACCGCCGATCCGGATGGCTCCGGAGTCGAGCTCGTGGAAGCGCTGGAGCAGGGCGAACAGCGTGGTCTTGCCCGCTCCGGACAGCCCCACCAGGGCGGTCTGGGTACCGCCGGGCACCGCACAGGTGAGGCCCCTCAGCGCGGGCTCCCGGCCCGGGTAGGAGAACCGGACATCGTCGAACTCGACCAGGGGCGGGCCGCCTGCGCGTCGCCCGTCCGCCGCCGGCACGTCCACGTCGTCCTCGGCGGGTATGCGGTGCACCTCTTCGATGCGGCCGATCGCGCCCAGCCCCTGCTGGAGCATGCTGAGCCCGCCGACCAGCGAGCCGATCGGGCTGGCCAGGTAGAACACGTACAGAAGAAAGGCGATCAGGGCCGAGACCGTGAGGTCCCCGGAGGCCACCAGCGCGCCGCCGACCCCGAGTACCCCGAGGAACGCCGCCTGGATGGAAACCCCGGACAGCACCTTCACCCAGGCCACATAGCGTGCCCCCGTCAGCCCGGCGTGGTATGCGTCCTCGATGGCGTCCTCGGCCCGCCGGGTCTCGCGGCCCTCGCCGCCGTTGGCCTTGACCGTGCGGTACGCGCCGAGCGTACGGTCCAGAGCCGCCCCGACCGCGCCCACCGATCTCTGGGCCCGTGCGACCGCGTCCCTGATCTGCGGCAGGATCAGGCCCATCACGACGCCCACGGTCACCAGAACAGCTGCGGTCACCCCCAGCAGACCCAGGTGAACCACTCCCATCAGCACAACGGCGCCGAGGATGCTCAGCACACCGTTGGCCACCATCACCAGGCCCTCCGTGGTGGCACTCTGGACGAGGACGCTGTCCGAGGTGACGCGCGCGATCAGATCACCCGGCGGGCGGTGCTCCAGCTCTGGTACCCGCAGCCGGATCAGACGGTGCACCAGATCGCGGCGGATCTGCCGGACCACCCGCTCGGAGGTGCGCTGCTGCCACCAGGACTGAACGCCGGTGAGCCCGGCACCGAGGACCACCAGCGCGGCCAGCAGTATCACCGGGCCCATCACGCCGCGCCCCTCGTCCAGCCCGTTCAGCACGTCCTGGGCGACCAGGGGCTGGACGAGCCCCGCGGCGCTGGCGGCGAGCACCATCAGCAACGTGGTGGTGAGCACAGCGCGATGCGGGCGGGCATAGCGCAGCAGAACGCGCAGGGGCGCCGCCGCGGGAGCCTCGGCGTCCGGCGCGGGGACGGAGGCGGGAGCCACGTCTCGTACGGGGTCGTGTGTCATGGGAAACCCATCAGGGAAGGGAGTCGGGGGCGGGGCGTCGACCCGGTGCCGTCCGGGTGGACGGCCTCAGTCGGGTACGGGCGCACCGGCCGCGGCATGCTCCAGGACATCGGCCGCGGCGTGCCTGCCACCGGCCGCCCGCAGCGAGTGTCCGATGGCGCGAGCCGCCGTGCGGTGTCCGCCGGAGTCGTCCAGCACGGTCTCCAGAGCCGTCCGCAGCCGGGCCGCGTCCACCCGGCCGAACCTGACCCGGATACCGGCGCCCGCGTCGACGACCTGCCCGGCGACGATCGGCTGATCGTCCCGGATCGGCGCCACCACCAGCGGCAGACCGTGCCACAGCGTTTCGCAGACGGTGTTGTGCCCGCCGTGCGACACCACTGCCGACGCCCGTGCCAACAGGTCGAGTTGGGGCACGTACTCCCGTACGAGGATGTCGCCCGGCACGTCGTGCAGGAGGCCGCCGGGGTCGACGATCACGCCCTGCACCCGGTCGCGCAGCGCGTCCAGAGCGATGACCGCCTCCCGCAGGAAGCGGCCCCCCGCATCGGTGTTGGCGGTGCCCAGCGACACCAGCACCAGCTCGCGGTCCTCGTCCAGCGCGTCCCACGGGAAGCCGGCATCGCCGTGGCGGGGCGCGATGACCGGGCCGACCAGCCGGACCCGGTCGTTCGGCAGGGGCGTGTCGCCGATCAGCTCACGTCCGGTGAACGCCACCACCCCGTGCGGGGAGAACCGGGGGTCGCCCTCGGCACGGGGGTCTCCCAACCGCTCGCGCAGGCCGCCCAGCAGTTCGCGCAGCCAGGCGGCCACCTTGGGGAACGCGGCGAGCGGGTCCACGAGTTCGGCCGAAGTGCTGGCCGAGGTGACGTACACGATCCCCCGCCGCTCGGCAGTGAGAGCACCGGCCAGCGCGTGCTGGTCGCTCAGGACGACGTCGGGCCGGAAGGCGTCGACGGCGGCGTCGACGTCGGGTGCCATGGCCTCGGCGAGGGGAACGAGGAAGCGTTCCCAGAGATGGCGGAACGCGGCCGGACCGGTCAGTCCCGGGGGCCGGTCCATTCGTCCGTCCGAGGGCATCGCACAGTCGTAGACCAGTGCGTCGTCGCCCGCGAGCCGCCGGATCTGCGCGGTGTGCCCGCACCAGGCGACCTGGTGTCCCCGGCCGGTCAGCTCGTCGGCCACCCCGACCAGCGGGTTGGTGTGGCCGACGAGCGGCGGTACGACCAGGAGGAACCGCGTCATCGCAGTGCTCCCGCGGGGGTGTGCGCGGCGATCCATTCCATGACGAGATCGCGGGTGACGGCGGGCTGCTCGACCAGGACCGAGTGGCCCTGCTCCGGCAGGATCACCGTGCGGCAGCCGCTCACCCGCTCCTCCAGCTGAGGCGCTTGGGCGCTGAGCCCGGACTCGTCGCCGAAGACGGCGAGCAGCGGACGGGTCAGCGCCGAGAGGTCGTCGTCGATGGTCCGGCTCAGTGGCACGTCCTCGGCGAGCGTCGTCGTGCCCAGGATGCGGCCCGCGTTGCGAGACAGGCGGGCCGTGTGCGCCCCGTGACGCGCGGCGATCCAGCTGATCGACTCCTCGAGAACCAGTTGCCTCTTGGCGTCCGCGAGGCCCGCCCTCATGTGTTCGTTCCACCCGGCGACCGGCGGCTCGGCCTCGATCATGGTGACCGTGGCCACCCGGTCCGGATGCCAGGCGGAGAAGGCGGTGGCGATCGTACCGCCGAAGGAGTTGCCGACGAGATGGACCGGGACGGTCACGTCCAGGCCGTCCAGCAGCCCCAGCAGGTCCCCGACGAACGCGTCGAGGCGGTAACCGGTATCCGGCCGGTCGCTGCGCCCGTGGCCGCGGAGGTCGTACATGACGACGTCGTGTCCGGCCGCGGCGAAGGCGGGGCCCAGCGTGAAGTAGTAACTGGCGAGGCTGTCGGTGAGCAGCCCGTGGACGAAGACGACCACGGGGGGCTCGGCCCCGTCGGGGGCGGGGATCGCGGAGGGTATCCGCTGCACGTGTGTGGTGATCTCGCCGGTACGGATCTTGGCCATGGGGAGTCAGGTTCTTTCGTCGGTCGTGGCGGCACGCTCGGGTGGGCCTGCCGTGGGGGACGCCGAATCGCTGGTCAGGAGCAGGAGGAGCAGGAGGAGCAGGAGGGGCAGGGGCAATAGGAGTCGCCTCGGATCAGGGTGCAGCTCGCAGCGAATCCGCCACGTAGTCGACGAGCTGACCCACCGTCAGGGCGATGATCTCGTCCAGCTCCAGATCAGCGACGAACAGGGCGACGTTGACCCGCGCGCCGTAGAGCTCGCGGAGCGAACCGGCGAGCGTGACCAGGTCGATGCTCTCCAGTTCGAGGTCGTCGTGGAACGCCGTCTCCCGGTGGATCTCGACGTCGTCGAGTCCCTCCTCGGCCAGCAGATCACGGAGCAGGGCCGTGATGTCGGTGAAGGCCCTCTCCGAGAGGGCGTCATAGGTGACGGTGGTGGGCTGCCCAGTGGTTTCGGTACTCATTCCAGTTCTCCAGTCGTCTTGTCGTCCGTCGTCCAGGCGACGACGAACCGCCGCCCGTCCGGCTCCCGCACACCGCCGCTCACCTCGGTGCATTCCACGGCGTAGCGCGCGCCGCCGGTCTCCACCCGCAGTCGTTCGGGGGTCGCGGAGACCACCTCGAAATCGGCGGGGCGCCCCTGTAGCCCCGTCCCCATCCGTTTGGCGACGGCTTCCTTCGCGGCCCAGAACCGGGTGAACCAGACCGCCGCGCCTTCGTCGGTCGTCGCCACGAGCCGGTCCAGGAGCGCCAGTTCGGCCGCGCCGCAGGCGGCCTGCGCAGTACCCCGGGGACGATCGGAGATCTCCTCCAGGTCGATCCCGCAGGGGCCGCGGCGGGCGATGGCCACACCGATCTCCCGGCAGTGCGCGATCGACACGACCAGACCCGCCCCCACGTCGCATCCGTGTTCGCCGCTGACCTCCGGCTGGCCGGACTCGGCATTGCGCACGGCGATCTCCGCCGGATAGAGGTCGCCGTGGCCCTCCTGCCACAGGAGCGTGCGCACCGCGTCCTTGGCCGCGATCCGGCCGAGGAGCCAGCGGCGCCGCGCCATGGGCCGCAGCCCTTCGTACACCTCGCGTTCCGCGCGGCCCAGCATGGAACGCATCACCAGCTCGCGGGTGGCGAGATCGGGCCAGCGTTCGTTGACCAGCAGCCAGCCGCCGGGCCGTGGTGCGGAGAGGGTGTTGCTCCCCGGGTAACGGTCGACCGCGCGCATGGTCGCGTCGTTGTCGAAGCGCCGGTCCTGCCAGCCGGTGAACTCGGCCCACACCCGGCCCTCGTGGCTGAGCTGCATGTCCGCCGTGAGGGTGGACCCGGTCACCTCGGTGATGCGGACGGCACACGTCAGCCGGGTGCCGGGGGCGGGGTCGGGGCCGAAGAAGCGGATACGGTCCATGCCCACGGGGAAGACCGTTGTGCGCTCGTCGCGCTTCGACATGATCCAGTAGCCGAGCAGCTGGCCCACGTTGTCCAGCAGAGCGCCGGGCGCCTCGGGCGCGGTCAGCACCCCTCGTACGTATTGGTCGGCCTCGGCCAGCAGTTCGCTCACACCTTGGAAGCGGGGGCCGTGGAACATCCACCGATCCGTGTACAACTGCTCGGCCCGCAGGTCGGGTTCGCGCTCCGCGGCGGGGTCGGTCGACCAGATCTCGGGGGCGGCCGGATAGTCGGGCGCCAACTCCACGACCGCGCGCGAGTAGCCGGTGAGGGCGACTTCCACCCGGTCGGGCGTCACGTCCCGCACCTCCACCGGGACCCGCACCGAGGGGATCGCGGCGATCCATTTCAGCAGCCGCACCTCGTGCACGGCGATCGCACGCGTCCCCGGGCGGGCCCGCTCGGCGATCCGCATCAGATGCGTGATGACCGTGGTGGCCGGTACCACGGGCCAGCGGTCCCCCTCCTCGGGCCAGCCGGGCCGCTGCCAGAAGAAGCAGTGGTCCAGCAGGTACGGCATCTCGGCGACGTCCACCCGCAGTTCCCGGGGCACCGCCGGAGCCGGGGGCCCGGCGGGCGCAGGAGGCCCCGCGGGGCGACGGGCCGGAGCGGGACGACCCGGCCGGACCTGTGGGGTGCGGCGGGTGAGACCGCGGGCACCGATCAGCTCCCGTGCCGCCGACGCCGTGTCGTCGAGCAGCGCGGACAGCTCGGCGCCCAGCGGGTCGTGCGCCGCGGCCGGAGCCACCGGAGCGGCGCTGTCGCGGAGCGCCGGGGCGGCGACCATGCCGTGCATCCGGGCGGGCAGGGAGACCAGCGCCCCACTCAGATCCAGCCGCACGCCAGGACGGCCCGAGGCGGGCCGTGCCGTGGCCGTGCCGTGGTCGGCCGCAGTCCGGGAGAGCAGCGGGCCGGCCTCGGGAGAGGCGCCCTCCGTCCACAGGGCGGTCACCACGCGGCGCAGCTGCGCCAGGCTGTCGCGCGCCGGGGAGTGCGCGCTGACGACGAGCCGGTCCCGCCCGGCGAGGGTGTCGTCGATGAGCGAACCGAGCTGGCCCGCGCCGAGTTGCACGAAGGCCCTGAACCCGGCGTCGTGGAGCGCGAGGACCGTTTCCCGGAAGCGGACGGGCTCCAGCAGGTGACGGACGAAGAGGTCGCGCACGGCCTCCGGCCCGGAGGGAAAGGGAGCGGCGATGGTCGCGGACCAGACCGGGGTGGTGGCGGGGTTGATCGAGTAGCGCTCGGCAGCCGCCCGGATCGGGCCCAGATACGGTGCGAGCAGCGGAGTGTGGAAGCCGGAACGGAACGGCAGCACCTGGCAGATGATGCCCTGGCCGCGGAAGTGGCTCACCAGTGTGGCCACCGCGTCCTCGGGGCCGCAGATCATCGACTGGTTCGGTGCGTTGTCGTGCGAGAGCACGACGTCCTCGCGGCCGGCGAGCTCTTCCAGCACCCGAGGGGCGGGCATGCCCAGTACCCCGAAGGCGACGCCCGGCACCCGGAGCGCGTCCGGGTCGAAGTCCGCGAGGAAGGCGTCCACCTCGTCCGCCGTGTGGATGCCGCCGCAGGCCATGGCCGTCCACTCGCCCACGCTGTGTCCGGCGACGGCGTCCGGGATGACGCCCAGCCGGCGCAGCGAGGTGTCCAGCAGCCGCCCCAGCTGGAAGACGGCTGCACCGTGCCGGCCCACGTCGCCCACGGGGGCGCCGGAGCCCAGCGCCCAGGGCAGCCCGAATCGCGTGGCCAGTTCCTCGACGCGCGGAGTGAACTCGGCCTCCAGGCCGGGAAAGACGAACGCGGTACGGCCGCCCGCGGCTTCCAGCACCGGTCGCGGGGTGAACCACACATCGGTGCGGCCACGCCAGGGCACGCCCCGGGCCACGGCCTTGCGGGCCAGTTTCAGTCTGCGTTCCGTCGGGTCGACGATGCCCAGGCGCACCGGACCGCCCCCCGGGACCCGCTCGTCCCGGCCCGACGCCAGCACCGCGGAATCGTCCGCGGTCAGCAGCGCGGCCAAGTCGTCGACGCTGTCGGCGGCGAGCCGGAGCACCCGTTCCGGCTCACTCACCGTCGCCCTGGGCACCCTCGCGGCAGTGGACGTCACCGGTTGTTCCAGCACCACGTGGGCGTTGATGCCGCCGAAGCCGAAGGCGTTCACGCCCGCGCGGCGCGGCGTGCCGCTCTCCGGGTCCTGCCAGGGGCGGGGCTGGGCCAGGGGGGCGAACCTTGTTCCCTCAAGAGCCGGATTGGGGTCATCGCAGTGCAGCGTGGGCGGGAGCACCCCGTGGTGCACCGCCAGTGCCGCCTTGATCAGACCGGCGATCCCCGCGGCCGGCATCGTGTGACCGATCATCGACTTCACCGAGCCGATGGCCGCCCGCTCGCCACCGTGCGCCGGCCCGAACACCTCGGCCAGCGTGGCGAGTTCCGCGTTGTCCCCGGCCGAGGTCGCCGTGCCGTGTGCTTCGAGCAGGCCGATCGAGTCGGCGGCCCTGGGGTCGAGTCCCGCCGCCTCCCACGCCTGGCGCACCGCACGGACCTGACCGCCCGGGTCCGGGGCGAACAGGCTGGCCGAGCGGCCGTCGCTCGCCACACCGGTGCCCGTGATCACCGCGTAGATCCGGTCCCCGTCCCGCTCGGCGTCGGCGAGCCGCTTCAGGACGACCACTCCGGTGCCCTCACCGATCAGCACACCGTCGGCGTCCCGGTGCAGGGGGCGGATGCGCTCGGAGGGGGAGAGCGCCCCGAGCTGGTTGAAGACGCTCCACAGAGTGATGTCGTGGCAGTGGTGCACGCCACCCGCCAGCATCACGTCGCAGCGCCCGGAAGCGAGTTCTCGAACCGCGTGGTCGACCGCGATCAGCGAGGACGCGCAGGCAGCGTCGACCGTGTAGGCCGGCCCGCGCAGATCGAGACGGTTGGCGACCCGGGAGGCCGCCAGATTCGGTACGAGACCGATCGCCGATTCGGGCTGCTCGGGGCCGAGCCGGTCCGTGAACGCCGCGCGCACCTGCTCCAGCTGGCCGTGGCTGAGCTGTGGGGCCAGCTCGCTCAGCGTCCGCACCAACTGGTGTGCGGTGCGCACCCGCTGGTCCAGCCGGACCAGACCGGGCGTCAGGTATCCGCCGCGGCCCAGCACGATCCCGGCCCGCTCCCGTGCGGACGGCAGCACGCCGTCACCACCCGCGTCCAGCAGCGAACGGTGCGCCACCTCCAGCGCGATCAGCTGGTCCGGTTCGGTGCCCGCCACCGACGACGGCATGATCCCGAACCGGGTCATGTCGAACTCGGTGGTCCGGTCCACGAACCCACCGCGCCGGCAGTAGATCCGGTCGCTTCTGCGCTCCTTGCCCGAGGCACCCGGTGCGTAGAAACCCGGGTCCCAGCCGTCGTCGGGAACCTCGGTGATGGAGTCCACGCCGCCGACGATGTTGGCCCAGTAGGCGTCCAGGTCACCCGCGCCCGGGAAGAGGGCGCCCATACCGATGATGGCGACCGGCGTGCGTGCGTCCACCTTCGTCACCAGCCCGAAGCGGTGTAGACCGTGGCGTGCGTCTCGGGCAGACCCCAGGCCAGTTCCCGCAGCAGGCTGAGCGGGCCCTCGGCCGGGTCGATCAGCTTGATCCCCCGGGCCGCGTAGGAGCGCATCAGCTCGGGTGTCACCATGCCGCCGCCCGTCTCCTGGGCCGCCCAGGGACCCCAGTGCACGGTGAGCCCGCGCCGGCCCGGCCTGCTCCAGCGCCGGCCCAGCTCCTCCAGGGCGTCGTTGGCGGTGGCGTAGTCGCACTGGCCGCGATTGCCCAGGGCCGCGGCGATACTTCCGAAGAGCACCGCGAAGTGCGGGCCGGCCGGAGTTGCGTCCACCGCGTCGAGCAGGGCTTCGGCCCCCCCGACCTTGACGGAGAAGACCCGCGCGAAGGATTCCGCGGTCTTCTCCGCGATCAGCTTGTCCTCGATCACCCCGGCCGCGCAGACGACCCCGTCCAAGCGGCCGTACTCGGCGTGAACGCCCTTCACGAGGCTGCTGACGGCCTCCGTGTCCAGCACGTCCACGCAGTGGTAGTGCGCTTCGCTGCCCAGCTCCCGCAGGTCCCGCAGCGTGTCGCGCACCTCGCGGGCGGCCAGCAGGGCGTTCAGCCTGCGCTCGATCTCGGCGGGCTGGGTGAGCCCCGTCGCGAGGAGCGCGCGTCGCAGCGCGTCGCGGCCCTGTGCCGATGCCGTCTGCGGGTCCTCGGCCTTCGCGGGCACCGGGGTGCGGCCCATGAGTATCAGGCGGCAGCGGCTCGCGGCGGCCAGCGTACGGGCGAAGCCGGCGGTGATGCCGCGCGCGCCGCCTGCCAGCAGCACCACGGCCTCCCCGTCCAGGCCGAGGGCCTGTGCCTCCGAGACGCCGTCCCCGGCGGGGCCGGCTCCGGTGTCGGCGAGTGCGCCGAGACCGACGGGTGTCAGCCGCAGCCCCCACCGGGTGGCGCCGTCGGTGAGCACGACGGGCTCCCGGTCCTCGGCGGCCGCCTCGACGAGCAGTGCGGCCGCGACGGCTTCGGCGTCGGCGGTTTCGGCCACCTCCAGCAGGGTCGCGGCGCACTCCGGGTACTCCCGGACGATCGTACGGAAGAACCCGCGCAGGCCACTGACCGCGCCCACGGTGCGCCGCTCCACCGCGATCAGCCGGGTGGGAGACGCCGCGAGAACCTTCTGGAACAGCGCGAGGGCGTCGGGCAGCGGTGGCGTGTCCGCGTCCAGCGCACCGAGGTAGAGCACGGTGGCGGGTACGTCGTCGGGTACGTCGTCGGTGATCACCGGTTCGGCACCGATGGCGCGCAGCCGGTCCGCCGTTGCCTCGGCGGACGCACCGCCGCCGAGCAGCAGTACCCGGGTTCCGGCCGGGACCGACCCGGTCACCCCGGGCAGCGCCTCCTTGGTGAACTCCAGCCGCACGGGGGCGACGATCTCCGGTTCGACGGCCTCGGGCGCGACCGGCACCGGGGCGGACACCGCCGAGCGCGCGTCGGCCCCGGGATCGGGCTCACCGCCGCCGAGCGCGGTGACGAGGAGGCCGGTGAGGGCGGCGGCGGTGCGGGCGGAGCTGAGCTGGTCGAGCCCCTCGGGGGTGTTGGTGGGCAGGCCGAGGCGGGTGGCGAGTTCGCCCGCTATCTCGGCGCGCTTGATGGAGTCGACGCTGAGATCGGCTTCGAGGTCGAGATCGGGTTCGATCATGTCCACGGGGTAGCCGGTGCGGTCCGCGACCACGCCGAGGACGGTGTCGAGCACGTACGCCCCGTCCCTGACAGGTGCGGTCGTGGCCGCGGCGGGGACCGAAGGCCCCGCGGGAGCCGCGACGGGAAGTTGCGGCGGATCGTAGGCGACGGTTCCGGTGTACGCCGGGGCGAGGTGCACCGGCGAGGGCGCGGCTTCGTATCCGTCCGGCCCGCCCAGATAGCGCAGCAGCACATCCCGCTGGGCCGCCACCATCTCCCTGCTGCTGCGGAGGAACTCCGCGATGAGGGCATCGGGGCCCGAGAGGGGGCCGGTGTTCTGGTGATGTTCCGACACGATCGACTCCGTTATCCGACGGGCGGGATGGAATGCGCCTGGGGCGATGGTGCCGTCGGCGCGGCGCAGCAGGTGGCCGTCGACCGTCCACCCGGGGGCACGTGCGGCGTCGGCGGTCTCCGGGTCGACGGTGTCCCGCCCCTGGACGAGCCGGGCGACGCGCACATCGACTCCCAGGACCGCGAGCCGGGCCAGCGCGTCGAGCAGGGCGCGCAGTCCGTCACGGTGGCCGGTGGCGACGGGCACGGTGCGATGCGGACGGTCGCCGAGGACCGCGTCCACCAGCCGCGACAGCACCTGGCCGGGTCCGACCTCGGCGAAGACCCTCGCGCCCGCCTCGTACATGGCCTCGATCTGCTCGGCGAAGCGCACCGGCGCCTCGATCTGCGCCGCCAGCGACTCGCGGATGCCCTCGGGCGTGGCCGGGTAGCGTCCGGCGGTCCGGTTCGCCCACACGTCGAAGGCGGGAGGGCGCGGTGTGACCTGCGACAGATGGCCGGCGAAGCTTTCGGCCGCACCCGACAACAGCGGGCTGTGGAAGGCACAGGCCACCTGGAGCGGTTTGGCCGAGTGACCTGCCTCCCGCAGCGCGGTGCAGGCCGCGAGCACCGACTCGGTCGGCCCCGAGACGACCGTCTGAGATGCCGAGTTGAGGTTCGCCGCCACGACGTCACCGAGGGAGCCGGCCGAGCGGAGTACTTCCTGGATCTGCTCGGCACCTGCGTTCACGGCCGCCATCGATCCCGGGTCCCCGTCCGTGACCGCGCCCATGATCGCTGCGGCGCGGGCTGCACTCGCCGCCAGCAGTTCCTCGGGCGCGAACACTCCGGCCGCCCCCAGCGCCGCCAGCTCGCCGTAGCTGTGCCCCGCCGCCATCGCGGGCCGCACCCCCAGGCTGCCGAACAGGTCCGCGACGGCCAGCTCGACCATGCCGAGGGCGGGCTGTGCCACGGTCGTGTCGGTGATCCCGGCCAGCTGCGCCGCCTTCGTGTCCTCGTCGAACGCGGCGGGCGGATAGAGGGCCCCGGCCCACTCCCGGCCGAGGTGGAGGTAGCGGTGCAACTCGGGGAAGGCGACGAAGAGATCCGCCAGCATCCCGGGCCGCTGACTGCCCTGGCCGGGAAAGAGGAAGGCCAGCGCATCGCCCGGCGCGGTCCCGGTGTCGTACAGCCCCTCCTGCTCGGGTACCGCGCTGTACAGGCCCTCACCGGGGGAGTGCTCACCGTCGACCGCCCGCTTCAGCAGGCCGGGCAGCGTGTCGAGCGAGTCGGCGACCACCGCGAAGCGGACCGGCTCCTCGTTCAGTGCTGCCCGGTCGGCGCGGAGTGCGGCGTGACGCGCATAGTCCCGCAGCCGCCAGGTCCCGCCCCGCTCCAGCAGGTCGAGCAGTCGTCGTGCGGTGCGGGCGGCGCTCTCTTCGTCCTTGCCGCGGAAGACGAACAGCTCGGCGGGCCAGCTGTCGCGTGCGTGGGACGCCGGCGCCTGGTCGTGGGCGCGCAGCACCACGTGGAAGTTGGTGCCGCCGAAGCCGAAGGCGCTGACCCCGGCGATCCGCTCGGCAGGCTCCGAGGCCCAGGGCCGTGCCTCGGTGTGGAAGGCGAACGGGCTTGCCTCCTGCTCCCAGGCCGGGTTGGGCTCACTCAGGTGCAGCGTGGGCGGTTTGATGCCGTGGTGGAGGGCGTATGCCGTCTTGATCAGACCGGCCATTCCTGCCGCGCACTTGGTGTGCCCGATCTGCGACTTGACGGATCCGATGGTGCAACTGCCGGGCTGTGCACCGGATTCGGTGAAGAACTCGGTGATGGTGGCGAGTTCGGTACGGTCGCCGACGACGGTGCCGGTGCCGTGCGCCTCGATGAGGCCCACCTCGGCGGGCGAGATGCCCGCTGTCGCGTACGCCCGCTCCAGCGCGGCCCGCTGGCCCTCGGGGCGGGGTGCGGTCAGCCCCAGCGCGCGGCCGTCGCTGGCACTTCCCACCCCGTCGATGACGGCGTAGATCCGGTCGCCGTCCCGCTCCGCGTCAGCGAGCCTCTTCAGGGCCACACAGCCCACACCCTCACCCAGCGCGATGCCGTCGGCATGCGTGTCGAAGGTGGCGGAGCGGCCGGTGGGGGAGAGCGCGTGCACCGAGGAGAACAGCAGGAAGTCGTTGATGCCGTTGTGCAGGTCGGCGCCGCCGCACAGGACCAGGTCACTGGTGCCGGTCACCAGCTCCTTGCAGGCCGCGTCCACCGCGGTCAGCGAGGAGGCACAGGCGGCGTCCACCGTGTAGTTGGCGCCGCCCAGGTCGAGCCGGTTGGCGATGCGGCCCGCGATGACGTTGGCCAGCATGCCGGGGAAGGAGTCCTCGGTCAGCTTCGGGAGCTGTTCGTCAAGGCCTGGCGGGACGCTGCCGGTGTACGCGGGAAGCACGGTGCGCAGCGTCGTGGCGCTGGAGAGGTCGCTGCCCGCCTCCGCTCCGAAGATCACCGAGGTGCGCCGGTGGTCGGTGCCCGGCGCGTCGTACCCGGCGTCCACCAGCGTCCGGCGGGCTGCTTCGAGCGCCAGCAGCTGCACCGGTTCGATGCTCGGGAGCGAGGCCGGGGGGATGCCGTAGACCAGCGGGTCGAAGGGGATCTCGGGCAGGAAACCGCCCCAGCGGGACGGGGTGCGCTCGCCGTCGCCGTCCGGTGCGTAGTACAGCTCCGGGTCCCAGCGCTGTGTCGGAACCTCCGTCACGCAGTCCTTGCCGGACAGGACGTTGGCCCAGAACTCGCTCAGGTCGGTGGCACCGGGGAACATGCCGGCCATGCCGACCACCGCGATCCGCAGTGGCGCGGGCGCGGGTTCCCGGCCGGCGGTACCGGGTCCGAGACTTCTGACGCGCTCACGGAGCCGGTGGCCCGCGCCCTCGGTCACCGACGCGTGCAGGGCGGCCACATCGGTGGTGGCGTGCCGCAGCACCACCACGTCCCCTGCCATGAACATGCCCTCGTCCGCCTGGCGGTCCTCGTCCACCGTCAGGAGGTTGTCGCCGACCCGCTCGATGCCTTTGGACGCCAGCCGCAGCCGGCCGACGTTGAAGCGTTCCAGCTGCTCCCAGGCCTCCCGGTCGGGGACCCCGCGTTCGCTCAGTTCGGCCTTGAGGGCCGTGAAGTCGCGAGTGATGGCGGAGTGCGCGCAGCGGGTGGCGTGCCCGGGAGCCGTCTCCAGCAGGTCGGTGCGCTGTGCGGCGATCACCTGGCGCTGGTACAGCGGCTGGATCGCTCCTGCCGTCACCGCCTCCGTGGTGAACAGGTAGGCCGTGCCCATCAGTACACCGAAGCCCACGCCGGCGCGGGTCAGGGGAGCGGCGAGGGCGGCTGCCATGGCAGCCGACCGCTCGTCGTGGATACCGCCGGCGAAGAGCACGGTGAGTTCGCCCGCGGACCGGCTGCCGGACTTGGCGAGAAAGTCGAGCAGGACCTCGGTCTGCGCCTGCCACAGCGGGAAGGATCCACGCGGGCCGACATGACCACCGCACTCCGCGCCCTCGAAGATGAAGCGGCGGGCCCCCGCTGCCAGGAACTGCCGCAGCAGGCCGGGCGACGGCACGTGCAGGAAGGTGGTGATGCCCTCGGCCTCCAGGGCCGCGGCCTGAGCGGGTCTGCCGCCCGCGATGATCGCGTGCGAGGGACGCAGCTCCCGGACCACGTCCAGTTGGGCGTCCTTCACGGCGTCGTCCGCGAAGCCCAGGATGCCCACGCCCCAGGGGGCGTCCCCGAGCAGCTCCCTGGTCTCCTCCAGCATGGAGCGGGTGCGCTCGGCTCCGGCCAGCGCCAGTGCCAGGAAGGGCAGTCCGCCCTCGGCAGCCACAGCCGCCGCGAAGCCGGGCTGGTCGCTCACCCGGGTCATCGGTCCCTGGGCGATGGGCAGCGTCGTCCCGAGCGTCCTGGCGCCGGGTGAGCCGGCGGCCAGTACGGCGGCGGGGCCGCTGTCGGCCAGTGCCTCGGCCACGGCATGGCGGACGGCCCTCAGGGCCAGGGACACGTTGGTGTAGTGCCGGGCGAACGATCCGCTCAGATAGACGTCCTGGCCTGCCGGCAGGAACTGGACACGTGGATCGTCCGATCCGACCGCGGCGGCGAACTCCTCGGCGCCGTCGGGGAGCCGGGGCGCGTGCGGGCCCCGGCGACGCAGCACCCGCTGACCGTGGTGCACCACGGTCTCGGAGCCGTCGAGTCCGCGGAGGGTGTCTGCCACGCCTGCGGGCAGTTCGGCCTCGTCGAAGAGGGCCAGCTGGGTGTCGAGCACGACGCCCGCCGCTCCCCCTGCGACGGCCGCGGCGGCACTCTGCGGCCCGATGCCTCCCGAGGCCCATACGGGAATCCCCAACGTCCCGTCCGCCAGGACTTGTTGGAGAAGGATGAACGTGCTCAGCTCGCCGACCCGGCCGCCGTTCTCATGGCCGCGGACCACCAGCCCGTGTGCGCCGGCGCGAGCGGCCCGGTGTGCTTCGGCGAGGTCGGTGACCTCCACCAGGACACGGCGGCCGGGGAACTCGTCAGGCCGGCGCGCGGTGTCGGCCAGCAGGACGGTGGCCGCGCCCTCGGGGAGCGCGGCGGCGGTCCCGTCGCCCGGAAGCAGGCAGCCGGGGCGTATCCGTACGCCGAACGGCGCCCGGGTCCATCGGCTCGTCCGCTCCAGGAGTTCCTGGGCCCTGCGTGCGTCACCCGTGGGCAGTTCCAGGACGCCGAGTGCGCCCGCCCGAGCTGCGGCGGCGGTGAGCCGGGGCGAAGGGTGATGGAGCGGGTTGACCGCGATGACGAGGTCCGGTGCCGACAGTCCGCTGCGCGCGTCGGGTATCGGCGTCGGCATGAAGTCTCCTCATAAAAGGGGGAGTTGGTCGGCCGTAGTTAACTGGGCGAGACTCAAAGGAGTCAACTCGTCGCGATGTGTCACCGGCTTCGCGGTGTCTACGCGCGTTACGCTGGCGAGGCGGCCAAAGGCCTTCATGGTGGAGCAAGCGGACTTTCTCGCACCCGGGTGCATGTTCTGTCATGCACAAGTCATACGCAAGTTATGCCAGTGACACGTGTGTGCTGGCCGGTGCGCGATGCGAGTGGTATTCGATGTGTCGGAGAACACACCGTGCGGAGCCGGGTGTGCGCCAGCTTTGGCCCTTTCCGTCACGGAGCGTGGCCAGGGCGCCGGAGTGCCAAACACCTCCCGGGTCGGCGGTCTCCCGGCGTACGAGAAGGGCCGGTATGGTCGGCGAAAACCAGCCAGAACGTTGCCGGTTACTGCCTGGCCATGGCGTTCGCCACGGCCCATGACACCGCGGCCCGCCTCCGACGGACGGCCCGGACCGGGCCCGTGTCCTCCCGCCGGACCGCACGGGTGCGGCCCGGCGCCGTCCCGCACCCGGCCCCGGTCACGGACAATGGACGGGTGCGCTACAGCATCCTCGGTACCATGCAGGCACTTCGCGACGACGGCACGCCCGTCGCCATCGGCGGGGCGCGGCTGCGCGCCCTGCTCACCGTCCTCGCGCTGCGGGCCGGCCGGACCGTCCCGGCCTCCGTGCTCGTCGACGAGGTGTGGGGCGGGGACCCGCCGGCGGACGCGCCCGGGGCCCTCCAGGCACTCGTGGGCCGGCTCCGCCGGGCGCTCGGCCACGAGGTGATCGCCTCGGCGGAGGGCGGCTACCGGCTGGCCGTCGAACCGGACACGGTCGACCTGTACCGGTTCGAACGGCTCGTGGGGGATGGGGCGCGGGCCCTGGCGGAGGGCGATCCGGCGAAGGCCGTGAGCGTCCTGGACGACGCGCTCGGACTGTGGCGCGGACCGGTCCTCGCCGATCTGCCCGACCGGCGCGCCGACGAGGTCCGCTGGACGGCCCGGCGGCTCGACGCCCGCCGCACGCGCCTCACCGCCGCGCTCGCTCTCGGCCGGGCCGAGGAGACGCTGCCGGAACTCGCCGCGCTCTGTGGCGAGCACCCCCTCGACGAACCGCTCCAGGCGCTGCGGCTGCGGGCCCTGCGCGATGCCGGACGCACGGCCCAGGCGTTGGCCGCGTACGACGAGGTGCGCACCGTGCTCGCCGACCGGCTCGGAGCCGACCCGGGCGCCGAACTGAGCTCACTGCACGCCGAGTTGCTCCACCAGGATTCGGCGCGTCCGGTCGTGCGGGCGACCCCGGCAGGTCTGCCGGGACGCTCCGGCCCCCTGGTCCCCGCCGCCCTGCCCGGCAACCTCAGGGTTCGGCTCACCAGCTTCGTCGGACGTGAGAGAGACATCGACGCCCTGCGCGGCGACCTCTCCAGGGCCCGGCTGGTCACGCTCCTGGGCCCCGGCGGCGCGGGCAAGACCCGGCTCTCCCAGGAGGCCGCGGAATCCGTCGGTCCCGCAGTCTGGCCGGACGGCGTCTGGATGGCCGAGCTCGCGCCGGTCGACGACCCGGAATCGGTACCGGAGGCCGTCCTCACCGCGCTCGGCGGCCGCGAGACCGTGCTGCGCGGCGCGGGCGCGGAAGAGCTCCGGGCCGTCGAACGCGGCGGCGGAGCCGAACCGCTCGCCCGGCTCACGGAGCACCTCTCCGGACGCCGCATGCTGCTGCTCCTGGACAACTGCGAGCACGTCATCGAGGCCGCCGCCGCCCTCGCCGACCACCTGCTGGCCCGTTGCCCCGAGCTCACCGTGCTCGCGACCAGCCGTGAGCCCCTCGGTGTGCCGGGCGAGTTCGTCCGGCCCGTCGACCCGCTGCCCGGCCCGATGGCGCTGCGCCTGTTCGCGGACCGCGGCGCCGCCGCGCTCTCCGGCTTCCGGATCGACGCGGACGAGCGGACGGCCACCGCCTGCGCCGAGATCTGCCACCGCCTCGACGGGCTGCCGCTCGCCATCGAGCTGGCCGCCGCCCGGCTCCGGATGCTCGCGCCGCGCCAGATCGCCGACCGGCTCGATGACCGCTTCCGGCTGCTCATCGGCGGCAGTCGCACCGTACTGCCGCGCCAACAGACCCTGCGGGCCGTCGTCGACTGGTCCTGGGACCTCCTGGACGAGGACGAACGCACCGCCCTGCGCCGGCTGTCGGTCTTCTCCGGCGGCTGGACCCTGGCCGCCGCCGAGGCCGTCTGCGCCGACCGGCCGGACGACGCGCACGATGTCGCCGCGGTACTCGGCTCGCTGGTCGACAAGTCGCTCGTCGTCGCCGCACCCGCCGTTGACGGCCGGATGCGCTACCGCCTCCTGGAGACCGTCGGTGAGTACGCCGCCGAACGGCTCGACGAGGCGGCGGAGCGGGACACCGTGGAGCGGCAGCACCTGGTGTTCTTCCGGGAGCTGGCCCGTACCACCGACCCCGGGCTCCGCGGCGCCGGGCAGGTCGCCGCGATCGAACAGTTCCAGAGCGAGTACGAGAACCTGCGCTCCGCCCTGCGGCACGCCGTCGCCGCACGGGACGAGCAGGAGTCGCTCTGCATGGTGCTCTCGCTCTCCTGGTACTGGCACATACGCGATCTGAGCAGCGACGCCCTGCACTGGGCCGACGCCGCCGCGGCACTCGGTCCCGATCCGTTCGCCCCGCCCGGCAGCCCCGCGCCCTCCCTGCACGAACGCTGTATCGACGCGCCCCCGCCGATGAGCCCCGAGCTGCTCCAGGAGGCGCGGCGCCAGGTGGCGCTGGTCCGGATGGTCAGCTCGGACAACGGCATGGACGAGTGGACGAGCGTCGACAGCATGGCGCGGCTGCGCGCGATCGCGCACACCTACCGGGCGGGTCAGCCGCAGACCTGCCGCTTCCCGGCCTCGCTCTGGTTCTTCGCGGTCCTGGTCACCGGGGACATGAGCGCGCTGCGTGAACTGCTGGAGGAGACGGTCCGGGCCGCGCGGGGCTTCGGCTACGAGTGGGAGCTGGCCTCGGCGCTCCAGATGCGCGCCAACGTGCTGGCCAACCGGCTCGACTGGGCGGGCGAGGCTCGCGCGGACGCCGACGAGAGCCTGGAGATCTTCCTCCGGCTCGGGGACGACTGGGGTGTCGCGGAGGCGCTCTCCTCGCGGGGCGAGGCCAACGAGAAGCGGGGCGAATACGGCCGCGCGGCCGAGGACTACCTGGCCGCGGTCGGCTACGCGCAGAAGATCGGCGCACGGGCCCAGGTGTCGGTGCTCCGCACCCGGTACGCCTCCGCCCTGACCGAGCTGGGCCGCGGCCCGGAGGGCGAGGTCGTCCTGCGGGAGGTGCTCGAAGAGACGTGGCACGTGGGGCACGGGGCGAAGTCCTTCGCCCGGCTCTTCCTGGCCAAGTGGCTGGGGCGGTCCGGCCGTACCGGCGAGGCCCGCGTGCACCTGGGCGCCCTGCGCGAGGAGTTCACGCCGGAGACCGAGGCGGTCTTCCACGGTTTCGTGGTGGGCGCCGTGGCCTGGCTGGACAACATCGAGGGGCTGTACGCGGACGCCCTGGACCGGAGCCGGCAGGCGCTGAAACGGTCCGACGACCCGCTGACGCAGATGGTGGCGCCGCACATGGCCGCGACCCACCTGGTCACCGCCGCGCGGGCGTTGGGCGGCCTCGGCGGGGAGCGCGGGGCGGTCCTGGCGGTGCGGCTGCTGGCCGCCTGCCGGGAGCTGCTGCCGGGCGGGCACGTGCCGACGTCGATGGAGCGGGAGAACTACGAGGCGGCCGAGGAACTGGTCCGGGCCGCTCTCGGGGACACCGCCTTCGAGGCCGCGTACGCCGAGAGCGGCGGCCTCTCCGTGAAGGAGGCCACCGCTCTCGTCGAGGCGTACCGGAACTGAACCCCGCCCGTCGGGGTCAGGACTTCTTGCGGAACTTGGACACCGCGATCGGGGCCATCACCGCGGTGATGGCCACGGTCCAGCCGAGCGTCAGCCAGACCGAGTGGCCGAGCGGGCCGCCCATCATCAGACCGCGGGCCGAGTCGGCCAGGTTGGACAGCGGGTTGTAGTCGGTGAACGCCTGGAGCCAGCCGGGCATCGTCTGCGGCGGGGCGAATATGGAGGAGCCGAACTGGAGCGGCATCATGACGAGCATCCCCATTCCCTGGACGGCCTGGGTCGTCTTCAGGCTCAGTCCGAGCAGGATGAAGATCCACATGATGGCGGCGCCGAACGCGGCCGCCAGGCCGATGGCGCCGATCAGCCCCAGCACCGAGCCGTGCAGCTGCATGCCGAGCGCGAAGCCCATGCCCAGCAGGATCAGCGTGGCGACCATCATCCGGCCGAGCTCGACCACGATCTTGGCGATGAGCACGGACGAGCGGGCGATCGGCATGGTGCGGAACCGGTCCATGACCCCCTTGCGGAAGTCGTCGTTGACACCGCTGCCGACGGCCATGGCGATGTTCATGCCCATCATCGCCATCAGGCCGGGGATCAGGTAGTTCAGGTACTCCTGGCGGCCGCCGCCCATGCTGCCGCCGACGGAACCGCCGAAGACGTACACGAACAGCAGCACGAAGATCACCGGCATCAGGAGCGCGTCGAACATCGACTCCGGATCCTTCTTGATCTGGAGCAGATTGCGCCGCACCAGCGCACCGATGTGCCGCAGGTTGTTCCGCAGCCCTATCCCGCCCTCGTCGTGGACCGGAGTGGCCGGGGCGGCGGACGTCGTGCCGGTGGGGGTGGGCGTCAGAGTCGTCGTGCTCATGCCGCGACCTCCTGAGGAATCGTCTCGGTCTCGGTGACGGTGGCCTTGCCGCCGGTGATGGCGAGGAACACCTCGTCCAGGCTGGGCAGCGCGGTGGCGACGTGCGCCAGCGAGAAGCCCCGGGTGCCGAGCAGGCCGATCACGGCGGTCAGCTGCTCGTCGCTGAGGATCGGTACGTACAGCAGCCCCTCGTCCGGGACGGCCTGCGCGCCCGCGACGCCGTCGAGACCGGCCTCGCGCAGGGCGTGCGCCATCGCGGCCAGTTCGGCCGGGTCCGAGGGGCGGATCTGCAGGGTGCGGCCGCCGACCTTGGCCTTCAGCTCGTCGACACCGCCACGGGCGATGATCTTCCCCTGGTCGATGACGGTCAGCTCGCTGGCGAGCTGTTCGGCCTCTTCCATGTACTGGGTGGTGAGCAGGACGGTCGCCCCCTCCGCGACCATCCTCTGCACCTCGTCCCAGACCTCGTTGCGGGTACGGGGGTCGAGCCCGGTCGTCGGCTCGTCCAGGTACAGCACGGCCGGGCTGCCGATCATGGACGCGGCCAGGTCCAACCGGCGCCGCATACCGCCGGAGTAGTCCATGGCGGCCTTCTTCGCCGCGTCGGTGAGCGAGAAGCGCTCCAGCAGCTCGTCGGCGCGCGACCGGGCCTTCTTGCGCGGCAGGTCGAGCAGCCGCCCGATCATGTAGAGGTTCTCCCAGCCGGAGAGCTTCTCGTCGACCGAGGCGTACTGACCGGTCAGGCCGATGGTGCGGCGCAGCGCGCGGGGCTGCTTCACCACGTCGTAGCCGGCCACGACCGCGTGTCCGGCGTCGGGCAGGATCAGGGTGGACAGGCAGCGTACGAGAGTGGTCTTGCCGGCGCCGTTGGGGCCGAGTACTCCGAGGACGGTGCCCTCGCGTACGTCGAGGTCCACGCCGTCCAGAGCCTTGGTCGAGCCGTAGTGCTTGACCAGCCCCCGTACCTCGACGGCGTTTCCGCCGCTCCTGGGGTTCTTGTCGATTCGCGTCATGTCCACTATCAGAGCAGCCGCCACCGACAGGCCGCCGACAAGCGGCCGACAGCCCGCCGATGGGGGAAGTCGGCGGGCTGTCGGTGGCGCCGGAAGTGGTCGTCCGGCCCGTGGGGTCCGGTCAGTGGAAGGTGTGCTCCGGCGCCGGGAAGGTGCCGCCGACGACCTCGTCCGCGTACGCCTTGGCGGCGTCCCCGAGGATCTGGCGCAGGTCGGCGTACTGCTTGGTGAAGCGCGGCACCTTGCCTCCGGTCAGCCCGACCATGTCGGTGTAGACCAGCACCTGGGCGTCGGTGTCCGGACCGGCGCCGATGCCGACGGTCGGGATGTGCAGGGTGCGGGTGACCTCGGCGGCCAGTTCGGCCGGTACGAGCTCCAGGACGACGGCGAACGCGCCGGCGTCCTGCACGGCCTTGGCGTCGCGCAGCATCTGCTGGGCGGCCTCCTCGCCGCGGCCCTGCACCCGGTAGCCCATCGCGTTGACGGACTGCGGGGTCAGGCCGATGTGGGCCATCACCGGGATGCCGGCGTCGACCAGGAGCTTGATCTGCTCGTGGCTGCGCTCGCCGCCCTCCAGCTTGACCGCACCGACCCCGGACTCCTTGATCAGCCGGGTGGCGTTGCGCAGGGCCTGGACAGGGCCTTCCTGGTAGGCCCCGAAGGGCAGGTCGGCGACGACGAGGGCGCGCTTGGTGCCCCGGACGACGGCGGCGGACAGAATGGCGATCTCGTCCATCGTGACGGGCACGGTGGTCTCGTAGCCGAGGTGACAGTTGCCCATCGAGTCGCCGACGAGCATGACCGGGATGCCGGCCTCGTCGAAGACGGACGCGGTCATCGCGTCATAGGCGGTGAGCATGGGCCACTTCTCGCCGCGCTCGGTGGCGGCGGCGATGTCGTGGACGGTGACGCGGCGGTTGCTCTTTCCTCCGTACAGCGCCTTGCTGCTGTCGGCGGGGGCTCCCGCGGTGGGTGTGGCGGACTGGTTGTGCGCAGCCTGAAGCGACATTGCCAACGGCTCCTTCGTCATCTCGAGGCGCCCTGACGGCGTCCCCGGATCCCTTCCATGGTGGCATCCCGGAGCCGGTCACGGGAAGTGGGCCCGCGCATCGGCCTGGCACCGGGTGCCGTATCGCCCGGTAAAGACTTTCCAATACGAGACGGTCTCGTATCGAAATGAGGTTAGGCTCTCGTCCATGTCCATACCGTCCGGCGCTCCCGCCGTCGTGCCCCAGGTCCCGGAGGCGGTCCACCGCCGCCGCTGGGCGATCCTCGTCGTCCTGATGTTCAGCCTGCTCATCGTGGTGCTGGACAACTCGATCCTCAATGTCGCCGTCAAGACGATCGCTTCCCCCGCACCCACCGGACTGGGGGCCACCCAGAGCGAGCTGGAGTGGGCGATCAACTCCTACACCCTCGTCTTCGCCGGACTGCTCTTCACCGCAGGACTGCTCGGCGACCGCATCGGGCGCAAGAAGATGCTTCTCCTGGGCATCGTGCTCTTCGGCATCGGCTCGGCCTTCGCCGCCATGTCCGGCTCGCCCGGCGAGCTCATCGCCTGGCGAGCGGTGATGGGCTTCGGCGCCGCCTTCGTGATGCCGGCCACCCTCGCCGTCCTGATGAACGTCTTCGAGCGCGACGAGCAGCCCAAGGCCATCGGCATCTGGGCGGGCAGCGTCGGCCTCGGCATCGCGATCGGCCCGATCACCGGCGGGCTGCTCCTCGAACACTTCTGGTGGGGCTCGATCTTCCTGGTCAACGTGCCCGTCGTGATCATCGCGCTGATCGCGATGCTGATTCTCGTACCGGACTCCAGGGACCCGAAGCCGGGTCGGCTGGACCCGGTCGGAGTGGTGCTCTCCATCATCGGGCTGGTGCTGCTGGTGTACGGGATCATCCGCGGCGGCGAGCTGGCAGACTTCACCGACGTCTCGGTACTCCTGCCGGTCATCGGCGGTCTCGCCGTCCTGGTGGTGTTCGTCCTCCACGAGAAGCGCAGCGCCAGCCCGGCCATCGACATCACGTACTTCAGGAAGCCGGCCTTCTCCGCCGCCGTCGCCGCCATCGCGCTGGTCTTCTTCGCGCTGATGGGCGTGACGTTCTTCTCCGCCTTCTACATGCAGAGCGTGCGGGGCTGGAGCGCCCTGCAGTCCGGGCTGCTGATCCTGCCGCTGGCCATCGCCCAGATGGTCTTCGCGCCCAGGGCCCGGCTGGTGGTCGCGCGGTTCGGCGCCCGCGCCGTGTGCACCGTCGGCATGCTGATGGTCGCCGTCGGTCTCGCGGCGTTCGCACTGTTCGACGCCGAGACCCCCGTCTGGCTGATGTGTGTGGTCTTCTTCGTGCAGGGCACCGGCATGGCCCATGTGATGCCGCCGGTCACCGTCGCCGTCATGCAGGCGCTGCCGCGCGAGAAGGCCGGCTCCGGCTCGGCCGTCAACAACACGTTCCGGCAGGTCGGCGGCGCGCTCGGGATCGCCGTGCTCGGCTCCGTGCTCTCCGCCGTCTACCGGAGCGACATCGAGAGCCACCTCGGGGCGCTCCCCTCCGCCGCCAGGGACACCGCGGCGGAGTCGATCGAGGCGACGCTCGGCATCGCGGAGAAGATGGGACCGAAGGGCGCCCCCCTGGTCGCCGCCGCACACGACGCGTTCCTCAGCGCCATGCACGTCACGGCCATCAGCTCGGCCTTCGTCGCCCTGCTCGGGGCGATCGTGGTCGCGCTGTTCCTGCCGGGCCGGACGCCCGCCGCGCAGCCGCCCGCCCCGGACGGCGCCCAGGACGATCCGGCGGTGCCCGCGCCCTCGGCACGGTGACGCCCGCGGACCGATCCCGGGGTGATGCCGCCGGGACCGGTCCGTTCGGGGAGAATCGGGGGCGGCGAAAGGTGGTTTCACGTGCAGGCTCAGGCAGCGGACCGGGGCGAGCGGGCCCCGGGCGAGCGGGACCCCGGCGAAGACCAGGAGCCCCGCCGCGGGCGTCCGCGCAGCGCGGCGGCCGAGCGGGCCATCCTGGACGCCGTCGTCGAACTGCTGGAGGCCGGCGAGCCCCTCGCCGGCCTGTCCATCGAGCGGATCGCCCGCACCGCCGGGGTCGGTAAGGCCACCATCTACCGGCGCTGGACCGACAAGGAGGAGCTCTTCGTCGACGTCCTGCGAGACATCGAGCCCCCGGAGCCCGATGTCTCCGGCACCGCAGGCCTCGGTGATCTGCGCGTACTGCTGGAATCGATGCGCAGGCGCGGACTGGCCCAGCGCTCCTCCGTGCTGCTGCACAACGTCTTCGCCCAGATGAAGAGCCACCCCCGGCTCTGGGCCGAGTACCAGTGCACCGTCATAGCGCCACGCCGGGCCGCCATGCTCGCGGCCGTGCAACGAGCCGTCGACGCCGGTGAGCTGCGCGGCGACACGGACGTGGAGCTGATGGACGACCTGTTCGTCGGCCCCATGCTCGTACGCACCATCCACCGGCCCGACGCGCCGCTGGCCGAGGACCTCGCCGACCGCATCATCCAGCTGCTGGTCGAGGGCGTCGGGCCGCGGCCGCCGGGTGGCGGCCCCGGCGGAGCCGGCCACCTGGCCTGACGCGCCCGGGCCCCCACGCATGTGATCGTTCTGTCACAAGCCCTCGCAGACCGCCTCCGGCCGGAACCCGCCGCGCCCCTTCGTTCGTCCTGGTGGCAGTACGGCCGTCGTCGACGGCGGGAAACGCGTCGCTCATCGCCTAGGGTCGTTGGCGCGGCGATGTGCACGGCAAGGCAGTGAGGACAGCGCGATGGTGCAGGCGTACAGGGCGGAGACCGGAAACGGCGGCGGAGGACCGCAGCCTTCCGGCTCCCGACTCCGGGACCTGCGCGACAGACTGGTCCGGGACCGGGGCATCTGGCGGCGCGGGCTGGTCCTGGCCGGCTGCTCGGTCCTGCTGACCTTCGTCATGGTCCTGCACTCCCACATCCCGAACACCATCGGCAACCTGGGCAGCCTCACCGAGACGTTCCTGCCGTGGATCGCCGTGTTCGTACCGGTGCTGCTCGTACTGGGCCTGGTACGCCGCTCCGCGACCGCGCTGATCATGCTCCTGCTGCCGGTCCTCGTCTGGTTCAACGTGTTCGGCGGGCTGCTCACCGACAAGTCGGGCGGCGGCGGCGACCTCACCGTCGCCACCCACAACGTCAACGCGGACAACGCCGACCCCGCGGGCACCGCCCAGCAGGTGGCGGGCTCCGGGGCCGACGTCATCGCCCTCCAGGAGCTGCCCCCCGGCAAGGTGAAGACCTATGAGTCGGCGCTCGCAGGCCGCTTCCCGTACCACTCGGTACAGGGGACCGTCGGCCTGTGGAGCAAGTACCCGATCAGCGACACCCGCCCGGTGGACATCAAGATGGGCTGGGTCCGGGCCATGCGGACCACCGTCGCCACACCCAAGGGCGAGGTCGGCTTCGTCGTAGCGCATCTGCCCTCGGTCCGGGTCAAGCTGCACGCCGGATTCACCGCGAACCAGCGCGACCAGAGCGCGGACGCGCTCGGTGAGGCCATCGCGGACGAGGGGCTCGACCGGGTCGTCCTGCTCGGGGACCTCAACGGCACGATGAACGACCGCTCGCTCAACGCGGTCACCTCCCAGATGCGCTCCACCCAGGGCGCGGCCGGCGACGGCTTCGGATTCAGCTGGCCCGCGTCGTTCCCGATGGCCCGGATCGACCAGATCATGGTGAAGGGCGTCGACCCGGTGTCGTCCTGGTCGCTGCCCGCGACGGACAGCGACCACCTCCCGATCGCCGCCCGCGTCAAGCTCTGACGCCGCCGAGCCCTCCGAAGCCCATGACGCCTCTCACGCCCCTGGCATCCGTCGCGTCACGGTCCGTTTACCTCCCGGCATAAACCATCTGAGAGTATTTGTTCCGATCAGGGACCGAGGCCGACCGGCGATGGAGCCGGTCCGCCGCCGCGTGCTCCGCCCCCCTTCGGAAAGGTCTCTCCTCATGCCTCTGGCTCTGCTCGCACTCGCGGTGAGCGCCTTCGGCATCGGTACCACGGAGTTCGTGATGATGGGCCTGCTGCCCGATGTCGCGGACGATCTCGGCACCTCCGTTCCCACGGCGGGCTATCTCGTGTCGGCCTATGCGATCGGCGTGGTGCTCGGCGCCCCACTGCTCACCGCCCTCGGCTCGCGCATCCCGCGCAAGCGGATGCTCCTGCTGCTGATGGCGCTCTTCACCGTCGGCAACCTCGCCTCCGCGCTCGCCCCCGGCTTCGGCTGGCTGATCGCGGGCCGGGTCCTGGCCGGGCTGCCGCACGGCGCCTTCTTCGGCGTCGGCGCGGTTGTCGCCGCCCGGCTGGTGGCCGACGGGCGCCAGGCGCGGGCCGTGGCGACGATGTTCCTCGGCCTGACCGTCGCCAACATCGTCGGAGTGCCCGCCGCCACACTGCTCGGCCAGCACCTGGGCTGGCGGGCCACGTTCCTGGTGGTCGCGCTGATCGGGCTGTGCGCGATGGCCGCGCTCGCCCGGCTCGTCCCGCAGATCCCGGTCGAGGCCCATCAGGACGTCCGCCGCGAGCTGCGGGCCCTGGGCAACCGGCAGGTGCTGCTCGGACTGCTCACCGCCGTCTTCGGCTTCGCCGGGGTCTTCGCCGTGTACTCCTACCTCTCGGCGATGACGACCGAGGCGATGGGCTTCGGGGAGTCCTCCGTGACGCTGGTGCTGGCGCTCTTCGGCATCGGCATGACCCTGGGCGCGCTCGCCGCGGGCCCGCTCACGGACCGGGCGCTGCGTCCCACGCTGTACGGATCGCTGGGCGCGCTCGCGGTCGTCCTGGTCGTCTTCCCGTTCGCCGCCCATGTGCAGTGGGCCGCGCTGGTGATGGTGGTGCTGCTGGGCGGGGTCGGCTTCATGACGACGACGCCGCTGCAGATGCTCGTCATGAACAAGGCCAAGGACGCCCCGACCCTGGCGTCCGCCTCCAACCACTCCGCGTTCAACCTGGCCAACGCGGGCGGCGCGTGGCTGGGCGGGATGGCCATCGCGGCCGGCTGGGGCTGGACGTCCCCGGCCCTGGTCGGCGCGGTACTCGCCGTGGCGGGCCTCGCGGTGGCGGTCACCGCGGGTGTACTGGACCGCGACCGCACCCCGTCGAGGGTGGTGGCCGGGGTCACGCCGGCGGCCGAGCGGACCCCGGCACGATCTGAGCAACGGACCCCGGCACAATCAAGCCCGTCCGGCGATTGAGGACACCACGGGCCATCGGCTCGGACGCGCTCTGAGCAACGACGCCCGGCACGATCAAGCCCGTCCGGCGACGGAGGACATACCCTCAGCCGGACGGGCCCGTAGCCGAAGCTGAAGCCGTAGCCGTGACTCACCCCCCCCCGGCGTCAGCCGGACTCGCGCCACCGGTTCGTGATCGGCAGCCGCCGGTCCTTGCCGAAGCCCTTGGGCGAGATCTTCGTGCCCGGCGGATACTGCCGCCGCTTGTACTCCGCCGTGTCCACCATCCGCAGCGTCTTCGCGACCAGTGCCGCGTCGAACCCGGCCGCGACGATCGCGTCGAGCCCCTGGTCCCGGTCGACGTACATCTCCAGGATCCGGTCCAGCACGTCGTAGTCCGGCAGCGAGTCCGTGTCGACCTGCCCCGGGCGCAGCTCCGCGCTGGGCGGCTTGGTGATGGATGCCTCCGGGATCGGCGGGGTCTGCCCGCGCTCCTCCGCGGCCCGGTTGCGCCACTTCGCCAGCCGGAAGATCGCCGTCTTGTAGACGTCCTTGATCGGCCCGTACGCGCCGACGGAGTCCCCGTACAGCGTCGAGTAGCCGACCGCCAGCTCCGACTTGTTGCCCGGCGCCAGGACGATCTGGCCCTCCTGGTTGGAGACGGCCATCAGCATGGTGCCGCGCAGCCGCGACTGGAGGTTCTCCTCGGCGAGACCGGTGAGCCCCAGAGAGCCCATGTACGCGTCGAACATCGGCTCGATCGGTACGGTGCGGAAGTTCAGCCCGGTGCGCCGCGCCAGCTCGGCCGCGTCGCCCTTGGAGTGGTCGGAGGAGTACTTCGACGGCATCGAGATGCCGTAGACGTTCTGTGCCCCCAGCGCGTCGCAGGCGATAGCCGCGACCAGCGCCGAGTCGATCCCGCCGGAGAGCCCGATGAGCACGCTGCCGAAGCCGTTCTTCGCGGCGTACGCGCGCAGGCCCACGACGAGCGCCGAGTACAGCTCCTCGTCGTCGTCGAGCCGGTCCGCGTAGCCGCCGGCCAGCTCCGCCTCGTACGGCGGCAGCGGCTTCTCGGAGAGGACCACGTGGTCGATACGCAGTCCGTCGTTGACCACGCCGGAGGGCGCGTCGGCAGCGGCGGCCGGCAGGTCGAGGTCGATGATCACGCTGCCCTCGGCGAACTGCGGCGCACGGGCGATGACCTCGCCCCGCTTGTCGACGACGATCGAGTCGCCGTCGAAGACCAGCTCGTCCTGGCCGCCGATCATCGCCAGGTAGGCCGTCGTGCAGTCGGCCTCCTGGGCCCGCCTGCGGACCAGTTCGAGCCGGGTGTCGTCCTTGTCCCGCTCGTACGGCGAGGCGTTGATCGAGAGGAGCAGCCCGGCCCCCGCGGCCCGCGCGGCCGGCACCCGGCCGCCGTCCTGCCAGAGGTCCTCGCAGATCGCGAGCGCGACATCGATCCCGTGCACCCGCACGACGGGCATCGAGTCGCCCGGCACGAAGTACCGGAACTCGTCGAAGACGCCGTAGTTGGGAAGGTGGTGCTTGGCGAAGTTCAGCGCGATCCCGCCGTGGTGCAGCACCGCGGCGGCGTTGCGCGGGGACCCGGCGGGCTGCCCGTAGCGCGGCGCGGCGAACTCGGAGCGGTCGAGGTATCCGACGACGACCGGCAGTTCCCCGAAGCCCTCCTCGTCGAGGCGGGCGGCGAGCGCGCGCAGCGCGTCCCGCGACGCCTCGACGAAGGAGGACCGCAGGGCCAGGTCCTCGACGGGGTAACCGGTCAGCACCATCTCGGGGAACGCCACCAGGTGGGCGCCCTGCTCGGCGGCGTGCCGGGTCCAGTGGAGGATCGCCTCGGCGTTGCCGGCGAGGTCACCGACGGTCGAGTCGATCTGATTCAGTGCGAGGCGTAGTTGAGGCACGCCGCCCAGTGTAATCGTCTGACTGACGCGATGTCCTGGCGGGCCGCGCGAAAGGCCGTGCGGCCCGCCGGGGGCCGGTCAGTTCCGGTAGCCGACGACCGTCATCATGCCCGCCTCCGCGTGGTACGGGTTGTGGCAGTGGAGCATCCGCAGCCCCGGGTTGTCCGTCGCAGTCGACCGCGAGCGTCTGCCGGGGCAGCACGGTCGCGGTGTCCTCACGGGCCCCGGACGCGTTCCCGGCCAGCGCGAAGGTGTGCCCGTGCGGATGGACGGGGTGCCACATCGGGGTCGCGTTGCGGGACTCCGTCCGGGACCCGCTCCCCGGCCTTCACCGGATGGCGCCGGGCGGACGGGGTGCCGGCGGCCCGGTTGCGTGAGCTGCGCGCTCTCCGGGTCCGGGCGGCCGCCGAGTACATGAACGGGCGGCCCGCACCCCGCGCGGCGGAGGACGGGCCGTCGGGCCGTCGGGCCGGGCGCCGTGCAGGTCAGTTGCGGGAGTAGACCTTCTCGGCCCAGCCGGCGATCTGGTCGTCGGAGAGGTGTTGCGCGAGATCGGCCTCGCTGATCATGCCGATCAGCCTCTTGTTCTCGACCACGGGGAGCCGCCGGATGCGGTGGTCCTGCATCTCGTGCAGCACGTCCTCCACCTCCGCGCCCGCGTCGATCCAGCGCGGCGTGCCCTGCGCGAGGTCGCCCGCGGTCACCTTCGACGGGTCCTTGCCCATCGCCACGCAGTCGACCACGATGTCGCGGTCGGTGAGGATGCCGATCATCCGGTCCTGGTCGCCCTCGGCCGAGATGGGCAGCGCGCCGACCTTGTGCTCACGCATCAACTGGGCGGCGCGGTCGAGGGTCTCGTGCGCCGGGATCCAGGTGACGCCGGTGTGCATGATTTCCTTGGCGGTTGTCATGGGGGATTCCTCCTGCGTGCCGGTGGGCACTGCTCTACGACCCCGAGCGAACCCATCGTGATGGGTCCGTTCGGGGTACGCGAGCGCTGTCACCCATTCGGGTGCACCTGAAGCGGGAGGGACCCTTCACCGAGGCGTGAGGGAACCCTTCACGGGGCGCTTCAGTCGCGAGGTGCGGCCCCGCGCTCGGCCAGCATCTGAGCCATCGCGTCCAGCTCGGACCGCTGGGCCTCGACCATGCTCCGGGCAAGCCGCTTCTCCGCCTTCACGGTGCACAGGTCCGTGCAGCCGCGCGCCATGCCGATCCCGCCCTCGTGGTGGTCCGTCATCAGCTGGAGATACAGGATCTCGGCCTGCTTGCCGCCGGCCCTGCGGAGCCGGCCGAGCTCGGTACGGGTGGCCATGCCGGGCATCAGGGACCCGTCATGGGCCTGGTAACCGCCCCCGTGCCCCGACATCCCCTCCATCCCGTCCATGTCATCCATGTCGTGCCCGGCGTGCTGCCCGTCCATCCAGGCCATCGGTTCCTGCCCGGCGGACACCTTGGGCAGCTCCCACAGATCGAGCCAGCCGAGCAGCATGCCCCGCTGGTTGGCCTGCGTGTTGGCGATGTCGTACGCGAACCGGCGCACGTCCTCGTCCCGGGTACGGTCCCGCACGATGAAGGACATCTCCACGGCCTGCTGGTGGTGGACCGCCATGTCGCGGGCGAACCCGGCGTCCGCCGAGTCCGTCGCGGGCGTGCGCGGGGCGGACCCGGCGGCGCTCGCGTGCTGGCCCGCCCCGTCGTCCCGTGCGGAGGCCACCGTCGCGGCGCCCGCGAACAGCACCGCGAGCGCCACGGCGGAACCGGCCACCCAGCGGGTACGCCGGGTGCGCTCCGTACCCGTCACGGGGCGTCCAGCCCGCCGGTGCACGCCGCGCCCGGCTCGGGTGTCTGCGGCCCCTGCACGTACGCGGAGAAGAACTGCGCCACCCGGGGGTCGTCGGCGCCGTCCACCGTGAGCTGCTTGCCCCAGGCACTCAGCATGATCGGACCGGCCTGGTCCACGTACGGGCTCATCAGCGAGTACGGCGTCTTCCCGACCCGCTCGGCGAGCTCGGCCACGTCCGCGGCCGGGGCCTTGTCCGTGTACGTCACCCACACCGAACCGTGCTCCAGCGAGTGCACGGCGTTCATGTCGGGGATCGCCTTCTCGTATACCTCCCCGTCGCAGTTCATCCAGACGGGGTTGTGGTCACCGCCGACCGGGGGCTTCATCGGGTACGTGACGGTCTTGGTGACGTGGTTGCGGGTCAGCTTCTTCGCGTCCCAGGTCTTCTCGCCCTCGATGCCGCCGCCGGCCGCGTCCTTCCCGTCCGCCCCGGGCTGCTCCGACGGCTTCGAGCCGGCGGACTTCTGGTCCGCGGAGGCCTCGGAATTGTCGAGCAGCGTGTAACTGCCGAAGGCGACGAGACCTGCGACGACGACGGCGCTGAGGCTTATGGCCACCACACGGTTGCGGCGGTCCCGCGTGCGGTCGGCGTTGCGCATCTGCTCTATGCGCGTCCTGCGGTCGTGGCTCTCGTGGCTCATGTCGTGGGTCCTTCTGCGAAGGGGCGATGAGGGTCTGGAACGGGTCGGAAATCCGGTGTGCGCAGGGCGGTTGCCAGGCTGCCGCATCCCGTGCACACCATGGCCGACGATCGTAGTGGGTGGCCGAGTGCTCCATCTCACGTCGTGTGCGTAATCTGGGTGAAATCCCGGGTCGCGATACTGGCTGTGTCTCCCCTACCCCGGGCGGTGGTGCACGGACCGTCTGAACTGCAAGGATGTGGCTATGGACAAGCAGCAGGAATTCGTCCTCAGGACACTTGAGGAGCGGGACATCCGGTTCGTCCGGCTGTGGTTCACCGACGTGCTCGGTTTCCTCAAGTCCGTGGCCGTGGCCCCTGCCGAGCTGGAGCAGGCGTTCGACGAGGGGATCGGTTTCGACGGCTCGGCCATCGAGGGCTTCGCCCGGGTCTACGAGTCGGACATGATCGCCAAGCCGGACCCGGGCACGTTCCAGATCCTGCCCTGGCGCGCGGAGGCCCCCGGCACCGCCCGCATGTTCTGCGACATCCTGATGCCGGACGGCTCGCCGTCCTTCGCGGACCCGCGCTACGTGCTCAAGCGCATCCTGGCCAAGACCTCCGACCTGGGGTTCACCTTCTACACCCACCCGGAGATCGAGTTCTTCCTGCTGAAGGACAAGCCGGTGGACGGCAGCCGCCCCACCCCGGCGGACAGCTCCGGCTACTTCGACCACACCCCGCAGAACGTCGGGATGGACTTCCGCCGCCAGGCGATCACGATGCTCGAATCGATGGGCATCTCGGTCGAGTTCAGCCACCACGAGGGCGCTCCCGGCCAGCAGGAGATCGACCTGCGGTACGCGGACGCGCTCTCCACGGCCGACAACATCATGACGTTCCGTCTGGTCATGAAGCAGGTCGCGCTGGAGCAGGGCGTGCAGGCGACGTTCATGCCGAAGCCGTTCTCGGAGTACCCCGGGTCCGGCATGCACACCCACCTCTCCCTCTTCGAGGGCGACCGCAACGCGTTCTACGAGTCCGGCGCCGAGTACCAGCTCTCCAAGGTCGGCCGCTCCTTCATCGCGGGTCTGCTCATGCACGCCGCGGAGATCTCCGCCGTGACCAACCAGTGGGTCAACTCCTACAAGCGCATCTGGGGCGGCTCCTCCCGCGCCGCGGGCGCCGGCGGCGAGGCTCCCTCGTACATCTGCTGGGGACACAACAACCGCTCCGCGCTGATCCGCGTCCCCATGTACAAGCCCGGCAAGACCGGCTCGGCCCGCGTGGAGGTCCGCTCCATCGACTCCGGCGCCAACCCGTACCTGACGTACGCGGTCCTGCTGGCCGCCGGACTCAAGGGCATCGAGGAGGGCTACGAACTCCCGGCGGGCGCCGACGACGACGTCTGGGCCCTGTCCGACGCCGAGCGACGCGCGATGGGAATCGAGCCGCTCCCGCAGAACCTGGGCGAGGCGATCTCGCTGATGGAGAAGAGCGAGCTGGTCGCGGAGACGCTCGGCGAGCACGTCTTCGACTTCTTCCTCCGCAACAAGAAGCAGGAGTGGGAGGAGTACCGCAGCGAGGTCACGGCCTTCGAGCTGAAGAACCTGCTGCCGGTGCTGTAGACGCAGGCGTGGGCAGGCGGCGCCGGAACGCCGCTACGTGACTTCGGGCCGACGGCGCGACGCCGTCGGCCCGAAGTCGTGCCGGGCGCGGCGGGACGGTGGCCGGGTTACCACTGCCGCCGCACGGCCGCCTTGCCGCCGGTCACGCTGCCCAGGTGGGGCGCCAGACCGGCGCTGTGGCACTCGGCAGGTCTGCGAGGTGGGCGATGACCCCACGGAGTCCTGGATGGGGATTCGTTACGGGGAGGATGAGCGACAGCGGGTACGCGAGAGCCGGATTCACCACCGGGATGCGACGCAGGTCGTACTCCGGCGGCCAGGTGTACCGGTCACGCGCCCCGACGAGGGTGGCCACCTCCGAGGATTCGGCGAGGGTGTCCAGCAGCACCTCGTCTCCGAAGTGCGGCCCGGCCGCGTCGATGCGCAGGTCGAACGCGGTGGCGAGCTGGTCGTAGAAGTCCGACCACTCGCTCAGCGGCGCGATGCCCGGCACCCAGATCCGGTGCTTGCGCAACTGCGCCGGCGTCAGGCCGCGTGCGGCGGCGAGCGGATGTCCCGGGCCGACGAGGAGTTCCAGCGGAGAGTCGAACGCGTGGATCATCCGCACGCCGGGCGGCAGCGCGTCCGGCTCCGTGACGCTACGGAAGGTGGCGTCGATATCGCCTGCCGCGACGGCGGCGGCCGCCACGCGCGGATCGTTGACCCGGAGGGTCACCACGTCCAGCTCGGTTCCGGGACGCGACCGCCAGTAGTCGTGCAGGACGACGGCCTGCGCGCTCCGCAGGCCGAGAACGTCGATCCGAGGGGCCCGGGAGCCCGGCCGGACCGCGGCTACGGCGCGATCGACACCCGCGACGACGCTCTGTGCGTGGGGGAGGAGCGCCTGACCGTCGAGGGTCAGCTCCACCCCTCGGGGGGTGCGGGTGAACAGGCGGACCTCCAGCTCGCGCTCCAGGGCGGCGATTCGCTTGGAGACGGCCTGTTGCGTCACGCCCAGCTCATCGGCGGCGTGCTGCAGCCGTCCCAGTTCGGCCGCCCGGACGAACGTGCGCATTGCTTCGGTGTCCACCGGTCCAGTCTAGGTGTGCACAACTGATGGTTGTGGCTCACGAGGACCAGTTGTGGGAGTCCCGCACGGGCCTGCGCGGGCGGTCGCCATATGATCCGGCCCATGGTGACTGCGACGGTTCGGGAGTGGCGCGACGAGGAAGGGTGGGGCGTGCTCGATTCCCCCGAGACCCCCGGCGGCTGCTTCGGCCACTACGCCGAGATACAGGCGCCCGGTTTCCGCACCCTGACGCCCGGACAGCGGGTGGACCTCGACTGGGAAGCGCCCGGCTTCGAACAGGACGGCTACAGCTACCGCGCGGTGAGCATCGTGCCGCGATCCGCCTGACGTCCACAGCCGTCCCGGAGCCATCGGTGACCACGTGCGGGCTCGGACGCGATCCGCGGCCGCAGCGCTACTGACTATTCGTCAGTTCTCTGCGATGCTGCGCGCCATGCCGGACGAATCGGGAGCAGCGAGTGGCGCGCCGGATGTGCTGGCACCGGCCCGGCTGGGGCCGTTGAGGCTGCGCAACCGGGTGATCAAGGCCGCGACCTTCGAGGGCGCCACCCCCGAGGCGCTGGTCACCGACGCGCTCATCGACTACCACGTGCGCCCGGCGGCGGGCGGCGTCGCCATGACCACCGTCGCCTACTGTGCGGTGTCCCCGGAGGGCCGCACCGAGCGCCGCCAGCTGTGGATGCGACCCGAGGCGCTGCCGGGACTGCGCAGGCTGACGGAGGCGGTACACGACACCGGGGCCGCGGTCTGCGCCCAGCTGGGCCACGCCGGACCGGTGGCGGACGGCCGCTCCAACGGACTGCCCGCCCTCGCCCCGATGGCCGGGTTCAACCCGCTCAGCATGCGCCGCAACAGGGCGGCCACCGCCGACGACATCGCCCGTGTCGTCGAGGCCCACGCCGAGGCGGCCCTGCTCGCGGCCGAGGCCGGTTTCGACGCCGTGGAGATCCACCTCGGCCACAACTACCTGGCCAGCGCCTTCCTCAGCCCCCGCCTCAACCGCCGCACCGACGCCTTCGGCGGCTCCCTGCGCGCCCGCGCGGCCGTGGCGCTGGGCGTCACCCGGGCGGTGCGCGACGCGCTGGGCGACCGCCTCGCCATCACCGCCAAGCTGAACATGAAGGACGGCGCGCCCGGCGGCCTCACCCTGGACGACAGCCTCCAGGTCGCACGCTGGCTGGAGGCGGACGGCTCGGTGGACGCCCTCGAACTGACGGCGGGAAGCTCCCTGCTGAACCCGATGTACCTCTTCCGGGGCGACGCCCCCGTCACCGAGTTCGCGGCCAACTTCCCGCTCCCGCAACGCCTCGCGATCCGGGCGCTGGGCCGCACCTTCTTCCGCACCTACCCGTACCGGTCGCTGTACCTGCTGGACGCCGCCCGGCAGTTCCGGGCCGAACTCCGACTGCCGCTGGTCCTGCTCGGCGGGATCACCGACCGCCAGGGCATGGACCGCGCCATGGCGGAGGGCTTCGACTTCGTCGCCATGGCCCGCGCCCTGCTCCGCGAACCCGACCTGCTGCACCGCATCGAGCGCGACCCCGCCACCCGCTCCGAGTGCATCCACTGCAACCGCTGCATGCCCACGATCTACACGGGGACCAACTGCCCCCTGACCGGCGAACGGGGGCGCTGAGCAGCGCCTGAACGGCAGCCGCGCGACAGCGTGGATCCGTAGCCGGCCGGAGCCCGTGGTTCCGGTGGACTGCACCTGTCCGATCACCGACAATGGGAACAGAGCCGCAGTGCGGTGGACGGGGGAGCCATGGCTGAGATCTTCGCAGTGCTCGGCGTGCTGTTCGCCGTGATCGTCTTCCTGATCGTGAAGCTGACGCTGCAGGGCCGGCGCCGCCGCACGGACAACTTCGACGGGCAGCAGATCGAGCGGCAGCACAGCGCCGAGGCGCGGCACACCCGGGCGGCCAACACGTCGGTGGCCGTACACAACCGCTTCATCGACGGCGGCAACGACTGGCGGCCCCGGAAGCGCTGACGGCCGGCGGGACGGCTCGCGCCGGGCCCCACTGGGGTAAAGTGACGTTCCCCCGTACGGGGATGTACGCAAGATCCCCCGACAGGGGGACGTACCGCAGGATTCCCCGCACGGGGACGTACCGAGGAGGTGGGACCCATCACCGCTGTATCAGGCTGGGTGCTCGCCTCTCGTCAACGCGTGGTCGACCGGACATAACCGACCGCGGAGCACCCATCGGCGTTTTCCCGAAAGGCTCCGCTCCATGCCGGTCCCGCTGTCCTCGCTTGCCCGCTCCTCCCTGGTCACCGCACTCCGCACCGCCGGCTGCGTATTCGCGGAGGACGAGGCGGAGCTGATCGCCTCCACCGCCGCGGACCCCGCCGCGCTCACCGCCATGGTGGAGCGGCGCGTCGCCGGTCTTCCGCTGGAACACGTCCTGGGCTGGGCCGAGTTCAGCGGGCTGCGGATCGCCGTGGGCCCCGGGGTGTTCGTCCCCCGCCGCCGCACCGAGTTCCTGGTCCGGCAGGCCGTGGCGCTCGCCCCGCGACCCGCCGTGGCGGTCGACCTCTGCTGCGGTACGGGCGCGCTCGGCGCCGCGCTCGCCGCGGCGCTGGAGGGGATCGAACTCCACGCCTGCGATGTCGAACCCGCCGCCGTGCGCTGCGCCCGGCGCAACCTCGGTGAGCTGGGCCGGGTCTACGAGGGCGACCTCTTCGCGCCGCTGCCCGACACGCTGCGCGGGCGCGTGGACGTCCTGCTCGCCAACGTGCCGTACGTACCGACCGAGGACGTCGCACTGCTCCCCGCGGAGGCGCGCGTGCACGAGCCGCTGGTGGCGCTCGACGGCGGTGGCGACGGTCTCGACGTCATGCGTCGGGTGGCCGCAGAGGCGCCGCAATGGCTGGCGCCGGGGGGCAGCCTGCTGGTCGAGACGAGCGAGCGGCAGGCCGCCCTCGCCGAGGAGACCGTCGGCGGCAGCGGGCTGATCCCACGCGTCGTCACCTGCGACGAGCTCTACGCCACCGTGGTGATCGGGACCATGCCCGCCCCCTGAGGAGGGAGCGGGCACGGCCGCCCGGCCCGGTCGCTCAGGCGAAGTGCCACCGGGTCTGGGTGAACCGGTCGCCCTTGCCGAAGCCGAAGACCTTGCGCGGGGACACCGCGAAGACCTCCGCCCGGTTGCCCTGAGCGCCCACGAACACGCCGTCCGCGACGTCGAAGTGCCAGAACTCCCCGTACTTCGCCTCCCACGCCCGGGCGAGAACCGTCAGCAGGGCCGCGTCCGTCACCCGCTCCGCCCGGCCCTCCACCACCACGTCGAAGCCCTCCGCCCAGGTATTGGTGCCGGTCGTGAGGACCACCTCGGCGTTGGCCGCCAGATTCCGGGCCTTGCGTTCCTCTGCGCCGGTGGAGAAGTGCAGCGCCCCCTGCCACCAGACCCCGATCAGCGGGGTGACGTGCGGGCGGCCGTCGGGCCGGACCGTCGTCAGCCAGTACAGCTCGGCGCCGGACAGCAGTTCCCGCCCGTCGGCCCAGTGGTCGGGCTCCGCGCCGGGGCTGCTGTAGCGGGGGTCCAGCTCGGTGCGCGGTTCGGCTGCGGACATGATCGGGCCTCCAGAAGGGTGCTGAACGAGATGTACCGGTGAAGTACAGACTGTGCGACCGCCCCGCATTCATCGGTGCGGGACCACGGCCTGTCCGGCGGATCATGGCCGGGGTCACGGTGTCTGGCACGGCACCTCGCCGCGTTGCTGAAACGTCCGAATCGCTCCGCGATGAGGATATTTCGGCGCCTTGTGATGCACCGCACCGGACACCGCGCCCTTTCCAGCCCTGATCCGCCGGACAGGCCCTAGGCTCGTAAAGGCTGGAACGTGATCGGGCGGCGAGCAGGAGAGAGCACGGAATGACGACGTTGCCGGGGCGCAGGAGCAGTACGTTCACCCGATTGCTGCGACACGGATTCACCGACCCGTCCGTCGCCGAGCGGCTGCTCGACCTGCCGGACCTGTCCTCCGTACGCTCCGACCCCGTCCTCCTCGAAGCGCTCGGGGCCACCGCCGACCCTGATCTCGCGCTGCGCGGCGTCGTACGGCTCGTGGAGGCGCAGGAGGCGGACGAGCGGCAGATCCTGCTGGACACCCTCGTCACCGCCAAACCGCTGCGGGACCGGCTGCTCGGGGTGCTCGGGGCGTCGGAGGCGCTCGGTGACCACCTGGCCCGTCACCCGCGCGACTGGCAGGCCCTCGTCACGTACGAGGCAACCGATCTGCATCCTGGAGTGGCCGAGTTCGAGCACGATCTGGCCGGGGCCGACGACCAGGACGCCCTGCGCGTCGCCTACCGCCGGTGCCTGCTGTCGATAGCGGCCCGGGACGTGTGCGGCACCACGGATGTCGCGGAGACCGCCGCCGAGCTCGCGGACCTGGCCACCGCGACCCTGCGGGCCGCCCTCGCCATCGCCCGTACGGCCGCGCCGCAGGACGCCGCGCAGTGCCGCCTCGCCGTCATCGCGATGGGCAAGTGCGGCGGCCACGAACTGAACTACGTCTCCGACGTGGACGTCATCTTCGTGGCGGAACCCGCCGACGGTGCAGAGGAGAGCGCCGCCATCCCCGCCGCCACCCGGCTGGCCGCGCACATGATGCGGATCTGCTCCGACACCACCGTCGAGGGCACCATCTGGCCCGTGGACGCCAACCTCCGCCCGGAAGGCCGCAACGGGCCCCTGGTGCGCACCCTGTCCTCGCACCTCGCCTACTACCAGCGCTGGGCCAAGACCTGGGAGTTCCAGGCGCTCCTCAAGGCCCGGCCGGTGGCCGGCGACCCCGCGCTGGGCGCCGAGTACGTCGAGGCCGTCTCGCCGCTCGTCTGGCAGGCCGCCGACCGGGAGAACTTCGTCCCCGACGTGCAGAAGATGCGCCGCCGCGTCATCGACACGATCCCCGTCGACCGGGTCGACCGCGAGATCAAGCTCGGGCCCGGCGGACTGCGGGACGTCGAGTTCGCCGTACAGCTGCTCCAGCTCGTGCACGGCCGCAACGACACCGCCCTGCGCAGCGGCTCGACCCTGGAGGCCCTGGGCGCGCTCGCCCGGGGCGGTTACGTGGGCCGGGTGGACGCCGCGCAGCTGGACGACGCCTACCGCTTCCTGCGCACGATGGAACACCGCATCCAGCTCTACCGGCTGCGCCGCACCCACCTGGTCCCGGAGGACGAACCGGACCTGCGGCGCCTGGCCCGCTCGCTGGGCCTGCGCGCGGACCCCGTCACCGAGCTCAACCAGGCCTGGAAGCGGCACGCCTCCGTGGTGCGCCGGCTGCACGAGAAGCTGTTCTACCGGCCGCTGCTCGACGCGGTCGCCCAGCTCGCCCCCGGCGAGTCCCGGCTCAGCACGAAGGCCGCCGCGCACCGGCTCGAAGCCCTCGGCTACGAGGACCCGGCGGCCGCGCTGCGGCACCTGGTAGCGCTGTCGTCCGGTGTCTCGCGCAAGGCCGCCATCCAGCGCACCCTGCTGCCCGTGCTGCTCGGCTGGTTCGCGGACTCCGCCGATCCGGACGCCGGACTGCTCGGGTTCCGCAAGGTGTCCGACGCGCTGGGCCAGACCCCGTGGTACCTGCGGCTGCTGCGCGACGAGGGCGCGGCGGCGGAGAACCTCGCCCGGGTCCTGTCGGCCGGCCGGCTCGCCCCCGACCTGCTGCTCCGCGCCCCGGAGGCGGTGACCATCCTCGGCGACCCGCAAGGGCTGAAGCCGCGCAGCCGGGACGCCCTGGAGCAGGAGGTGCTGGCAGCGGTCGGACGCTCCGAAGGCGCGGAATCGGCGGTGGCGGTGGTGCGCGGCGTGCGGCGGCGCGAACTGTTCCGGACCACCTCCGCAGACCTCATCGGCTCCTACGGCACCGAGGACAACCCCGCGGAACAGGACCCGGGCGCGCTCGTCGACCGCGTCGGCACCGCGGTCACCGACCTCAACGCCGTCACCATCGCCGGAGCGCTGCGCGCCGCCGTGCGCGCCGAATGGGGCGACACGCTCCCCACCCGGTTCACCGTGATCGGCATGGGCCGCTTCGGTGGACAGGAACTGGGCTACGGCTCCGACGCGGACGTCCTGTTCGTCCACGCGCCCCGCGAGGGCGTCGCCGAGCAGGAGGCGTCCCGGGCCGCGAACCGGGTGGTGGCCGAGATGCGCAGGCTGCTCCAGCTGCCCACCGCGGATCCGCCGCTGATCATCGACGCCGATCTGCGGCCCGAGGGCAAGACCGGGCCGATGGTGCGCACGCTGAAGTCGTACGAGGCGTACTACCGGCGCTGGTCGCTGGTCTGGGAGAGCCAGGCGCTGCTGCGCGCCCAGCCGATGGCCGGCGACGCGGATCTGGGCCGCGACTTCATCGAGCTGATCGATCCGCTTCGCTACCCGGTGGAGGGGCTGGGAGAGGACGCGGTCCGCGAGATCCGCCGGCTGAAGGCCCGGATGGAGTCCGAGCGGCTGCCGCGCGGGGCGGACCCGACGCTCCACACGAAGCTGGGCCGGGGCGGGCTGAGCGATGTCGAGTGGACGGTCCAGCTGTTGCAGATGCAGCACGGCTGGGCGGAGCCCGGGCTGCGGACCACCCGGACCCGTGAGGCGCTGGCCGCGGCGTGCGCGGCGGAGCTGATCTCCGCCGAGGATGCGCAGACGCTGGACGAGGCGTGGGTGCTGGCGACCCGGGTCCGCAACGCGGTGATGCTGGTACGGGGGAGGCCGGGCGACACGTTCCCGTCCAACCCGCGGGAGCTGACCGCGGTGGGCCGCTACCTGGGGTACGAGCCCGGTCATGCCGGTGACATGTTGGAGGACTACCGGCGGATCACCCGGCGGGCGCGGGCGGTGGTGGACGAGCGGTTCTACGGGGCTGCGGTGTGAGGCGAGTCCCCAGGCTCCGCCCCGGCCCCGCTCCTCAACCGCCGGAGGGGCTTGAGCTTGCCCAGGTCCGTCAGTTCCGGCCCACCGCGGCCTTCGCCCGGTGGACGGACAGCGCGTACAGCCGGGCGCGCCCGGCGTCCTTCGGGGGAATCCGCCTCGGCAGATGGTGCGGCAGCGCTCCGTACCAGGCGTACGACACCGCGTAGCCGAAGGCCAGGCAGGCCATGCCGCCCACCGCGTCCAGCCAGAAGTGGTTCGCGGTCGACACGATCACCATCAGGGTGACCACCGGGTAGAGCAGGCCCAGGATCTTAGCCCAGGGCGCGGAGGCCAGGGCGAACACGGTCAGCCCGCACCACAGCGACCAGCCGATGTGCATCGACGGCATCGCCGCGTACTGGTTCGACATGTTCTTGAAGTTGCCCGAAGCCATCGAACCCCAGGTCTGGTGGACCATGACCGTGTCGATGAACGTGCTGCCGTTCATCAGGCGGGGTGGCGCCAACGGGTAGAGGTAGTAGCCGGCCAGCGCGGCCGCCGTGGTCGCGAACAGGGCCAGCCGGGCTGCCGCGTAGCGGCCCGGGTGGCGGCGGAACAGCCACACGAGCACGCCGATGGTGACGATGAAGTGCAGTGTCGCGTAGTAGTAGTTCATCGACACGATCAGCCATGTCACCGAGTTGACCGCGTGGTTGACCGACTGCTCCACGGCGATGCCCATGAACCGCTCGACCGACCAGATCCAGTCGGCGTTGGCCAGGGCCGCCGCCTTCTGCTCGGGGACGGCGTTGCGCACCAGCGAGTACAGCCAGTAACTGACCGCGATCAGCAGGATTTCGAACCAGAGACGTGGCCTTCTGGGGGACCGCGGACCACGCAGCCCTGCCAGGGTGCGGTCGCGCAGTCCGCGCAGCCGGTTCACGTTGCCGGGTCGCTTCGTGTTCGCCTCGGGAGCCGCCTCGTTCACGATGGGTGACGGGGTGGCCTCCGTACGGCCTTCCTGTCGTTTCACGCTCAATTCACCCATAGGCACAGAGTCTGCCAGATTTGCCCCCTCCGCCCGATGATCCTCCGGTCGGGAGCGGCCTGCACGTCCTGCGGACTACGGGTGTGCGTGGGATCCTTGGACGGGCGGGGCGGGCGACGCCGCGTCCGGACCGGGGCCCGCGGCCGTCGAACCGCGCACGACCAGCTCGGGCATGAAGACGAACTCGCTGTGCGGGGCGGGTGTGCCGCCGATCTCCTCAAGGAGCGTACGCACCGCGGCCTGGCCCATCGCCGTCACCGGCTGCCGGATCGTGGTCAGCGGCGGATCGGTGAACGCTATGAGCGGGGAGTCGTCGTAGCCGACCACGGAGAGATCGCGCGGCACGTCCCTGGAGAGCCTGCGAGCTGCCCGGATCGCCCCGAGCGCCATCATGTCGCTCGCGCACACCACTGCCGTGCAGCCCCGCTCCATCAGCGCGGAGGCGGCCGCCTGGCCGCCCTCCAGCGTGTAGAGGGAGTGCTGGATCAGCCCCTCCACCTCGTCCGGAGTGAGGTTCAACTGCTCCCGCATCGTGGCGTGGAAGCCCTCGATCTTGCGGACCACGGGGACGAACCGCTTGGGCCCGACCGCCAGTCCGATCCGGGTGTGACCCAGCGAGACCAGGTGCGTCACCGCCAGCCGCATCGCGGCCCGGTCGTCCGGTGAGATGAACGGCGCCTGCACCTTGGGCGAGAAACCGTTAACCAGTACGAAGGGGACTCCCTGGGCGCGCAGTTGCTCGTAACGCTGCATATCGGCCGAGGTGTCGGCGTGCAGCCCGGAGACGAAGATGATTCCCGAGACCCCGCGGTCGACCAGCATTTCGGTCAGCTCGTCCTCGGTGGAGCCGCCGGGGGTCTGGGTCGCCAGCACCGGGGTGTAGCCCTGCCGGGTCAGCGCCTGTCCGATGACCTGGGCGAGCGCCGGAAAGATGGGGTTCTCCAGCTCGGGCGTGATGAGACCGACCAGGCCCGCGCTGCGCCTGCGTAGCCGTACGGGCCGTTCGTAGCCCAGGACGTCGAGCGCGGCGAGGACGGATTCGCGGGTGGCAGCGGCAACCCCGGGCTTACCGTTCAGTACACGGCTGACCGTCGCTTCGCTGACCCCCGCCTGAGTTGCGATATCGGCAAGCCGTGCGGTCATGGGACTGGACTGTACCGGGAGCGGGTCGGATTGCCCACCATGCACAGAAATCGGACTCCGGCGGCCGCGGGACCGCTCTGTGACCCCGCACATGGCCCATCTCGCAGCAGTCGTCGGCAATATCTTGCAAAGTCTTGCGGGTCCGGTCTGTGGGCTGCAGTCAGATCGTCGCACTAAGGAATCATGGGCAGTGGCCAGTCCCTGTCGGGGGTCAGGGCCTCGCGTCAAGGGGCTTGACGGCAACCGTGAGGACACGCGAATGTAACGATCGCCGGAGCTTGCAGAAATCTTCCGCAAACTCTTTCGGCCTTCTTTCATCCTTGTTACGTTCACGTCGACCCGGCGCCGCGACGGAGCGGTACGGCAGTTGAAGGAGTTCAGATGCGACGTGGCATAACGGCCACCGCCCTGGTCGCGGCCCTGGCGCTCGCGGCGACCGCCTGCGGCAGCGATGACGACGATTCCAACGGCACCTCCAAGGGCTCGGGCGAGCTCTCCGGAACCGTGACGTGGTGGGACACCTCCACCGTGGGCAGCGAGGACAAGGTCTTCAAGAAGATCGCCGAGGGCTTCGAGAAGGAGCACCCCAAGGTCGACGTCAAGTACGTCAACGTCCCCTTCGGTGACGCGCAGAACAAGTTCAAGAACGCCGCGCAGTCCGGTTCCGGCGCCCCCGACGTGATCCGCTCCGAGGTCGCGTGGACGCCCGAGTTCGCCGACCTCGGCTACCTCGCCCCGCTGGACGGCACCCCCGCCCTCCAGAAGGCGGACGACTTCCTGAAGCAGGCCGCCGCGTCCACCAAGTACAAGGACAAGACGTACGCGGTGCCGCAGGTCATCGACTCCATGGGCATCTTCTACAACAAGAAGATCTTCAAGGACGCCGGCGTCGAGGTCCCCAAGACCATCGACGAGCTGAAGACCGTATCCAAGAAGATCAAGGACAAGACCGGCAAGACCGGCCTCTACCTGCGCGGCGACGACGCGTACTGGTTCCTGTCCTTCCTGTACGGCGAGGGCGGCGACATGGTCGACGCCTCCAACAAGTCCGTCACCATCGACAACCCGGCCGGCGTCAAGGCGATGAAGGTCGTCAAGGACCTCGTCGGCTCCGGCGCCGCCAAGACCGACGCGACGGACGGCTGGGAGAACATGCAGTCGTCCTTCAAGGACGGCAAGGTCGCGATGATGATCAACGGCCCGTGGGCCGTCGCCGACACCTACACCGGCAAGGAGTTCACGGACAAGGCCAACCTGGGCGTCGCCCCGGTCCCGGCCGGCTCCGCCGCACAGGGCGCCCCGCAGGGCGGTCACAACCTCGCCGTCTACGCCGGTTCCAAGAACCTCGACGCCTCCTACGCCTTCGTCGACTACATGACCTCCGTCAAGACCCAGGCCCAGGTCACCAAGGAGCTCAACCTGCTGCCGACCCGCACCTCCGCCTACGCGCAGGAGAGCGTCGTCGACAACGAGATCGTCGGCTTCTTCAAGCCCGTCGTCGAGAGCGCCGTCGAGCGCCCCTGGATCCCGGAGACCGGCAGCCTCTTCGCGCCGCTCGTCACCGAGTACACGAAGGTCCTCACCGGACAGACCTCCCCGGAGAAGGCCGTCAAGACGACCGGCGACTCCTACCGCAAGCTCCTCAAGGGCTGGAAGTAAACCCAGGAAGGCAGGCCGGCTGATGGCTGTCCACACCAGCCAGTCGGTGGCGAAGGCCGCGGGCGACGACACCGTCGCCCGCGGCCGGAGCCGCGGTACTGGCAACCCCACGCCCCCGGGCCGCATCCGGCGGGCGCTGTCGACCCACTGGTACGCCTGGACCATGGTCGCCCCGGTCGTCGTCGTGATCGGCGTGATCATCGGGTATCCGCTGGTCCGCGGCATCTACCTGTCGATGACCGACGCCAACGAGCGCAACGTCGAGCGGTCCATCGGTGTCAACCACATCCCCGCGACGTACGAGTTCGTGGGTCTGGACAACTACACCGACGTACTGACGGGCAACGAGTTCCTCGGCACCCTCGGCTGGACCCTGGTGTGGACGGTCTCCTGTGTGGCCATCACCTTCGCCCTCGGCATGGGGCTCGCCAACATCCTCAACCGCCGGATCGCCGGGCGCTCCGCGTACCGGATGGCGCTCATCCTGCCCTGGGCCATCCCCGGCTTCGTCTCCGTCTTCGCCTGGCGCTTCCTCTACAACGAGGACCGCGGGCTGCTCAACAGGATCCTCTCGGGGAGCGGCTTCGACGGCATCCCGTGGCTCAACGACCCCACCTGGGCGAAGATCTCCGTCATCGCCGTCAACGTGTGGCTCGGTGTGCCGTTCATGATGGTCGCCCTCCTCGGCGGACTCCAGTCCATCCCCAGCGAGCACTACGAGGCCGCCGAGATGGACGGCGCCAGCGCCTGGCAGCGCTTCCGCCACATCACGCTGCCCGGACTGCGGCCGGTCTCCACCACCGTGATCCTGCTCTCCACCATCTGGACCTTCAACATGTTCCCGGTGATCTACCTGCTGACCAGCGGCGGACCCGGGGACGCCACCCAGATCCTGGTGACGCAGGCGTACAAGTTCTCCTTCGAGATCAGCCCGCGCGACTTCGCGCTCTCCTCCACGTGGGGCGTGCTGATCCTCGTACTCCTGATGCTCTTCGCCGCTGTGTACCGGCGAGTCCTCCGCACCCAGGGAGATGACTGGTGACCACGGCATCCGCCCCCGCCGCGCGGCACTCCGCGCCCAAGGTCCGGCCGCGCGGCGAGCGTTCGCCGCTGGCCTCCACCGCACTGCACCTGACGCTGATCATCGCGTCCGTGATCGCCGTCTTCCCCGTGCTGTGGGTCCTGCTCACCTCGCTGAAGCCCGCGCAGCTCGCGACGACCACGAGCTTCTTCGAAGAGACGACCCTGGAGAACTACACGCACCTGCTCCAGGACACGAAGTTCCTGACCTGGTTCGGTAACTCGGTGGTCGTCGCGGGGCTCACCACACTCGTCGGTGTGATCGTCTCCGCCTCCACCGGCTACGCCGTCAGCCGGTTCCGCTTCCCCGGGAAGCGCGGACTGATGTGGACGCTGCTGATCACCCAGATGTTCCCGGTAGCCGTCCTCATCGTGCCGATCTACAACATCATGGCGACCATGGGCCTGCTCAACAAGCCCGCCGGTCTCGTCATCACCTACCTCACCATCTCGGTGCCGTTCTGCGCCTGGATGATGAAGGGCTTCTTCGACACCATCCCGCGCGAGATCGACGAGTCGGGGCAGGTCGACGGCCTCACCCCGTTCGGCACGTTCTGGCGGCTCATCCTGCCGCTGGCCAAACCCGGACTCGCCGTCACCGCGTTCTACTCCTTCATCACCGCCTGGGGCGAAGTGGCGTACGCCTCGGCCTTCATGGTCGGGGAGGACAACCTCACCCTCGCGGGCGGGCTCCAGCTGTTCGTCAACCGCTACGGGGCGCAGTGGGGTCCGATGACCGCCGCGTCCGTGCTCATCGCGATACCCGCGGCCCTGGTTTTCCTGTTCGCGCAGAAGCACCTCGTCACCGGCATGTCCGCCGGAGCCGTCAAGGGCTGAGCCAGGAGGGTGCTGACGTCCGCGCAGCACGACCGTACGACCCGCACGCACCAGTCACGGTGGCGCCGGCATCCCGACCCGGTCCCGGCGCCACTCCCCACCCAGACACCCAGGGACGACATGACCCAGCACCTCGCTGCCCCCTCCACCGGCACGTCCACCGACGCCCCGGGCCACCGCACCGGCTGGTGGCAGGACGCGGTGATCTACCAGGTCTATCCGCGCAGTTTCGCCGACGGCAACGGCGACGGCATGGGCGATCTCGCAGGCGTCACCGCCCGGCTCCCGTACCTCAGGGACCTCGGCGTCGACGCGGTGTGGCTCAGCCCCTTCTACGCCTCCCCGCAGGCCGACGCCGGATACGACGTCGCCGACTACCGGGCCATCGACCCGATGTTCGGCACCCTGCTGGACGCCGACGCGCTGATCCGGGACGCCCATGACCTGGGCCTGCGGATCATCGTCGACCTGGTGCCCAACCACTCCTCCGACCGGCACGAGTGGTTCAGGCGCGCGCTCGCGGAGGGCCCCGGCTCCGCCCTGCGCGACCGCTACCACTTCCGCCCCGGCAAGGGTGCGAACGGCGAACTCCCGCCCAACGACTGGGAGTCCATCTTCGGCGGACCGGCCTGGACCCGGACCACGGACCCGGACGGCACGCCCGGCGACTGGTACCTCCACCTCTTCGCGCCCGAGCAGCCCGACTTCAACTGGGAGCACCCGGCCGTCGCGGACGAGTTCCGCTCGATCCTGCGCTTCTGGCTCGACATGGGCGTCGACGGCTTCCGGGTCGACGTGGCGCACGGCCTCGTCAAGGCCGAGGGCCTGCCTGATCTGGGCAGCCACGACCAGCTGAAGCTGCTGGGCACCAGCGACGGCGTACTGCCCTTCTTCGACCAGGACGGCGTGCACGCGGTCTACCGCAGCTGGCGCACCATCCTCGACGAGTACCCCGGCGACCGCATTGCCGTGGCCGAGGCCTGGACCCCGACCGTCGAGCGCACCGCCAACTACGTGCGCCCCGACGAGATGCACCAGGCCTTCAACTTCCAGTACCTGGCGACCGCGTGGGACGCGGCGGAACTTCGCGCCGTCATCGACACCTCGCTGAACGCGATGCGCCCGGTCGGCGCCCCCACCACCTGGGTGCTCTCCAACCACGACGTCACCCGGCACGCCACCCGGTTCGCCAACCCGCCCGGCCTCGGCACCCAGATCCGCACCGCGGGCGACCGCGAGCTGGGCCTGCGCCGCGCCCGCGCGGCCACCCTGCTGATGCTGGCACTGCCCGGCTCCGCCTACGTCTACCAGGGCGAGGAGCTCGGCCTGCCCGACGTCACCGACCTGCCCGACGAGGCCCGCCAGGACCCGTCGTTCTTCCGCGCCGAGGGCCAGGACGGCTTCCGCGACGGGTGCCGGGTGCCGATCCCGTGGACCCGCGAGGGTAACTCGTACGGCTTCGGTACGGGCGGCAGCTGGCTGCCGCAGCCCGCAGGCTGGGGCGAGCTCAGCATCGAGGCCCAGACCGGCGAGGCCGGCTCCACCCTGGAGATGTACCGGGCCGCGATCGCCGCCCGCCGGGTGCACCCCGGACTCGGCGCGGGCACCGAGGTGGAGTGGCTGGACGCCCCCGAGGGGCTGCTGATCTTCGCCCGTCCCGGCTTCGTCTGCACCGTCAACACCACGGACGCCGCCGTCCGCATCCCCCTACGCGGCACCGTCCTGCTGTCCAGCGCCCCGGTCACCACCGCCGGCGCCGAGATCGAGCTGCCGGCCGACACCACGGTGTGGTGGACGGTGTGACCGTCCCCCCGCCCAGGGCCGGCAGCTCGCTGAGGCTCTCCGACATCGCCGGACAGGCCTCGGTCAGCGAGGCGACCGTCAGCCGGGTGCTCAACGGCAAGCCGGGCGTCGCGGACACCACGCGTCAGCGGGTGCTCGCGGCGCTCGACATCCTCGGCTACGAGCGCCCGGTACGGCTGCGGCAGCGCAGCGCCGGACTGATCGGACTGGTGACGCCCGAACTCACCAACCCGATCTTCCCGGCGTTCGCGCAGTCAGTCGAACAGGTCCTGGCGGGCCACGGCTACACTCCGGTGCTCTGCACCCAGCTGCCCGGCGGCGCCACCGAGGACGAACTCGTCGAGCAGCTCGTCGAACGCGGCGTCGGCGGCATCGTCTTCCTCTCCGGACTGCACGCCGACACCTCGGCCGACCCGGCGCGCTACGCCGCGCTGACCGACAGAGGCGTGCCGTTCGTCCTGATCAACGGCTACAACGAACGGATCAGCGCCCCGTTCGTCTCACCCGACGACACCGCCGCCGTCCGCATGGCCGTCGGCCACCTCGCGGAACTGGGCCACCGCAAGGTCGGCCTGGCGATCGGCCCGCAGCGCTACGTGCCCTCCCGCCGCAAACGGGACGGCTTCGTGGACGCGGCGGTGTCGCTCCTGGGGATGGACCGCTCGGAGGCCGAACTCCTGGTGTGCTCCACCCTGTTCAGCGTGGAGGGCGGTCAGGTGGCGGCCGGCGCCCTGCTCGACCGGGGCTGCACGGGCATCGTCTGCGGCAGCGACCTGATGGCGCTCGGCGTGGTGCGCGCCGCCCGCGACCGGGGCCTCGCGGTGCCGCGCGACGTGTCCGTGGTCGGCTTCGACGACTCCCAGCTCATCGCGTTCACCGACCCCCCGCTGACCACGGTCCGCCAGCCCGTCCAGGCGATGGCGGCGGCCGCGGTGGGCGCCCTCCTGGAGGAGATAGCCGGCAGCCCCGTCCAGCGCACGGAGTACGTGTTCCAGCCGGAGCTGGTGGTACGGGGATCGACGGCGGCGGTGGCGTCTGCGATGCGGGGAGCCTGACGCGGGCGCGGCTCCCTTCTTCCGGTTGGGCTACTGACGGCCTTCCGGACGGTTCCTGATCGTCGCTTCTCGTTGGCAAATGCCAGTTATTGAGGTGGCATCAGCCTCAACCACGACTACGAGGACGGCACCCGCCGAAACGCCTCCGGCGAACTCCTGGTCCGCCGCGCGACCGGCGACGGCGACACCGTGCTCTACCTCCCTCAGTCCTGCCCGTCGCTCTTCTTGAAGAGGCGTACGGTGCTGAGGATCTTGCGGATCGTGGTGTCGGGGACCTCGTCGGGGACTCCGTGGGCGCCGACGTAGGTCCATGACACGAAGGCGCCCTTCGCGTTCTTAAAGGCGAACGTCACCGCCTTGCCGTCGCCGTCGCACTTGCCTTTCGCCGGTTTCCCGGACGAGGTGACGGTCACGAGGCTGCCCTCGACGCCCGTCTTCGTGCGGTAGGACTCGGGCTCACCGATGGTCAGGCGGGTTCTGTCGGGCTGGGTGTAGGCGCCGTAGACCCAGTTCATCGCGGTGTCCTGCGCGGCCTCCGCGGTGCTCTTCGAGCTCTTTTCTCCGGTGGTCCCCGTCGAGGCGAGCGGGGTGTCCTCCTCGGTGCCGCTCTTGTCGTCGTCGGACGTGCACCACTTCTCCTTGAGCACCGCCGGGGCCATCATCGCGACCAGCGGTTTCTCCTCGGGGTCGTCGTCCTTCGCGACGTAGCTGACCCAGCTCGCGGACTGGCGTGCCCAGGAGGCCGGTACGTCGAACGTGATGCCGCGCTGGGCGTTCACCACCGTGTTCCAGCCGGGGACGAGGGGGCCGGAGCCGTCCTCGGCCGCGGACCGGGCCTTGCCGCCGGGGCCTGCCGAACTCGTCGTCACGGACTTCGCGTCGGCCTCTTCGTTCCCGTCGCGGAGCACCAGGACGCCGGTCACCCCGCATGCCACGACGACCGCTGCGGATGCGGCCACGATGGCGACGGTGGGCCGGTTCCGGGAGCGGCGAGGTGGTTCGGGGGCGCCCTTACCGAGCGTGGGTGCGGCGTGCCAGTCGGGGCTCGGCCGGCCGGACTGCGTGGGGCTCGAACCGCTGTACCCGTTCGGGGAGTTCGGGGAGTTCGGGGAGTTCGGCTGTTCGGGGGGCGACTGCTGTCCTGGCCACATGGAAAGTCAGTCTAGTTAGCCCAGTCTGAGCCGTTCGAACGGTGGTTCCTGTCGCTCCGGCACGCGCGGGAGAGCCCCGAGATCGGCCCGGGGTGGGCCGGCGGGGAAAGCGAGCTCGGGGCCCCTCCACGTCGTGACCGGTCCGGCCGGCCGGGCGCGTGGGGCCCGGGGTAACGGGACCCCCGGCCGACCGGACCGGAGCGGGAGAAACGTAACAGGGCTGCAATGTTTTGCGTAAGGCATTGCAGGAAGGAATCTGCGGTATTTCGCGGATGTGAGCAGGGTGTGAGCGGGTCGTGTCGAAAGGGTTGACCGGGTCCTGGTGGGCTCGTACGGTCTCCCCGCGGCAAGGTTTGCATTCTTGCAGCAAGAACCTTCAGGAGTCTTGTGGGCAGGGTGCGTTGCCGGACGAGGCTGAACCGTCACCCGTATTTCCCCCACCGCAGGAGGAAACAATGGCCAGCAGACCCCTGTCTGTCGCGCTCGCGCTGATAGCGGGCGCCGCCGCCCTCGTGGTCCCCGCCACGAACGCGCAGGCATCCGCTCCGGGCGCCAAGGACGTCACTGCGGTTCTCTTCGAGTGGAAGTTCGACTCCGTCGCCAAGGCGTGCACGGAGTCCCTCGGCCCGGCCGGTTACGGGTACGTACAGGTCTCGCCGCCCCAGGAGCACATCCAGGGCGGCCAGTGGTGGACCTCGTACCAGCCGGTCAGTTACCGGATCGCCGGACGGCTCGGTGACCGGGCCTCCTTCGCCGGCATGGTCAGTGCCTGCCACAGCGCGGGCGTCAAGGTGGTGGCCGACTCGGTCATCAACCACATGTCGGCCGGCTCCGGCACGGGTACCGGCGGGTCCTCGTACGGCAAGTACGACTACCCCGGCCTGTACTCGGTCAACGACATGAACGACTGCCAGTCGCAGATCAGCAACTACGGCGACCGTGCCAACGTCCAGAACTGCGAACTCGTCGGTCTGGCCGACCTGGACACCGGTGAGGAGTACGTACGCGGCAAGATCGCCGGATACCTCAACGACCTGCTCTCGCTCGGCGTCGACGGCTTCCGCATCGATGCCGCCAAGCACATTCCCGCCGGGGATCTCGCCAACATCAAGTCCCGGCTGAGCAACGCCGGGGTCTACTGGAAGCAGGAGGCGATATACGGAGCCGGTGAGGCCGTCTCGCCCGACGAGTACGCCGGCACCGGGGACGTCCAGGAATTCCGTTACGCCCGCAGCCTGAAGCAGGTCTTCAAGAACGAGAACCTCGCCAACCTCAAGAACTTCGGTGAGGGCTGGGGCTTCATGTCCTCGTCCAAGGCCGCGGTCTTCGTCGACAACCACGACACCGAGCGCGGCGGCGACACGCTGAGCTACAAGGACGGTGCCGACTACACGCTCGCCAGCGTGTTCATGCTGGCCTGGCCCTACGGTTCGCCCGACGTCCACTCCGGCTACGAGTGGTCGGACAAGGATGCGGGGCCTCCCAACGGCGGTACCGTGAACGCCTGTTACAGCGACGGGTGGAAGTGCCAGCACGCCTGGCGCGAGATCGCCTCCATGGTCGGCTTCCGCAACACCGCCCGCGGCGAGGCCGTCACGAACTGGTGGGACAACGGCGGCGATCAGATCGCCTTTGGCCGGGGCTCCAAGGCGTACGTCGCGATCAACCACGAGAGCGCCGCGCTGAGCCGCACCTTCCAGACCTCGCTGCCCGCCGGTGACTACTGCGACATCCAGTCCGGTAACGGTGTCACCGTCGACAGCTCGGGCCGGTTCACCGCCACGCTCGGCGCCAACACGGCCCTCGCCCTCCAGACCGGCGCCCGCACCTGCTCCGGCGGCGGCACCGGCCCGACGGACCCGACCGACCCCGGTACGGGCACCTCCGGCGCCTCCTTCGGTGTCAACGCCACCACCCAGCTGGGCCAGAACATCTACGTGACCGGCGACCAGTCCGCCCTCGGCAACTGGAACCCGGGTGCAGCGCTGAAGCTGGACCCGGCCACGTACCCCGTCTGGAAGCTCGACGTGAGCCTGTCCGCCGGTACGACGTTCGCGTACAAGTACGTCCGCAAGGACGCGAGTGGCAACGTCACCTGGGAGAGCGGCGCCAACCGCTCGGCCACGGTGCCGGCCTCCGGCAAGGTCGCGCTGACCGGTGACGTCTGGCGCGGCTGAGCCCCTGCGCACCATCCGCCGGACGGGCCGCACCGGCCCGTCCGGCCCTTATTCGTACACCCCTTCGAGGAGAACCCGAGTGATACGTCCGTCCCCGCGCGTGCCCGCGCGAAGAGCGGCCGCCGCCGTCGTCGCGGCCGCCCTGTGCGCGGCCCTCGTGCCGGCGCTGCCCGCCGCAGCGGCCAGGCCGCCGGCCGCGCCCTCGGACGCGAAGCTGGCCGCCGAGCCGGCCCGCCACGACCTGACCCGCGAGCAGTTCTACTTCGTGATGCCCGACCGGTTCGCCAACGGCGACACCGGCAACGACAAGGGCGGGCTGACCGGTTCGCGCCTCGACACCGGGTACGACCCCACGGACAAGGGCTTCTACCAGGGCGGCGACCTCAAGGGGCTGACCAGCCGGCTCGACTACATCAAGGGGCTCGGCACCACCGCCATCTGGCTCGCGCCGATCTTCAAGAACCGGCCCGTCCAGGGCACCGGCAAGGACGCCTCGGCCGGGTACCACGGCTACTGGATCACCGACTTCACCCAGGTCGACCCCCACTTCGGCACCAACGCCGACCTGACCAGGCTGATCGACAAGGCCCACGGCAAGGGCATGAAGGTCTTCTTCGACGTCATCACCAACCACACCGCCGACACCGTCGACTACGCCGAGAAGACCTACGCCTACAAGCCCAAGGGCGCCTACCCGTACCTGGACCGGACCGGCCGGCCCTTCGACGATGCCGCGGGCATGGCGAAGGTGGACGCCGACTCCTTCCCGTACAAGCCGGTCACCTCCGGTGGCAAGACGCCGGCCTGGCTCAACGACCCGACGATGTACCACAACCGGGGTGACTCGACCTACGCCGGCGAGTCCACCACGTACGGCGACTTCTCCGGGCTCGACGATCTGTGGACCGAGCGGCCCGAGGTCGTGTCCGGGATGGAGAAGATCTACGAGAAGTGGGTCCGCGACTTCGATATCGACGGGTTCCGGATCGACACAGTCAAACACGTCGACCTGGACTTCTGGACCCAGTGGGCCACCGCGCTCGACGGGTACGCGGCAAAGCACGGGCGCAAGGACTTCTTCATGTTCGGTGAGGTCTACTCCGCCGACACCGCGATCACCTCGCCCTACGTCACCCAGGGGCGGCTGGACGCGACGCTCGACTTCCCGTTCCAGGAGGCGGCCCGCCAGTACGCCTCGCAGGGCGCCCCGGCCTCGAAGCTCGCCGCCGTGTTCGCCGATGACTACCGGTACACCACCGACAAGGCCAACGCCTACGAGCAGGTGACCTTCCTCGGCAACCACGACATGGGCCGCATCGGCACCTTCCTGAAGCAGGACAACCCGGGGGCCGGGGACGCGGAGCTGGTCAAGCGCGCCGAACTCGCCAACGAGGTGATGTTCCTCAGCCGGGGCAACCCCGTCGTGTACTACGGCGACGAGCAGGGCTTCACGGGCGCCGGGGGTGACAAGGACGCCCGCCAGACCATGTTCGCCTCGAAGACCGCCGACTACCTCGACGACGACGAGCTGGGCACGGGCCGGACGCACGCCTCGGACGCGTACGACACGAAGCACCCGCTCTACCGGTCGATCGCCGCCCTGTCCGAGCTGACCGCCAAGAACCCGGCGCTGCGGGACGGAGTGCAGACCGAGCGGTACGCCGAGGGCTCCGTCTACGCCTTCTCCCGTACGGACCCGGCGCGCGGCAGCGAGTACGTCGTGGCCGCCAACAACGGCACGGCCGCGAGGACCGTCGAGCTGCCCACCGAGTCCGCCCGGATGGACTTCCGTACCCTGTACGGCGGTTCCGGCACGGTCCGCAGCGGCGCCGACAAGCGGGTCACCGTCACGGTCCCCGCCCTCTCCAGCGTCGTGCTCCGCGCCGCTAAGCCGCTGGACGCACCCGCCGCCAGGCCCACGATCTCCCTGAAGGCCCCGGCCGCCGGAGCCACCGGCACCGTGGAGCTGACCGCGGACGTGGACGGCGGCTCCCTCGACCGGGTCGTCTTCGCCGCCCAGCAGGGCAACGGGAAGTGGACCAAGCTCGGGTCCGCCGACCACGCCCCGTACAAGGTCACCCAGACCCTCAGCCCCGCGACCGCCTCCGGAACGCCCCTTCGGTACAAGGCCGTTGTGGTCGACCGCGCCGGGCGCACCGCGAGCGCCCTCGCCTCCTCCACCGCCGGGCAGGCACCGCCGCCCGCGAAGCCCGTCGCCGTCGAACGCGACTACGCCGTCATCCACTACAAGCGCGCCGACGGCGACTACGACGGCTGGCAGGCCAGGTCCGGCGAGACCACCGCGGACTTCGCCGGGCGGGACGCCTACGGCGCGTTCGCCTGGATCAAGGTGCCCGAGGGGGCCACCTCGGTCCCGTACACCGTCGAGAAGGCCGGGACCGCCGACGGGCCGGAGCGCACCGTCGACCTCGCGACGACCGGACAGGTCTGGATCGCCCAGGGCGAGGACGGCCAGTCCGGCACCGCCCCCGAGGGCGCCTACCCGACCCAGGACGCCGGCAAGGCCGTCCTGCACTACTACCGGACCGACGGAGACTACGACGGCTGGGGGCTGCACACCTGGACCGGGGCCGCAGAGCCCACCGACTGGTCCAAGCCGCTCCAGCCGGTGAAGAAGGACGCCTCCGGTCTCACGTTCGAGGTCCCGCTGACCGACGGGGCCACCTCGCTCAGCTACATCCTGCACCGGGGCGACGAGAAGGACCTGCCCAGCGACCAGTCACTCGACATCGCGAGCTACGGCCACGAGGTCTGGATGCTCGGCGGCACGGCGGGATACCTGCTTCCGCAGACCGGTGGCGTCCCCACCCCCGACCTCACCAAGGCCGAGGCGCAGTGGATCGACTCCGACACCGTCGTCTGGAAGGTGAAGGCCACCGAGGCCACCAGCCAGCAGCTCGTCTACGCAGCGGGCGGCGGCATCTCCGTCGTCGACGGCGCGCTCTTTGACGAGGGGCGGTGGCTGCGGCTCAGCCCGTCCGCGCTGACCGACGCGCAGAAGGCGAAGTACCCGCACCTCAAGGACTACCCTGCGTTCACCGTGGACGCCCGCGACCGCGACCGGGTCCGTGACGCCCTGCGCGGCCAGCTGATCGCCACCCAGCGCGCGGCCAATGGCGCCCTGCTCGCCGCCACCGGGGTACAGAGCGCCGGTGTGCTGGACGACCTCTACGGGAAGCCGGCGAGCGGCGCCGCGCTCGGACCGGTCTTCCGGCACGGCACGCCCACCCTCTCCGTCTGGGCGCCCACCGCCCGTACCGCCTCGCTCGAACTCGACGGCAGGGCCGTACCGATGCGGCGCGACGACCGCACCGGCGTCTGGTCCGTCACCGGGAAGAAGAACTGGACCGGCAAGACCTACCGGTACGTGGTGAAGGTCTGGGCGCCCACCGTCCAAAAGCTCGTCACCAACAAGGTCACCGACCCCTACTCCACCGCCCTGACCACCGACTCCACCCGCAGCCTCGTCGTCGACCTCGACGACGCGAAGCTCGCGCCCAGGGGCTGGAGCACCCTGCGCAAGCCCGCCGCCGTGCCGCTGCGCGACGCCCAGATCCAGGAGCTCCAGATCCGCGACTTCTCGATCGCGGACCCCACCTCCAAGCACCCCGGCGAGTACCTCGCCTTCACCGACCCCCGCTCCGACGGGATGAAGCACCTCAAGCAGCTCGCCGACTCGGGCACCAGCTACGTCCATCTGCTGCCCGCCTTCGACATCGGCACCATTCCCGAGAAGAAGAAGGACCAGCAGAAGCCGGCCTGCGAGCTGTCCGTCTACGCCCCCGACTCCGCCGAGCAGCAGGCCTGCGTGGTGAAGGCCGCCGCGAAGGACGGCTTCAACTGGGGCTACGACCCGCTGCACTACACCGTCCCGGAGGGCTCGTACGCCTCAGAGCCGGACGGCACCCGGCGCACGGTCGAGTTCCGGCAGATGGTGCAGGGGCTCAACGATGCCGGCCTGCGGACCGTGATGGACGTCGTCTACAACCACACCGTCGCCTCCGGCCAGGACGACAAGTCCGTCCTCGACCGGATCGTGCCCGGCTACTACCAGCGGCTCCTGGAGGACGGCACCGTCGCCACCTCCACCTGCTGCGCCAACACCGCGCCCGAGAACACCATGATGGGCAAGCTCGTCGTCGACTCGATCGTCACCTGGGCCAAGGAGTACAAGGTCGACGGCTTCCGCTTCGACCTGATGGGACACCACCCCAAGGCCAACATCCTGGCCGTCCGCAAGGCCCTCGACGCCCTGACGACCGCCGAGGACGGCGTGGACGGGAAGAAGATCATCCTGTACGGGGAGGGCTGGAACTTCGGCGAGATCGCCGACGACGCCCGCTTCGTCCAGGCCACCCAGAAGAACATGGCCGGCAGCGGCATCGCCACCTTCTCCGACCGGGCCCGCGACGCCGTGCGCGGCGGCTCCCCGTTCGACGAGGACCCCGGCGTGCAGGGCTTCGCCACCGGCCTCTACACCGACCCCAACACCTCCACCCACAACGGTACGAAGGCCGAGCAGAAGGCCCGACTGCTGCACTACCAGGACCTGATCAAGGTCGGGCTCACCGGCAGCCTCGCCGGGTACACCTTCACCGACAGCTCCGGCACCACGGTCAAGGGCTCCGACATCGACTACAACGGGGCCCCGGCCGGATACGCCGCAGCCCCCGGCGACGCGCTGGCCTATGCCGACGCCCACGACAACGAGACGCTCTACGACACGCTCGCCTTCAAGCTCCCGGCGGGCACCCCGGCCGCGGAGCGGGCCAGGACGCAGGTCCTGGCCATGGCGACGGCCACCCTCTCGCAGGGACCCTCGCTCTCCCAGGCGGGCACCGACCTGCTGCGCTCCAAGTCGCTGGACCGCAACTCCTTCGACAGCGGCGACTGGTTCAACGCCCTGCACTGGGACTGCCGCGCGGGCAACGGCTTCGGCCGAGGACTGCCGCCGGCCGCAGACAACGAGGCCAAGTGGCCGTACGCCAAGCCGCTGTTGACCAACCCGTCGGTAAGCCCCGGCTGCGCGCAGATCAACGGCGCCTCGGCCGCCTACCGGGACCTGCTCACCATCCGCGCCACCGAGAAGGACTTCGGCCTCTCCACCGCCGGGCAGGTGCAGTCCGCGCTCTCCTTCCCGCTCTCCGGCAGGAACGAGACCCCGGGAGTGATCACCATGCGGCTCGGGAAGCTGGTGGTCGTCCTCAACGCAACCCCCGGCACCACCACCCAGAAGATCACCGCCGCGGCGGGCCGGAACTACACCCTGCACCCCGTCCAGGCGGCGGGCGCGGATCCTACCGTCAAGAAGGCGACCTATGAGAGGAGTTCGGGAAGTTTCACCGTTCCGGGACGCACAGTGGCGGTGTTCTCAGCACACTGACCACAACAGGTCTACCGTGAGGCCAGCCGCCGGGGAGAGTCGCAACATCACACTCCCGGGCGTCCCCTCCCCACTCCACCCGGCCGGTCCCGGCCCCGACCCCGTACGTACCGGCAGCCGCGCCGTCGGCCCCGGTGCCGTACCGGGCCCGGGGGCCGGGCTCCCGGCCTCTCCACCTGTTCAGCGACGGTGACGATGGTGAGCTACATCCCCGAGGAGACCACGAGCTTCGTCGGACGGAAGACGGAGCTGGGCCGGATCGAACACGCCCTCGCCACCCGTCGGCTGACCACGCTCACCGGCTCCGGCGGGGTCGGCAAGACCCGCCTCGCGGTCCGCGCGGCCGGCCGCGCCGAACCCGGATACCGCGACGGTGTCTGGTGGGCCGACCTCGCCCCGCTGCACGACGACGGACTGCTCCTCGCCACCGTCTCCGACGCGGTCGGGCTCAGCGACCACACCCTGCGGTTGCCCATGGACGTGCTCTGCGAGTGGCTCGCGGACAAGCGGCTGTTGCTTGTCCTGGACTCCTGCGAACATCTGCGCCCCGCCTGCGCTCACCTCCTCGGCGAGATCCTCACCACCTCACCCGGACTCACGGTGCTCGCCACCAGCAGACAGCCCCTCGGCATCAAGGGCGAGCAGCTGGTCGAGGTGGACCCGCTGCCCGTCGACGGCGCGGCCGACGCCCTCGCGCTGTTCAGGGCCCGGGTCGCCGCGGCCGCCCCGGGCACCCGGTTCGACGAACCGGGCACCGCGGAGGCCGCCGCCGAGGTCTGCCGACGACTGGAAGGCATCCCGCTCGCCATCGAACTCGCGGCGGCGGGCACCGGCCGGCACACCGTCGAGCAGATCGCGCTGAGGATCGGCTCCCGACTCGACCTGCTCGCCGACGACTCGATCCGCCCGCAGCGACACCGCACCCTGCGCACCACCATCGGCTGGAGCCACGAGCTGTGCACCCCGCTGGAACGGCTGCTCTGGGCGCGGGCGACCGTGCTGCGCGGCGACTTCGACGAGGCGACCGCCCGCGAGATCTGCGCCGGAGGGCCGCTCACCGGGGACGGCGTGGCCACGGCGCTGCGCGGGCTCGTGGCCAAATCGGTCGTCGTGCGCGACGGCACCCGCCACCGGATGCTGGACACCATCCGCGAGTACGGCCGGATGTGGCTGGCCGAACTCGGGGAGGAACGCGCCGCGGCCGACCGGCACGCCGCCTGCTTCCTGCAACTGGCCCGCAGTGCCCATGCGGGCTGGACCGGCGACGACCAGATCAGCTGGTACCACCGCATCGCCGACACGCACGCCGACCTGTGCGCGGCCCTGGACCACCTGCTCACCCACGACACCGCCGCCGCCCAGGAGATGGCCGGCCGGATCGGCTTCTTCTGGTGCTGCTGCGGGCACCTGCCGCAGACCCGCGCATACGCACAGCGCGCCCTGGACGTCGGCCCGGCACAGGGCCCGCACCGCACGCGTGCCCTGTGGGTGCTCGGCATCTGCGTGATGCTCCAGGGTGACTACCCGGCCGCCGAGCGGATCGGGAAGGAGTGCGTACGGGCGGCCACCGAGGACGGGTCCGACGAGGGCGTCCTCGCCGCCGCGTACCTGCGCGGTCTCACCCACCTGATGGTCGGCCGGCCCGAACTGAGCCTGCGCGAGGTGGACCGGGTGCTGCGCAGCACGGAGGCCGGCACCCCGCTCGAATCGACCTACCGGCTGCGCTGCCACCTGATCACCGTCTTCGCCCTCACCGGCCTCGGCCGGCTGGACGAGGCAGCCGAGGCCGCGGCCGTCCTGCGCGCGGCCTGCGCGGCCATGGACGAGTGCTGGACCCGCAGTTACGTCGACTACCAGCTCGCCCTGATCGCCCTCCTCCAGGGCCGCGCCGATGCGGCCGCCGCGCACGCCCGGTCCATGCTCACCGGCAAGCACCGGCTCCGCGACAGCTTCGGTATCGCGCTCGGCCTGGACATCCTGGCCGCCGCGGTCGCCGCCCAGGGCGAGGGCGCCCACGCCGCCCGGGTGTACGGCACCGGTCAGCTCTACTGGCGGATGGTCGGCCACCCGCAGCGCGGCACCCCGGAGCTGGGCCCGCTGCGCGAGGCCTGCGAGCGCCAGGCCCGCGAGGCAGTCGGTGACGCCGCCTACCAGCGGGCCTTCGACCGGGGCCGGGCGGACAGCGCGGAAGCGGGCCTGGCGCTCGCCCTCCACGGCGAACTGCTCACCTGAGGGCTGTCCCGCGATCCCCGGCGCGCGCGCGACGCCGGCCTCGGC